>CAJMHU010000010.1 GCA_905213305.1 uncultured Anaerostipes sp.
GGAGAGAGGTGCGACGAATGTTTTACATTCGAGAGGACCTCTCTCCTTATTTATATTTGGAGAAAGCCAAACAATGCGGAATCGAAGAAGGAGCGTATGGTTCCAAGAGGAGATGTGAGAAAGCATTTCGCCACGAAAGATGTCGAAATTTATAAGAAAAAACTAAGATTTGATTGTGGATTATTTCTTGCAATTTACCCTTACATCGTATAAAATAAGACCTATGAGTGGTTAGAAGTGGTGGATAGTGGTGGATAAGTGTTGTAAAGTGTCACCTGACATCAAGAGTAAAGAGGTGATTCCATGTTTATGGGAGAATTTAATCACACCATTGATGCAAAAGGCAGGCTGATCATCCCTTCCAGATTCCGGGAAGCCCTGGGGCAGGAATTTGTCATGACGAAGGGATTGGATGGGTGCCTGTTTGTCTTCCCTTCCAGAGAGTGGGAGGCATTTCAGAAAAAGCTGGGAACTTTGCCACTGATTAATAAAAATGCCAGAAAATTTTCAAGGTTTTTTCTGGCGGGGGCAGCCCCGTGTGAGATGGACAAACAGGGAAGAACTTTGATTCCGGCAACTTTAAGAGAGTTTGCCGGTATGGAGAGAGAAGTTGTCTTGACTGGAATGTTGGACCGCATTGAGATTTGGAGTAAAGAAAAATGGAATGAGAACAACTCCTACGAAGATATGGATGACATTGCAGCAAATATGCAGGATTTAGGATTAAGTATCTAGGGTGATTTATGAATTTTGAACATGTTTCCGTTTTACTGGAAGAGACAATTAAAGAGCTGCACATCAATCCGGATGGAATTTATGTAGACGGGACCCTTGGCGGAGGCGGACATGCTTTCCACATTTGTCGGCGTCTTTCAGAGAAAGGGCGCTACATTGGAATCGATCAGGATGCGGATGCCATTGCGGCAAGCACAGAGCGGCTAAAAGAATTCGGCAGCAAAGTGACAATTGTTCGTGATAATTATGTTCATATGCCCAGGATTTTGAGTGAACTTGGAATTGAAAAAGTGGATGGAATTTTGTTAGATCTGGGAGTATCTTCTTTTCAGCTGGATGAAAAAGAACGGGGATTTACATACCGGGAAGACGTTGCGCTGGACATGAGAATGGACCAAAGGCAAAGTCTCACTGCCCGTACAATTGTAAATGAATATTCAGAGATGGAATTGTTTCATATCATTCGTGATTACGGGGAAGAAAAGTTTGCAAAAAACATTGCAAAACATATTGTAAATAAAAGAAAGAAGGGTCCAATTGAGACGACTGGGGAATTGATTGAGATTATAAAGGGAGCCATTCCCATGAAAGTAAGAGCGGTCGGAGGACATCCGGCTAAGAGAACTTTTCAGGCACTTCGCATTGAATGCAATCGGGAACTGGAAGTGCTGAAGGATAGTCTGGACGCCATGATTGATCTATTAAAGCCGGAGGGAAGGCTCTGTATTATCACATTTCATTCGCTGGAAGATCGCATTGTAAAAAGAGCTTTTAAAAGAAATGAGAATCCATGTACCTGTCCGCCGAATTTTCCGGTCTGTGTATGTGGAAAAATTTCAAAAGGAAAGCAATTAACAAGGAAACCGATTCTTCCGGGAGAAGAAGAACTGAAAGAGAACAAGAGGGCAAAGAGTTCAAAACTCAGAGTATTTGAAAGGGCATAAAAAGGGGAGTGTTTATGGACAAGTCAAGGCAGGAGCGATACAATTTAATTTATGGAAATACAGCAAGAAAGGAAGAAACGTCCTCGATTCCGGCATATGAGGAGCCTGTACGGAAGAAAAAGCCAAGAACAAGACCTGCGGCGCCGAAGACCACGACAAAAACCAAGCAGAACCAGAAGCGCGCGATGGCTATTGACTTTGCATTTCTTCGTGTTTTGGCAGGCGGACTGGCAGTGGTCGCAGTCATGAGTTTCTTTTATTTATCCGAAAGAACAAAACTTTTGAACCAGCGTGCGGTGCTCACAGATACGAAATCACAGTTAAATACACTTCAGGTAGAGAATGAGGATCTGAATCTGGAAATCGAACAAAGTATTCGTCTCAATACGATTGAAACAGCGGCAAAGAAATATGGCATGAAGAAACCGGATACAAATCATGTGATTCATTATGACAGCAAAAATGTAGAATATGTGCGCCAGTTTGGGAAGATACCCAAAGCAGACTAAGAGGTGGTTTACTTGAAGAAAAAAAGAAGAAAACCCATAAAACGATTAAATCATGCTATGAAGGTACGGGCAGTGGCTGTCTCTGCCTTCATAGCACTTCTTTTTATTGGTCTGGTTGGACGCCTGGTTTATTTCAGTGTTTTTAAAAATGGTATTTATAAGCGGCAGGTTTTGTCACAGCAAAATTATACCAGCGAAACCCTTCCGTATAAAAGAGGGGATATTTTAGATCGAAACGGCAATACTCTAGCTACCAGCCAAAAGATGTATCAGTTGGTGCTGGAGCCCAAAAACATTTTGAGATCAAAAACAATAAAGGAAGCGACACTGGATGCCTTAACGAAATATATGGGATTGGATGTGAATGATCTCACAAAATTTATTGAGAGACATAAAAATTCTTACTATGCACTCTATCGGGAAGAATTGTCTTACAGCCAAATTTCTGATTTAAAAGATTTTCTGGCCGGTGATCAGGCAGAAAATGTTTCGGGAATTGTGTTTTCTGAAAAATACAAGAGGAGATATCCAAACAAATCTCTGGCAAGTCAAGTTCTCGGGTTTGTTTCGGACGGTACGATCGGAACCGGAGGCATTGAACAATATTACAACAGCACACTGTCCGGTGTGGACGGAAGAAAGTACAAATATTTAAATGAGGAACTGGAACAGGATAGTTCCATTGTGGAGCCGGAAAACGGAAAAACCATTGTAACAACCATTGATTCCAATATTCAAAAACTGGCAGAAAAAGAGCTGGAAACCTTTGAAAAGAAATATGGAAGCAAGGGAAGCAGTATCCTGGTCATGAACCCTAACAACGGAGAAGTTTATGCAATGGCAAATTCCACTTCCTATAATCTGGAGAATCCGAGGGATGAGAAAATCCTGCTGAAAAAATATTCTCAAAGTGAGATTCAAAAGATGACTAAAAAGGAGAGAGCCGAAGCTTTTAACGAAATTTGGAAAAATCCCATTGTGTCCGATGCATTTGAACCTGGTTCCACTTATAAGCCATTTACGGTGGCGGCAGGACTGGAAGAGGGAATTCTGAAAGGAAATGAAACCTACGATTGTGATGGGTTCCAGATCGTGGGACCTCATAAGATTCATTGTTCTCATCGCGAAGGACATGGACACATAACATTGTCACAGAGTATTTCTCTATCTTGCAATGATGCTTTGATGCAGATTGCAGCGAAGGAGGGGAACACGGTATTTGCAAAGTATCAGAAAATCTTTAACTTTGGAAATTTTACCGGAATTGATCTGCCGGGCGAGGCACAGACGGCATCGCTCCTTCATGATGCCAAAGATATGAAACCGGCGGACCTTGCCACCAGTTCCTTTGGACAGTCGTTTAACTGTTCGATGATACAACTGGGCAGCGCGTTTTGTTCTCTGATTAACGGAGGAAATTATTATAAGCCCCATATTGTGAAACAGATGCGAAGTGATGAGGGAAACGTCACAGCAAATGTAGAGCCGACACTGGTAAAACAGACAGTCTCAAAGGAGACGTCCGATAAATTAAAAGCATATATGAAAGAGACGGTAGACTCCGGAACCGGAATCAAAGCACAGCTGAAAAATTATACGGCAGGAGGAAAAACAGGAACGGCTCAGAAGATTCCAAGAAGCGCCGGAACTTATATTGTCTCTTTCTGCGGATTTGCACCTGTGGAAAATCCGCAGGTTGTCGTATATGTGGTGATTGATGAAATTCAGAAAAGTTCTCAGACCAATACCGGACTGGCTGTGGAGATTGCAAAAAATGTATTGGAGGGATCTTTGAAGGAATTAAATGTGCCAAAAAGCAGCAAAAAGTAATACAAGGCAGATTTTTTCATAATCTTATACAAAGAGAAATTTACGGAGTACGTCATGAAGACTGTCTGCAAAAAAAGAATTCTTTGTATGGTTTTGGTATTTTTTGTCGGGTTTTTGGTTGTGACGATTCGACTGGGATATGTTATGATTGTTCAGGCAGATAAATATCTTAGTTTAGCCAGGGACCTGCATCAAAGAGATCGGGAGATTAAGGCTCCCAGAGGAATTATTTATGACCGCAATGGTGTAAAAATTGCTTCCAATAAGGCGGTGTATTCTATTTCCGTTATTTATTCACAGACAAAAGAGAAAGATAAAATTTCCCGGGTATTATCTGAAGAGTTGGGAATGGATTCTGCTCAGATTCGTAAAAAAGTTTACAAAAACTCTGTGAGAGAGAAAATAAAAAGCAATGTAGAGAAAAAAATTGCAGATCGAATCCGGGCATATGAATTCGATGGAGTGAAAGTGGATGAAGATTACAAAAGAGTTTATCCGTACGATTCTCTGGCGTCAAAAGTTCTCGGATTTACCGGGGGCGATAATCAGGGGATCGTTGGTCTTGAAGTAGCTTATGATAAATATTTGAAGGGAAAATCCGGAAGAATTCTGACATTGACTGACGGAAGCGGCATTGAAATCGAAGGTGCATTTGAAGAACGGGAAGAGCCTGAGGCAGGCAATGATTTATATACTTCCCTGGATGTAAATCTTCAGTACTATGCTCAGCAGGCCTGTTTAAAAGTAAAAAAAGAGAAGAAAGCCAAACAGGTGTCAATGATTTTAATGAATCCGCAAAATGGAGAGATTTATGCGATGGTCAATGTACCGGAATATAATTTAAATGAGCCTTTCAAGTTAAATCAGAAACAATCTCAGGAGAGTGTCAAAAAGCAGCAGGAATATTTAAATCGCAAGTGGAGAAATAGTTGTTTAAACGATACCTATGAGCCGGGTTCTGTTTTTAAAATTG
The DNA here is from genome assembly GCA_905213305.1 of uncultured Anaerostipes sp. Taxonomy (GTDB): domain Bacteria; phylum Bacillota; class Clostridia; order Lachnospirales; family Lachnospiraceae; genus Anaerostipes. Next base: position 4,992 of record CAJMHU010000010.1, read on the forward strand.
TTACGGCAACTGCCGGATTAGAGCTTGGAAAGGTACGTGTAAACGATCAATTTAACTGCCCCGGATTCCGAATTGTGGAAGATCGAAAAATTCGCTGCCATAAGGTAGGAGGGCATGGAAGCGAGACTTTTAAAGAGGGTGTTATGAATTCCTGCAATCCGGTTTTTATGGAAGTCGGAGCGAGGGTTGGCGTGGATGGCATGTATGATACTTTTAAAAAATTGGGATTGTTTGAAAAGACTGGAATTGATCTTCCGGGGGAAGCCAATTCCATTATGCATCAGAAGAAAAATGTCAAGGCAGTGGAGCTTGCAACGATGTCTTTTGGTCAGTCAATTCAGATTACGCCGCTTCAGCTGTTGCGTGCTGCCAGTGCGGCAGTCAACGGGGGAAAGCTGATTACTCCGCATTTTGGAGTAAAAACGGTATCTTCGGATGGAAAGAAAGAGAAAATTTTTTCATATAAGACCAAAGATCATGTGATTAAAAAAGAAACCTCCGAGACAATGAAAGAATTGTTGGAAGCCGTGGTATCCGAAGGATCCGGGCGCAACTGTAAGATTGAAGGATTTTCCATCGGCGGAAAAACTGCAACCAGTGAAAAACTTCCAAGGGGTACTGGAAAATATATTTCCTCTTTTCTGGGATTTTCCAAAGCAAAGAATCCAACGGTTATGGGAATTGTATTGATTGATGAACCGCAGGGAACTTATTATGGGGGAACGATTGCGGCGCCTGTGATGAAAAATGTATTTCAGGTAGCGCTGCCGTATCTTGGAATTTCTAAGGATTATACAGTTGAGAAGAAAAGCGAATAACCCAGGACGTTAAAACCCCAAAGTCTTGGCATAAGGGTTGTAGCGCACATGAATAAAACAAATGAGGTGGTAGCATGAATTATAGTATTGTAAAACCGGTATTGATAGCTTTTTTTGTCAGCGTGATTTTAAGTCCGATGATGATTCGATATCTTCATAAATTAAAATTCGGTCAATTTATCCGTGGAGAAGGTCCTGAGTCGCATTTGAAAAAATCAGGCACGCCGACGATGGGAGGCTTGATTATTTTACTTGGAATTGTGGTTGCGTCTTTATTTTATGTCAGACAATATCCTGCAGTTGTTCCGATTTTGTTTGTGACGCTGGGATTTGGGTTTATTGGATTTATTGATGATTATATCAAAGTGGTCATGAAACGAAATTTGGGATTGAGAGCATGGCAGAAAATGCTGGGACAGATTCTGGTGACAGGAATCTTTGCTTATTATCTGATCAATTATACAGAGACAGGAACCTCGATGCTAATTCCGTTTACCCATGGAGCTTATTTGAATCTGGGGTCATTTTTTGTACCCGTGATTTTTGTAATTCTCCTTGGTACAGTAAATGGTGCAAATTTTACCGACGGATTGGACGGATTGGCATCCAGTGTCACCGTTTTGATTGCGACCTTTTTTACTGTAGCAGCAGTGGGAATGGGCGTTTCTGGAAATGATCCGGGAATCTGGCCTGTTTCCTGTGCTACAGTGGGCGCATTATTGGGATTTTTAGTATTTAATGTATATCCGGCAAGGGTGTTTATGGGAGATACGGGATCACTTGCACTTGGGGGCTTTGTGGCAGCTACGGCAGTGATGCTGCATTTACCTCTTTTTATTCCGATTGTTGCATTTATTTATATGATAGAGGTTATATCTGTGATGCTTCAAGTGGGATACTTTAAAGCTACTGGAGGAAAAAGATTATTTAAAATGGCGCCGATCCACCATCATTTTGAGTTGTCTGGGTGGCCGGAAACGAAGGTTGTGGCAATTTTTGCCATTGTCACGGCAGTTTGTTGTCTGATTGGCCTGGTTGCGATTTAGTAAGGAGAGAAACAATCATGTGGAAAGATAAAAAATTTTTAGTGGCAGGAGCAGGAAAAAGCGGAATTGGCTCAGTCAATCTTCTGCTGAAATTAGGAGCCGAGGTAAGTCTCTATGATGGAAATCAGGATTTAAAGCCACAGGAAATCTATCAGAAACTATATAAAAATCAGGAAATTCCTCTGGTTCTTGGCACATGTACCGAAAAAGTGGCAGATGCTTTTGATTGTTTGGTATTAAGTCCGGGAATTTCAGTAAACGCACCGATTGCACAGCTTTTTAAAAACCAAAAGAAGCCTGTCTGGAGCGAAATTGAACTGGCTTATCATGCATCCAAAGGAACAATTGCTGCAATTACGGGAACCAATGGAAAAACGACCACAACAGCGCTGACCGGGGAGATTATAAAGGGATATTTTGATCAAAGTTTTGTTGTGGGAAATATCGGAATTCCATATACCAGTGTTGCATTAGATACGGGAGAGAACAGTGTGATTATAGCAGAAATCAGCAGTTTTCAACTGGAAACCATCGTAGATTTCTGCCCGGATGTATGTGCAGTCTTAAATATAACTCCTGATCATTTGGATCGTCATGGGACGATGGAAATTTATGCGCAAACCAAAGAATCCATTGGGAAAAATCAGACCGGAGAGCAGGTAATGGTGTTAAATTATGAGGATGAAATGACAAGAGATATGGCGGCAAGAGCAAAGGGAAAAGTCATATTTTTTAGTCTTCATCATAAAATAAAGGATGGAGTGTCCTTGTGCGGGAACAACTTTATAGTAGAAGAACACGGAACACAGATTCCGGTCTGTACGCTTGAGGAAATTCATCTTCTGGGAGATCATAATTATGAAAATATTTTAGCTGCCATTGCAATTACTTATGCCATGGGAGTGCCGGTGCCTTATATTAAGGAAGGAATCAAACGTTTTCGAGGAGTTGCTCATAGAATTGAATATGTTGATACCGTAAACGGAGTTGCATATTACAATGATTCTAAGGGAACGAATCCGGACGCAGCAATTCGGGGAATCCGGGCAATGGATCGGCCGACATGGCTGATTGGCGGAGGATATGATAAAAAGTCTGCGTATGATGAATGGGTGGAAGCGTTTGACGGCAAAGTAAAAGCATTGATCTTAATGGGAGTTACCGCGGAGAAGATTGCGGAAACTGCAAGAAAACATGGGTTTGATCAGATTGTGTATGCAGATTCTATGCAGGATGCAGTCCGGTATGCGGCAGATCATGCACAGGATGGAGATGCGGTTTTATTATCTCCTGCATGTGCGAGCTGGGGAATGTTTCCGAATTATGAAGTCCGTGGAGATGTCTTTAAAGAGTGTGTGAAAAAATTAAAGGAGCTGTAAGAAGTGGCAAATCGCATAAAAGAAAAATATATGGCAAATAAAAGGTATTTTGATTACCCAATGCTGTTTCTTGTAATATTTTTAATATGTTTTGGGATGGTCATGATTTTCAGTACAAGTTCGTACAAAAGTACAGTGACCTATGGAAATCCATATCACTGGCTCATTCGTCAGGGAGTGGCTGTGGGGATCGGCGCAGTTTTGATGTTGGGGTTCTGTAAATTTTTTGATTATCGAATTTTAAAGAACAAACTGGTTGCAAAAATCTGTTATTGGTCCAGTATTGCCATGCTGGTGCTGGTGCTGATTGTCGGAGCGGCAAAAAAAGGCGCAGTGCGCTGGATCAGCATTGGAGGATTCCAATTTCAGCCTTCGGAGTTTGCAAAGATTTTGCTGGTGATTTATTTGGCATACATATTATCAGAAAACGCACATAAAATTCGGACCTTTAAGAATACCATCGCAGTCATGATTCCGTGCATTCCGATCATTGGTCTGGTGGTTACTCAGAATTTAAGTACGGCGCTGGTTCTTTGTGCGATGATTGGAGTGATGGTGTTTGTGGTCAGTCCAAAGACAAAAGAGCTGATTGGAATGGCGGGAGGCGCTGTGGGCGTCCTGGTTCTATATCTTGTGACTGCAAACAGCTATCGAAATGAGCGGCTTCAAATCTGGCTGCATCCAGAAAGTCATGAAAAGGGATTTCAGACGATACAGGCGCTGTATGCGATTGGTTCCGGTGGAATTTTTGGAAAAGGTCTGGGACAGAGTATGCAGAAAATGGGATTCATTCCGGAATCTCATAACGATATGATTTTTTCAATTATATGTGAAGAATTGGGGCTGTTCGGAGCGGTCTGTCTGATTTTGGTATTTGTGGCATTGATTTGGAGAATGTTGCTGATTGCAATGAATTCGGAGGATTTATTTGGCGCATTAATTGTCATTGGATTCTTAACGCATATCGGGGTGCAGGTGTTTATTAATATCGCAGTTGTGACCAATACGATTCCACCAACGGGAATTCCTCTTCCGTTTATCAGTTACGGGGGAAGCTCTATTTTGGTTATTATGGCGGAAATGGGAATGACATTGTCGATTTCCAAAAGAATTCGTTTATAGAAGAACCGGGGGTATCATGGAAGAACAAAAAGAAGAAAAAGTTGTTTTGATGAAAAAACACAAAAGGCAGAGAAAAATGCCGGGTTTTCCTGTGAAAAAAGTCCTGATCGGCGGCGCGGCGTGTTTGATTCTGGCGGTACTGATCATTGCGGGGACCTGTCAAATCAAGGAAATAAAAATTGACGGATTGGATTCCTATACAGAAGCAGAAGCAAAGAAGGCAGTGAGGGAAAATGGGTATTTAGGCAATTCGGTTGCATATTTTATAAGATGCAAATTATCTCCGCCGGATTTGCTGCCATTTATTGATTCTATGAGTGTAGAGTTGATGAGTCCCAATAAAATTCGGATTCATATAAAAGAGAAAAAAAGAGCGGGATGCCTTGAATATAATGGAAAATATGTCTATTTCGATAAAAACGGATATGCGCTGGAAAGTTATGAGAAAAGGTATGATGATGTTCCCCGGGTGACTGGTTTAAAGTATAATGAATTGGTTATGCAGGAAAAGATTCCGGTAAAGAAGAAAGAGATTTTTTCCTATCTGCTGGAATTGACAATGACCATTGATAAATATCAGCTGCCGATTGATCAGATTCATATAGAAAGTGACGGAAATGCGCTGCTGAAGAGCGGAGATCTGACCATTGATCTTGCCAATCGAAAAGATATTGATCTTAAGATTCCGGAACTTTCTGGAATTTTGAAAAAGTTAAAGGGAAAAAGTGGAACTATTGACATGAAATACTTTGATGAAGACCAGAAAATTACGCTGTTTCGACCAAAAAAGAGTTGAAAAAAAGCAGTAAAAAAGGTATCATTAAGTTAGTGTACAGAATTAAGGGTTATCGTTAAGGTGACATGAAGGAGGAGCGACGTGGTTGAAATTATGCCTAGTGTAGAGAATACACAAGCTAGAATTTTAGTGATAGGAGTCGGGGGAGCAGGAAATAATGCTGTAAACCGTATGGTGGATGAGAACGTACAGGGCGTGGAGCTTGTGGGCGTTAATACAGATAGACAGGCTTTATCTTTGTGTAAAGCCACAACAAAAATTCAAATTGGAGAAAAACTGACAAAGGGACTCGGAGCCGGAGCAAAACCGGAGATTGGAGAGGCGGCAGTAGAAGAGAACCGCGAAGAAATTACAGAGCTGGTACAGGGATCTGATATGGTATTCGTAACCTGCGGAATGGGAGGAGGAACCGGAACCGGAGCTGCTCCGATCATCGCAGAGATTGCCAAGGGACTTGGAATTTTAACTGTTGGAGTTGTGACCAAGCCGTTTTCTTTTGAGGGGAAACCTCGTATGAATAATGCAATGTCAGGAATTGCCCGCCTTCAGGATCAGGTTGATACGATGATCGTGATTCCAAATGATAAGCTTCTTCAAATCTGTGATAAAAGAACAACAATTCCGGATGCTCTGAAAAAAGCAGATGAAGTTCTGCAGCAGGGTGTACAGGGAATTACGGATATGATTTACAATCCGGGATTAATTAATGTGGATTTTGCAGATATCCAGACGGTAATGCGTGACAAGGGAATTGCTCATATTGGAATGGGCGTTGCGGACGAAGAACTGGAAGCAATCAAAACCGCAATGGAAAGTCCGCTGTTGGAGACAACGGTTGCTGGTGCAACAGATGTAATCGTAAACTTTGCGGGAGCTGTAGGTATGCTGGAAGCTCAGCAGGCAGTGGAATATTTGAAAGACGAGGCGGGAGACGACGTCAATGTCATTTTCGGAACTGTCAATGCGGACTTTGGAGATCAAATCAGCGCTACAATCATTGCGACGGGGATCAAATCTTCCGATGCTGCCGGCAATTCCAGAACCGGCTTTACCAAAAAAACGAATCCTGCGCCTGCATTTTCCGGACAGCCGATTCACAATGGAAAAGTTATGACACAGCAGCAGGCGGAATCTGCAGCGGCAGCAGAAGTACCGGATCCTGTGATCGAGGAAGAAGATCAGAAGATTACCATTCCGGAATTTCTGTTAAAAAGCAGAAGACGATAAGATACAGGATCAAAGGATCTGATATGAGATCAGCACAAAAAGTTCTTAGAAATGAGACTTTTGTGCTGATTTTGTTTAGAGGGGGGGTGAAAAATGATCAGAAAATACAGGGAATCTGACTGCGAAAAGACGGCAGAACTTTTTTATCATACCGTTCACACAATCAATAAAAAAGATTATACCGAAACGCAGTTGAATGCATGGGCGCCCAAAAAAATGGATCTGGCACGTTGGAATCAATCTTTTCAGGAGACTTACAGTTTGGTTGCTGTGAGAGGTGGAATTCTTGTAGGATTCGGAAATATAGATGATACAGGTTATTTGGATCATCTGTTTGTTCATAAGGATTATCAGCGGATGGGAATTGCCACACAACTTTGTGATCGGTTGGAACAAAGGGTTCAGGGGAGGATCTAGGTTCATGCGTCAATGACTGCAAAGCCGTTTTTTGAGGCAAGAGGATATCAGACAGTAAAAAAACAACAGGTAGAATGCAGAGGTATTGTGTTTCTCAATTACAGAATGATTCAGAAGAATAAAAAGAACGAAAGAAGCAGGGAGCATATCACACGATGATGTTTCCTGCTTCTTTCATTTGTGTATGATATCGGGAAAATTCTTTTTATTCTATATAATCGCCTCGGCTGAATTCCAAATGATATCCGATGCTCTGAAGACGTCGTTCCAAGCATCCTGCACATTCTGCCGCTTCCTCTCCGGTACAGATTTTATGATCATATAAGGCATAATTCTTTCGTACAGAGACAGGAGAGAGGTTCGGCATTACTACATTGGCGCCTGCTAAGATTCCCTGTTCGCGTCCTTTCGGATCAATGGTTCCGAGAGCTGTTGTGGAGGGCAGTAAAAAATGATGGTTCATCAGGCGCAGAATACTGATCAGAAACGTTGTCAGTTCCACGGTTCCGGATGGAAATTCTCTGAATCTGGTGTCGTGATGAGGAACAAAAGGTCCGATTCCGACCATATGCGGATGAAAATGGCTGATGAATAAAAGATCATCTGCCAGGTCTTCCAGCGTTTGAAAAGGAACACCGACCATAAATCCGGTGCCTACATGAAATCCGATTTCTTTTAAATTTTCCAGACACTGAATTCGGTTTTCAATAGAAAGAGAGGTCGGATGAAGCTTTTGATATAATTCTGGAGAGATTGCTTCATGGCGCAGCAAGTAACGATCTGCTCCGGCGTCTCGGAGTTTTTGATAACTTGCTTTGGCTCTCTCTCCGAGAGATAATGTGATGGAACAATCCGGATACTGGCTGCGAATGGCGGATATGATAGAAACCATACGGTTGTCATCAAAATACGGATCTTCTCCGCCTTGAAGTACAAAACTGCGATAGCCGAGAGTATAGCCGTTTTCGCAGGCAGAGAGAATCTCCTCTTGTGTCAGACGGTAACGGTGAATTTTTTGATTGCAGCTTTGAATTCCACAATAAAAACAGTTGTTTTTGCAATAATTTGTAAACTCAATCAGACCGCGCGGGAAGATTCCGGTACCATAAATCTTTTGACTCTCTGTTCGTGCAAGATCTGAAATATATTCTGCCTGTTCTTTGTTTCGGTGTTTTAGCAGATGGATCAATTCCTCACGGGAAAGAGTCTGTTCTTTATATAAACGATCAATCAATGTCATTGAATTCATGATGTTTGTCCTCCTTTATGTCATAAGAGAAATATATCATATATAGGAGCAAAATCCAAAGAAATATGATAAAATAGTAAAGAAAAAAGAAACAATGGCGGGAGGTATTGCTATGAGAGAAAATGTTACAGTATTTGAGCATCCTTTGATTTTACATAAGATTTCTCTGATCCGAAGAAAAGAATGCGGAACAAGAGAGTTTCGTACGGTGATAGGAGAGATTGCAACTATGATGGGATATGAAATTTTAAGAGATTTGGAGACTGAACTGGTGGAGATTGAGACGCCAATGGAGAAAATGCAAGCTCCAATGATTCGGGGGAAAAAACTGGCGATTGTTCCGATTCTTCGTGCAGGTCTCGGCATGGTTGACGGTATGCTGTCCTTGGTGCCGAGTGCAAAAGTTGGACATGTGGGAATGTATCGGGATGAGGAAACGCTGGAACCAAAAGAATATTACTGCAAGCTGCCGGAGGATATTGATCAGAGATTGGTGTTGATTGTAGATCCGATGCTTGCCACTGGAGGTTCTGCGGATGCTGCGGTGAATTTTGTAAAAGAGCAGGGGGCAAAGCAGATTAAATTTGCATCGATTATTGCAGCGCCTGAGGGGGTAGAATTGCTCTCAAAGAAACATCCGGATATTCAGATTTACTGCGGCAGCATTGACCGCAAGCTCAATGATCACGGATACATTCTTCCTGGACTTGGAGATGCCGGAGACCGGATTTTCGGAACGAAGTAGAAAAAATTGCAACTTTCTTTTGAGTGTGGTAAAATATAAAGGTTAATCCTGCCGTACCTGGGTGTGGCAGGGACCATTGGGAAACAAAGCAAAAGAAAGAAGGACTTATATGAAACGCGAGGACGTAAGAAATATAGCGATCATTGCCCATGTCGATCATGGAAAAACGACGTTGGTAGATGAGATGTTAAAACAAAGCGGCATTTTTCGTGAAAATCAGGAAATTGCCGAGAGAGTGATGGACTCAAACGATATAGAAAAAGAAAGAGGAATTACAATTCTTTCAAAAAATACAGGCGTTATGTACGATGGAATCAAGATTAATATCATTGACACGCCGGGGCATGCGGATTTCGGCGGAGAAGTCGAACGTGTTCTGAAGATGGTTAATGGCGTTGTATTGGTGGTGGATGCTTTTGAGGGACCGATGCCGCAGACAAAATTTGTATTAAAAAAGGCATTGGAGCTGGATTTATCATTGATCGTCTGTGTCAATAAAGTAGACCGTCCGGAAGCAAGACCGGAGGAGGTTGTGGATGAGACTCTGGAGCTTTTAATGGAATTGGATGCGGGAGATAAGCAGTTGGATTGCCCGTTTGTTTATGCGTCTGCCAAAGAGGGATTTGCTGTTCTTGATTTGGATGGTGAAAAGAAAGATATGAAACCTCTTTTTGAAACAATCATTGATCACATAGAGGCTCCGCAGGGAGATCCCCAAAAACCTCTTCAGGTTTTGATCAGTACCATTGATTATAATGAATATGTTGGAAGAATCGGAATCGGAAAGGTTGATAATGGGTCCATTGCCGTGAATAAAGAATACGTTGTGGTCAATGCCCATGATCCGGAGAGAAAAGAGAAAGTTCGCATTACAAAGCTTTATGAATTTGAGGGTCTGGATAAAGTCGATGTAAAGGAGGCAAATGTCGGGTCTATTGTTGCGATTTCCGGGATTTCAGATCTTTCCATTGGGGATACAATTTGTGATGCGGACGGAGCCGAGGCAATTCCTTTTCAAAAGATCTCTGAACCGACCATCTCGATGCAGTTTATGGTCAATGACAGTCCTCTGGCGGGATTGGAAGGAAAATATATTACATCCCGACATATCAGAGAGCGGCTGTTTCGAGAATTAAATACGGATGTCAGCTTGCGGGTAGAAGAGACTGAAAATACAGATAGTTATAAAGTATCCGGTCGAGGAGAGTTGCATTTATCGGTACTGATTGAAAATATGCGCCGCGAAGGTTATGAATTTGCGGTAAGTAAGGCGGAGGTTCTCTATCATACAGATGAGAATGGCAAGAAACTGGAACCGATGGAGATCGCTGTGATTGATGTTCCTGAAGAATTTACAGGCTCCGTCATCGAGAAATTAAGTCAGAGAAAAGGTGAGCTGCGAAATATGACGGCTGCCACGGGAGGATATTCCAGACTGGAATTTTCTATTCCGTCCAGAGGATTGATTGGTTATCGCGGAGAATTTTTAACGGATACCAAAGGAAATGGTATTTTAAATACGTTGTTTGATGGGTACGGACCGTATAAGGGAGATATTCAGTATCGGAAACAGGGTTCTTTAATTGCCTATGAGGCAGGAGAGACGATCACATACGGATTGTATAATGCACAGGAGAGAGGAACACTGTTTGTAGGACCCGGCGAGAAAGTATACGGCGGAATGGTGATTGGACAGACGGGAAAGGCAGAAGACATAGAGATCAACGTATGTCGTGCGAAAAAATTAACCAACACCAGAGCCTCCGGATCTGATGATGCATTGAAACTATCCCCGCCTAAAATTTTGAGTCTGGAACAGGCATTGGAATTTATTGATACTGATGAGCTGCTGGAAATTACACCGGAAAACATACGCATTCGCAAGAAAATTCTGGATCCTACCATGAGAAAACGCGCGAAATTCTCTTAGAGAGTCGAAAAAACACGAAAAACTTTGTCGATGGATTTTTCTTCTATTTGGGGTCATTTTGGAATACTCTGTAAAGTATACCAATAGACACAAGAAGGGAGAAAGAGTATGACAGAGCAGGGAATCAATCACAATCAAGTGGAGGTGGCAGGACAAATTTGTTCCGATTTTGAATATAGCCACGAGATTTTCGGAGAAGGATTTTATACAGTCAAACTTTTAGTAAACAGATTAAGTGAAGCAACGGATGAGATACCATTGTTAGTATCAGAGCGGCTGATTGATATAAATAAGGATTATAAAGGCAGGCTTGTGAAAGCTTGCGGTCAGTTTCGATCATTTAATAAGCATGAAGAAAATCGCAATCATTTGATTTTATCTGTGTTTGTAAGAGATATTGAATTCCTGGAGACAATGGAAGATGTAAAACCAAATCAGATTATTTTAGACGGATTTATCTGTAAACAGCCGGTATATCGAATGACACCTTTGGGGAGAGAGATCTGTGATATCTTGCTGGCGGTCAATCGGTCGTATGGAAAATCTGATTACATACCATGTATTTGCTGGGGAAGAAATGCGAGATTTGCAGGAAATCTTGAGATTGGATCGAGGATACAGCTGATCGGACGGATTCAAAGCCGTGAATATCAGAAACGAATCAGTGAAAATCAGGTGATTCGCCGTGTTGCATATGAAGTTTCAGTGAATAAGCTGGAGTTTCATGAAAAGGATGAAGAATAAGTTGGATTTCTTATATCAAAAATGATATAATAGCCTAAAATGATGCGCAATTGCCGTGTTATCACGGCAGATTTCGCACCGGGACTCAGGGGTGAGTCTTTGAATATTACAAAAGGAAGATTCTTTGAGGTGAGAATATGGAAGGACGAGTGGAAGTATACTGCGGTCAGGGCAGAGGCAAGACCTCGTGTGCAATTGGCCAATGTGTGAAAGCGGCCGGTCAGGCAAAGCAAGTCATTATAGTTCAATTCCTGAAAGGAAAGGAAACAGAAGAGCTGGGATTTTTCAAGCGATTAGAGCCGGAGGTTCAGCTGTTTCGATTTGAAAAATACGACAAACAGTATCAGGATTTAAGCGAAGAAGAGAAGAAGGAACAAGATCATTTCATTTATAACGGGTTAAAGTATGCTCACAAAGTGATTGACACCAGACAGTGTGATGTTGTAGTTTTAGATGAGATTTTGGGACTCTTGGATCTGGGGCTGTTAAAAGTGCAGGAATTAATTGAGATGATTGAGAATATTGGCGAGGATCAGTTGATTCTTATGACTGGGAGACAAATACCGGAAGAATTGATTGAACATATTGACGCAGTGTACTGCATTAGTACAATCAAGGAATCTTAGAAATTAGAAATGACGCTGCAATTTTTGAATCATACATAAGATGATAGGAGGAAAATAGTATGTCAATATTTACAGGTGCGGGTGTAGCTTTGGTTACGCCGTTTAAAGAAGATTTATCCGTAGATTATGATCAGCTGGAAAAATTTATTGATTTTCAGATTGAGAATGGAACAGACAGTATTGTAATTTGCGGAACTTCAGGGGAAGCTTCCACCATGAGCCATGACGAACAAATTGAAGTGATTGGTGCCTGTGTTTCTCATGTAAACAAACGAGTGCCGGTGATTGCTGGAGCAGGAGCAAATTGTACAGAAGAGGCGTTACAGCTTGGAAAGCGGGCGCAAAACGCAGGGGCGGATGCGCTTCTTGTGGTGACGCCGTATTACAATAAAGCAACGCAGAAAGGTTTAGAAGAATACTATGCAACCATCGGAAATGCAGTGGACGTTCCGATTGTGATGTATAATGTGCCTGGAAGAACCGGAACCAACATCTTGCCGGAAACAGCGGCAAAGATTGCCGGAGATGTAGAAAATGTAGTGGCAATAAAAGAAGCCAGTGGAAATATTGGTCAGGTGGCAGATCTTGCTGCTCTCACTCATGGGGAATTAGATATTTATTCCGGAAATGACGATCAGGTGGTTCCGTTGTTATCTCTGGGAGGAAAGGGCGTGATTTCTGTACTGTCCAATGTGGCTCCGAGACAGACGCATGATATGGTTATGAAGTTTTTAGAGGGCGACATCAAAGGAAGTCTGGAAATTCAATTAAAATACATGGACGTCATTCATAAGCTGTTTTGTGAGGTAAATCCGATTCCTGCAAAACGTGCAGTTTCAGAACTTGGATATTGCCGAGATCTTGTGAGACGTCCGTTAACCGAGATGGAAGAAGCACACGCACAGCAGATGATTCAGGCGATGAAGGACGCAGAAATTCTTTAAGAGGAGTTACGAAAGATGGTAAAAGTTATGATGCATGGCTGTAACGGAGTCATGGGGCAGGTAATTACTCAAATTATCGAAGAGACAGAAGATGCGGTGATGGCGGCAGGTGTGGATCGGATAGACAACGGAAGCAACGATTATCCGGTTTATAGCTGCTTGGAAGACTGCAAGGAAGAGATTGATGTAATTATTGATTTCTCTGCGGCGCCTGCGGTGGACGGATTGCTTGATTATGTAGCAAAACACCGGATTCCGGTCGTATTATGTACCACCGGACTGAGTGATGAACAGCTGGAAAAGGTTTCTGAAACCAGTAAGAAAACAGCGGTTCTGCGATCTGCCAATATGTCACTGGGGATCAACACATTATTTAAAGTTTTGAAATCTATGACAAAACTGTTAGCAGATGCAGGGTTTGATGTGGATATTGTTGAGAAGCATCATCGCAGAAAGCTGGACGCACCGTCAGGAACTGCACTTGCGCTGGCGGAGGCAGTAAACGAGCCGTTAAACAACGAATATGAATTTGTCTATGATCGAAGCCAGAGACGGGAGCAGCGTCCAAAGAAAGAAATTGGTATTTCTGCGGTCCGAGGCGGAACGATTGTAGGAGAGCATGAAGTCATTTTTGCAGGTCAGGATGAAGTGATTGAATTAAAACATACCGCTTATTCCAGAGCCGTATTTGCCAAAGGCGCTGTCAGTGCCGCATTATATTTGGCGGGAAAACCTGCGGGAATGTATGATATGAGTGATGTGATCGGTTAAAGAACGTGGAAAAAGTTGTTTTGTTGCTGCACATCGGCACGCGAAGAGGAGCAAGTCTCTCAGGGATTGAGGGACTTGCTCCTCTTTGTTCTTTTTGAGGTTTTTGATGCAGGATAGATTTGTTTCATTTTTTGATCATCATAATGTTGATCCATAAATTTCTGCCATGTTTGTGTTGCGGGGATTGCCTGTTCCCGTTGACTTTGGCGTACAGTTGCAGCAGCAGAAACCGTGAAATTACAAACGATGAATATAAACAGACACCACGTAATTATTTTCCCGGGCTTTATGGGGATCTTTTCAATCCGATATGAAAAAAATGGATAGAGAATCCGAAACCATGCGACTGTGGCGATTCCCCAGAAAAAACAATATAGAAGGTTGATTCGTCCGTTTAGATTAAATGGAATATTGCTGTAATCCCAATAGATTCTTCCCAGAAATATTTCACCGATGACGCTGCAAAGATACTCGTAGGCGCCTCCAAGAAAAGTACCGATCAGAAAAAGAAAGACGTCAGAACGATTCCGATATCGATATAAAAGAGCGGTGGCACCGGCGAATGCAAAGCCCCAGACGATACTGAAGGGTCCCCATACAAGGCTGCTGCGACTCATCCAAATTCCCATTTTCACATAGCAGAAAATGGTTTCGATGATATCTCCCAATAGAGCTCCGATAAAAAACAGAAGAAATAATTTATAGAAACAGCATCCGGCGGCAAAGACCCTGGATTGATCCGAAGAAAGGAGTGGTTTTACTTTGCGGTGGGGATATGCACGTTCAAGACGATGCTCAATGTGATGAATAATAAAATTTTGTAAAACAAAACTAAATTTTGAGAAACGATCATCGGCATGTTTCCATCGTTCTTTATGATTTGATTTTCCATAAATCAGTATCAAAGTTGCCAATATATCAATGATTAAAATCAATAATAACACAAGAACAATGATATTTGACCAAATTCCGGGAAAGAATCGGTAGAGTGTGAGGAAAATAGGATTGCCAAAGTGCGTGGCAACCATTCCCAGAATTCCCCATAGGATGGAATGTGATAAACAAATATATCCATCCAGGTTCCAAGGATTTTTAGAATAATTCCACCAACGTTCATGGTAGTATCGCTCAATCAGATGACCGCTGATCCATTCAATAACGGTGGCGTCAATTACAGATACGAGAAATGTCCAGAATAACGACATTTCATGGCTGTTTATGGTAATGATGACAGCGGCAATTCCGTAAGAAATGCAAAATGGACAATTCACAAATCCGCGGTTAACAAAGCGTTTTTGAGACAAAGTACACTGTATGACTTCCAAGACCCAACCCAGAAATGAGTATAAGAAAAATAACCAGAGTAACTGAAAGATAACTGCAATCATAGAAAGCTCCTTTTTCGTTTGTTTTGTAAAAAGTATATAGATTTCCGTGAAAAAAGTCAATGAAGGGACAAAGAAAGGGAAAAATATTCAGGATGGACAAAAATATCTGTCAAATTATTCACAAATTTTCTGAACAAATGTAAATGTATACATGAAAGAATATGTTACTTCGACATAATTTCAGTGAAATTGTATTGCCACAAATACAAAGATTGTATATGATGGTTGCATAAGGGTTGAAGCGGAAATAGATGAGGAAAGGGGCATCATGGATGAAAAAGATTGTTGATGATTGGAGATTAATTTATAAGGTTTGCAGCTTGTATTATGAGGACAACATGCGGCAACAAGAAATCAGTGACTATCTTGGGATTTCCAGAGCAACCATTTCACGTATGCTTCAAAAAGGAAAAGAAAGTGGGATTGTCCGTGTAGAAGTGGTAAATCCGATACAATTTTCTTATGGGAAACTGGAGAAAGCCCTGGAGAGAAAATACGGTCTGAAGGAAGTGATTGTGGTAGAAAGCAGTTCTTTGGATACTCATGCAGAGTCGCTGACGAAGATGTATGAAAAAGCAGCGCTTTATTTATCTCAATTTTTTCACGATGGAGATTATATCGGGGTTTCGATGGGATTTACACTGCATAATGTGGCAATGGTCAGGAGAGGTTTTCCAAAGGAGAATCGCTATATGTTTGTTCTGGTAATTGGAGGAATCAGTCCGAGAAATATTAATGGAGTGGATGTTCAGAGCAATCAGATTGCTCGGGAATTCGCGGATAAATTCGGGGGGAATTATACTCAGTTTTTAGCACCGGCACTTTTTTCAGAAAAGAAAATCAAAGATTATTTCCTGAAAGAAAAATCGGTAAATTTTATTTTTGAGGATTTTCAGAAGCTGGATACATTGGTTATGGGAATTGGCGCCAATGATACAGGAACAGACTCCACCTTGATTCATGCAGGATATATCACAGATGAGGAAGTTCAGGAATTTGCAGGAAATGGAGTAGTAGGAAATGTTGCTCTGCAATTTTTTGACATTCACGGGAATACAGAAAAATTTGAGATGTTTAATGAACGGGTTGCGGGAATGGAAAGAGAGATGATGAAGAAGGTTCGCAATCGAATTGGAATTGCCGGTGGGATAGAACGAGTACAGGCGGTGAAAGGAGCAATTAACGGTGGTTATATCAACATGCTGATTACGAATAATGAGTGTGCGGAAAAACTGCTATAAAGGCATACAACGAAAAGAGAACAGGCATGTGTATATTTTTAATAAAATGACATCGCTTTTCTTTTTTTGAACATAAAATATGTAAAAAATAACCAAAAAAGTAAAAAAACACCTTAAAAGAGGGAGGAAAAAGCGAATGAAATTCATTCGCTGAAAAGCAGGATCAGTCAAGCAGCGCTAAGGCAGTATCTTTGCTCGTAAAAAAGGCGTTGATGAAATGACGGGATAAAACAGCATGAATAATATCCTTTTTATAAATACCCTCGGCAATGCCGATAGAGATTCGAGCGTTTTTGCATGCCTTTACAATGTCTGCGCGGATGATACGCTTTGTGAGATTGGTTTCGACGGGATCTCCCTGTACTGTCAAAAATCGAAGAGCGATATCGCCGATGGCGCCTGCATCCTTCAGAGATTTTGTTTCTTCAGGAGACAGAATTTCATTTCTTGTAAGGAAAGAGGTTTCGAAAGTTCCGAGACCGGATACGATGATATCGGATTGTTCAGCCAAGGAGAGAGTTTCGCAGACTTTTCGGTTTGCGATCAATGTCTGGTATTCCATCTGGGAAGAACAAAAGGCAGGGACATGGAGCAGATGACAGGTTCCGCCGGTTAAGTTTGCCAACTGAATGACATTATAATTGGGTAAAGTATCAAAGGAGGCACCGAAGCTGCCGGCCAGAGGCACAATTTGTGTATGTGGGAATTTCATTGGGTGTAAATGTCGGATAAATCTGGAAACGGCATTTCCCCATGCAATCCCGATTTTGTCATTGGGTTTTACCTGAGAGATAAAATAGTTGACAGCAGACATGGAAATGTAATCTCGAGTGGTGTCCGCGTTGTCGATGACACTGGCATATTTCAGGTGATATTTGTTGCACAGCTGCTCCTCCAGGGATGCATTTCCCAGAATCGGAGACTCAATTTCGATCTTGACGATACCGAGTTCTTCTGCTCTGGACAGCAATTTTGAAACCCAGGGTCTTGAGATGTTTAATTTTTTTGCGATTTCTTGTTGGGATAATTTGTCTTTGTAATAGAGATTAGCGATTAAGGTGATGCGGTCCAACATAGAATCTGTATTTTCATTTTTTTTCATGGATCATATTCCTTTTTGAATCAAAGTATAAGCACGAATGTAACTGTTTTCTAATCAAATTATATTGTAATAATGACTAAAATTCAAGGGTTGTAAAGAAAAAATCAAATAATATTGACGAACATAATTTAATCGTATATAATACAAGTAACAAAAGTGATTTGAAAGCACATAATTAATTTGTATAAAGTAAACAAATGAGAGGAGTGTACATGACATGAGTGGAATTTCTAAGATTTTGCTGATTGTGTTTGTACTGTTTGTAATGCAGGCATTAGGAGGCATGTGGCAAATACAAAATTATCGAAAAGCAATTCGCAGAGTTCATAAGTTTGGAAATGTCGGATTCGGACAGAAACGAGGTGGAATTCGTGCGGGATATATTGTGATGATTGCGTGTGATCATGAAGGGATTATCACGGGCGGAGAAATTATGCAGGGAATCAGTTTTTTTGCAAAATTTAAACCTTTAAAAAAATTGTTAGGCAAAGAAGTCCTTGGAACCAGTATTTACGAATTTTTAGATGATATGCAAGATTTTGATAAAAAACAGAAGAAAAAATACAAAGGATATCTCAATGCATTGGAGGCGTTGTCTCAGCGCCTGGAGCCTTCTCTGGAGGAAAACGAAGAGGTGGCTGAAGCGCCTCGGGCATAATGTAATTGATATATATGGGATGCGAGGTCTGAGGGGGATCTGTTCAGGGCCCGGGCAGATGAACTGTTGGATTTTGCGGAACATTTATATAGAGTTTATGGTTTCAGAATTCACAAAAAGGAGGATGAATTTATGGAAGTTATTTCTAACGTTGCAAACGGCTTTATCGGTCTGTTCCAGGCCGGTGGAGAAACCTTTATGGGGTGGGTAACCGGAATTATCCCGTTGGTTATCTGCCTGATGACGGCGGTCAATGCAGTGATAGGTTTTATTGGAGTAGAAAGAGTAGAAGGATTTTGCCAAAAGATTACAAAGTATACATTACTTCGTTACACCTTACTTCCGGTAATGGCGGATATTTTCCTGACAAACCCGGCGCAGTATACTTTTGGACGATTCCTGAAAAAAGAACATAAGGCTGCGTTTTATGATGCCAGTGTTTCTTTCTGTCATCCGATTACAGGTCTTTTCCCGCATGCAAATGCCGGTGAGTTGTTCGTGTACATGGGGATTGCAACAGGTATTCAAAAACTTGGTCTTTCCATTGGAGGATTGGCGGTAAGATACTTTGTTGTCGGTGTTATTGTTATTTTAATCCGTGGTATTTTATGTGAAAAACTTTACAAGGCATTCAGTTCTAAAAAATAGTCGAAGGGAGGAGAAGCAGTATGTATAAAACAATCACAATTAAAGCAGGAAGCGGCGGATGGGGTGGCCCATTAACAATTACACCAACAGAAAAGTGCAATAAAGTTTTAAGTGTAACAGGTGGAGGGATTCATCCGGTTGCGGAGAAAATTGCAGAAATGACTGGAGCCGAGGCGGTGGACGGCTTTAAAGAAAGTCTTCCGGACGATGAAATTCTGGTAGCTGTTGTTGACTGTGGGGGAACTGCACGTTGTGGCGTATATCCGAAGAAAGGAATCTATACTGTAAACCTTGAACCGGTAGGAAAAGCAGGTCCTCTTGCAAAATATATTACAAAAGAGATTTATGTTTCAGCTGTGAAAGAAAGTGATATTTTTGAGTCTGATTATGCCGGGCAGGCAGTGGGAAATCCGGCTTCACAGACAGAGGTAAAGGAAGAACCTGCAGACAAAGGACCAAAATCAAAGGCTCAGGCAAAAGAAGAGATTGCAAAAGCCGGAGAAGGGAAAAAAGAAAATATTGTCGTTCGTATCGGTAAGGTCGTAGGACGCGTGGTTAATATCTGTTTCCAGGCTGGTCGTGATACCATTGAAATGGTTGTCGGTACTATTTTACCATTTATGGCATTTACGGCAACGTTACTTGGTATTATTTCTGCCAGTGGATTGGGAAATGTAATTGCCAAAACAATTTCACCGATCTGTTCTACACTTCCGGGAATGGTTGCCATTGCTTTCGTTTGCGGTATTCCGATTTTATCTCCGGTACTTGGACCTGGAGCTGTTATTGCACAGGTAGTAGGAACTTTGCTTGGATCACAGTTTGCTCTCGGAAATATTCCGCCTCAATATGCTCTTCCGGCATTGTTTGCAATTGACGCGCAGGTTGGATGTGATTTTATCCCGGTAGGTTTATCTCTTGGAGAAGCTGATTCTGAAACAATTGAGTATGGTGTTCCGGCGGTATTATTTGAACGTATGATTACCGGACCATTGGCGGTGTTGATCGCGTTTGCGTTCAGTATTGGAATGTACTAGAAATGGAAGACATAGAAAGGGAATTGTATGAAATATCAATCTGAGATTGTCGGACTTGGACCGGATGCACTGGCGTTTCTGGAAGATGAAGACATGAATTTTATTATCATTTTTAATGAGGATGCTCCACCGGAGCTGGCAGAATTATCTGTACTTCATACGAAAGCGGAATTAAAAGAAATTCCGGCAGTGGGAGATACCTTTAAAATCTGTGGAAAAGAATTTAAGATCAGCGCAGTGGGAAGCGAAGCGCCGCATACGCTGGAACAGCTTGGTCATTGTACCATTGATTTTAAAGGCGGTGACGAGGCGGAGCGCCCGGGTTGCATTATGCTGGAGGGCAATCAGTTGCTTCCGGAAGATCTCAAGGCGGGAGAACTGATTGAAATCTATTAAGAACAGAGTGTAAATGTTGTTTTTGGAACAGGAGAAAAATTGTTATGTTAAACATGGATCAAAAGTTAATTAAGAGACAGGAAGAAGGAAAAATCATTAAAACCGGAATTGTCGGAGCCGGACAGATGGGGCGGGGAATGGTAACCCAGATGGTTCTGATGAACGGAATGATGCCGGCGATCGTATCTGATATCAAAGTAGAGAATGCAGTCAATGCGTTTAAATACGCAGGAGTTTCCGAAGATGATATTGCCATTGCAAAAACACTGGAAGATGCCAATGCGGCAATGGAAGCAGGCAAATATGTTGCATGTGAAGATGCCAACTTCGTATCACAGGCAAATCTGGTAGAGTGTGCCATTGATGCGACGGGAGTGCCGGATGTGGGAGCAAAGGTAGCAACCGATGCCATGAGAAATAAAAAACATGTGGTTATGCTGAATGTAGAAACAGATGTTGTCATTGGACCATACTTAAAGAAACTGGCAGCGAAAGAAGGCGTGATTTATACAGGATCTGCCGGAGATGAGCCGGGAGCTGTGATGGAGCTTTACAGCTTTGCCAAAGCCATGGGAATGAACGTGGAAGTTATGGGAAAAGGAAAGAACAATAAGATTGATTACGAATGCA
This sequence comes from uncultured Anaerostipes sp., assembly GCA_905213305.1. GTDB lineage: Bacteria > Bacillota > Clostridia > Lachnospirales > Lachnospiraceae > Anaerostipes. Next base: position 25,906 of record CAJMHU010000010.1, read on the forward strand.
ACCCGGATACGGTACTGGAGGAAGCAACCCGCCGAGTGATGAGTCCGAAGATGTTATGTGCATTTAAAGACGGAACAAAGACAATGGTGGAGATGACAGCAATGTCCAACTACACAGGATTGGTACCGGATGTGATTGGAGGACACGGACCAAAGACAGCACCGGGAACCGAAGGTGTGAAGGAATTAAATGAGATTCTGAAATTAAAGAAAGACGGAGGAATCTTAAATAAGCACGGAGTTGTAGAATATGTAAACGGAATTGCACCGGGAGTGTTTGTAACAGTATCTACACCGAATGAAGAGATTGCATACCAGATGGGATATCATAGCATGGGACCTGGACCATTATGGACCTTGTATCGTCCATATCATTTGTGCAACTTAGAGACACCGTTAACGGTAGCAAAAGCGGTAATTGACGGAGAAGTTACCTGCGTACCGATGGATGGACTGGTATCTGAATGTATTACAAGAGCGAAGATTGATCTGAAAGCAGGACAGACCATTGACGGAATCGGAGGATTTACAACCCATGGATCCATTGCGACAGCAGCAGAATCCAATGAGAAAGGCTATGTGCCGTTTGGTCTGGTAACCAACAAAGCGGTAATGAAGAGAGATGTAAAGAAGGGTCAGCTGTTGACGTACGATGATATTGAACTGGATAAGAGCACACTGATTTATCAGCTGAGAAAAGAACAGGATGCAATGTACGGAAGAAACGTATTATAGAAAAAAAGAAAAGCTCCCTTGTCCTGACGGACAAGGGAGAATGGTGAAAACAATCGGGAGGAAAACAGATGTTAGTAACTTTAAAAGAATTGTTAGATCAGGCAAAGATTGAACATAAAGCAGTGGGAGCCTTTAACGGAACAACACTGGAAGCAATCCGGGGAATTATTCAGGCAGCGGAAGAATTGAATTGTCCTGTGATTTTACAGCATGCGCAGAGTCATGACGATATAATTGATCTGGAAGAAATCGGGCCTGTGATGAAATATTATGCCGAACGCGCCAAGGTTCCGGTAGCCTTGCATTTAGATCATGGAAGTAGTTTTGAGAGATGCGTGCAGGCTCTTCGCCTTGGATTTACCTCAGTTATGTATGATGCATCTGCGAAAAGTTTTGAGGAAAATGCTCGGGAAACAAAAGAGATTGTAAAAATTGCACATGCGGTTGGGGCGAGTGTAGAAGCAGAGCTTGGGCATATTTTTACGTCAGAAGTGGTACAGGGAGAAGGAACATCTGCGGACAGTAAAGAAGATTATGAAGATTTAGATGATATTTATACGGATCCGGAAGTTGCAAAGAGATTTGTAGAGCTTACCGGAGTGGATTGTCTGGCGGTGGCATTCGGAACGACGCACGGGGTTTATCTGACAGAACCGAAGCTTGATCTTCCAAGAGTGGCAAAAATTCGAGAAGCTGCCAATGTGCCTCTGGTGATGCACGGAGGTTCCGGAGTATCAGATGAAGATTATGCAATTGCAATTGAAAATGGAATTTGCAAGGTAAATTATTATACTTATATGAATGTTGCAGGTGGAAAGGCATCCAAAGAATTCTGGAAAGAAGATGAGACAAATTTCTATGATTCTATGGCAATTGCTGCAACGCAGGCAATAAAAGAAGATGTAAAACGGGCAATTCGAGTGTTCCAGAAATTATAGGAGGAAGAAAAGGATGGCAGTATATAAGGAGACAATTCAAATTCAATCTCACGGAGAGAGACCAACCTATGCAGATATTACAAAGGATGTCAGAAGAGTCATTGAGGAAAGTGGAATTCAAAATGGAATTTGTACAGTGATTTCTCCGCATACAACCTGTTCTGTATTTTTTGAAGAGTTCTGTCATGATTATAATGAGCAGGGGGATGAATTTCTTCAGGAAGATCTGAATCATGTTCTGGAAAAGATCATTCCGGATCATGTAACGAAAGATCAATATGTATATCCGGGGGAGGAACATTACAAAGAAGTGGAAAGCTGGCCAAATGCCGAGGAATATCTTCCGGGCGGAGACCGGACGGCATTGTTTAACGGAGATGCACATTTGAAGTCCACATTGTTGGGATCCAGTGAAACCTTTGAGGTGGAGAACGGAAAACTGGGAGTCGGAACTACAGGATATGTTTATTTTGCAGACTTTGACCGCACGCGTCCGCGTACAAGAAAATGTAAAATTATCGTAATCGGAGAATAGGAGGAAAGTCATGGCAAAAGCAGAAACACCATTTTTAATTGTCAATCCAAAATCTTATTTATATGGAGAAGAAAGTCTGGAGCTTGCAAAAGCTGCAGATCAGGTTGCGGAGGATACGGGGCTCCAAATTTTCTTCACTTGTCCTTATGCGGATATTCGTATGATTAAGGAAAATACAAGTCATGTTATTGTCTGTGCTCAGTCAATGGATCCGCTGGTACCGGGCAGAGGAATGGGGCATGTTCTTCCGGAATCGTTAAAAGAGGCAGGAGCGGAAGCGCTGTTTTTGAATCATGCAGAAAATCCGAAAACTTTAACGGATCTATATGCAGCCATTCAACGTGCAAAAGAATTAGATATGATTACGGTTGTCTGTGCGGATTCTACGGTGGAGGCAAAAGCTGTTGCATGTATGGACCCTGATATTGTATTAGCAGAGCCGACAGATCTGATTGGAACGGGGCAGGTGGCGGATGACTCCTATACCGTTGAAACAGTGAAGGCTTTAAATGAGGTCAATCCAAAGGTTTTGGTTATGATTGCTTCCGGAGTCAGCACAGCGGAAGATTGTTACAATGTAGTGAAATTGGGAGCAGATGGAACCGGGGCAACCTCTGGAATTTTGAATGCTCCGTCTCCGGCAGAACGTATCAGAGAAATGGCAGAGGCTATTGTAAGAGCGCATAAGGAAAGATAAAAATTTACCGAAAACCAATTGCCTGTTATAGAGTGAGAGAAATTCTGGTTTCGGAAGATATGTATATACAGCCGCAGGAATCAAGGTTTTTGCGGCTGTATTGCTGTTTTCTGAAAAAGACCGTTGTACAAGGTGATAAAGCTGTACAACGGTCTTTGAGTTTCTGATTTTTATTCTACAGTTACGGATTTTGCAAGGTTTCTTGGCTGATCTACGTCATATCCTCTAAAGACTGTCACGTGGTAAGCCAAAAGCTGCAGTGCCACGGTAACACCGAAGGTTCCGAATCGGTCTTCCACTTCTGGAACCTGGATCAGATCATCATACAATCCTTCGTATTTGGACATATCCTTATCGGTTACCATAATGACATGAGCGCCGCGGGCTTTTGTTTCTTCTACGTTTGCCATCAGCTTGGAGAGAACGTTATCCTGTGTTGCGATCGCAATGATCGGAACTCCTTCTGTGACAAGAGAAATCGTACCGTGTTTTAACTCTCCGGCATTGTATGCTTCGGAGTTCACATAAGAAATTTCTTTTAGTTTTAAAGAGCCTTCGCTGGCAATTCCGAAGTCTAAGCTTCTTCCCAGGTAGAATGCGGAGAAAGTATCTTTGATTTTCTCTGCAATTGACTTGATGTAATCATCCATTTTCAAAACTTCTTCAACGGTAGCAATGGCTTCCTCGAAGTGTTTGCAGTATTCCTGCATTTCTTTTTCTGTCATCATATGGTTGATTTCAGCCAGTTTCAGTGCAATTAAATACATGCCTGCACACTGAACAGAGAATGCCTTGGTACTTGCAACGGCAATTTCAGGTCCTGCATGGGTATAAAGAACATAATCGCTTTCGCGGGCAATGCTGGAGCCTTTGACATTTACGATGGAAATTGTTTTTGCGCCCCGTTGATTTGCAAGACGCAATGCGGCAAGGGAGTCGGCAGTTTCACCGGACTGAGTGACTACAATCACCAGAGTATTTTCATCCAGAATTGGATTCATATAGCGGAACTCAGAGGATAACTCTACCGTCACAGGGATGCGGAGCATGGACTCAATCAAATGTCTTCCGATTAGTCCGGAGTGCATGGCGGTTCCGCAGGCTGTGACAATCACGCGATCAATACCTTTGAAAATATCATCGGAAATACCATCTGCGGTGAAATCTGCATGACCGTTATGGAGACGAGGCATAACGGTATTGTGAAGAGCTTCCGGCTGGTCATAGATTTCTTTCTGCATAAAATAAGCGTATCCGCCTTTCTGTGCGGCAGTAGTATCCCAGTCTACATGAAGCATTTTCGGCGCTTCAATTTTTTCGTCCATTGTATATAATGTAATGCCGTCATGTTTCATTACCACAATATGTTCTTCTGGTACTACAAAATAATCTTTTGTATATTTTAATAAAGCAACCATATCAGATGCGATAAAAGCTCCGTCTTCAGTAGAAGATGCAACCAGCGGGCTGGCATTTCGCATACAGTAGATTTCTCCTGGATGATCTTGGAACATAACACAGAAACCATAAGCGCCCTCAAGAATCTGATCGGCTTCTCTTAATGCGGCAAATGGATCTCCTGTATAAAGAGAATCAATTAACATTGCGGCAACTTCGGTATCTGTCTCTGAAATGGCAGTGTAGCCTTTTTCTTTCAGAGATATCGCCAGTTCCTTGTAATTTTCAATAATTCCATTATGAATTAAGGTTACGTTTCCAGACACATGAGGATGAGCATTGGTGTCGGTAACGCCCCCGTGAGTTGCCCAGCGGGTATGTCCGATGCCGCAGGTTCCTGCAAGATCTTCTGTTGCAGCAACTTTTTCACGAAGCTGTGCCACTTTTCCGGTTGTTTTTACGATTTTCGTCTGCTGATTTTCGTTGACGGCGATTCCGGCGCTGTCATATCCGCGATATTCAAGCTGCTCCAAACCGCCTACTAAAATCTCTGCCGCCTGTAGTTTTCCTGTAAATCCAATAATTCCACACATAATAAAAATCTCCTTAAAAATGTGCAAAGAAAGAAAAGGGAGGAAAATATGGTTTTCTCCCGAATCCGTCTTTGGTTGTTTTTCTATTCATATGCGGTTTTGCCCGGATTATACTGCCTTTGTTACATGATTGCTCATGGGTTTGTACAGTATATGACACAGTCCGGGACTGCGGGAAAGCATCCGCCGAAAACTTCGATCACTTTCCACCTCGTTAACCTTCCCGCAGCAAAAATGCTGTTTCCGATCCGTAAGGAAGGTGCATGGCGCTTAAAATAGTTAGAAACTCCTTTCTGATCTGTATTTTGCTGAATCCTTAAAACCCGAAAGATCCAACGATAGAATCTTATCATGGATAGAAACGGAAGTCAATTAGAGATTTTTCAGGAAAAAATCTCTTATAAAATCAATAGAAATTGGAAAAAATAGGCTTAATACTTTTTTAAGAAGTTAAAACTGGATACTTTGAAATAGGAATGATATAATACTATGATGTTGGAAGTATAGCGTATCTCATCTGGCGGGTGCGTTGATAAATCCTTTGGTTCGGAAATGATACTCAAAACAGACATTTTCAATACATATGGTTTTTGAGACTGGTTTTAAAGTGTTTTCTTTGGGTAAAGTGAAAGATAAATTTTTTTAATGAAGGAGAAAGTTATGAAAACTTTTTTTAATCATATGCAAATGACGGCAAAAAAGATAGGGGGGATGGTGATTCAGAAACTTCGCAGACATCCGTTGGCATGCAACATCGTGCTGTCTGTGATGATGGCGTTTGTGCTAGAAGTTTTGGGTCGTCAGACGTTCGAACTGAGTGCTGTTGGATTTATCGACCAGCGAAGCAAGATGTTTTTGTATAGTGTATTCATTATCTTTTTGACGTATTCTGTGACTTTGATTGTGAAGCGCAGGGTGTTTTCTTATATTATTGTGACCCTATTATGGAGTGTTGTGGGAATTGTAAATTTTATGATGTTAAGTTCCAGAAATACTCCGTTTACTTATGTAGATATTACCCTGATGAAGTCAGTGCTTCCCGTGATGACCAATTATTTTACACCGTTGGAAATCGGGGGCATGGGAGCTTTGATTTTAATAGCTCTGGTGCTTTTGGTAGTTGCCTACATGTATCTGCCGATGGAAGAACAACTGGACCGCAAAAAGGGCTTTTTAAAAGTTGCAGTTATTTGCGCTGTATTTGCGGCAATAACAGGGTATGGATTTAAAAGCGGAATGTTGGTGGATCAAATCCACAATATCCGTATTGCATTCAGTGATTACGGAACCCCGTATTGTTTCAGTATTACGGCATTAAAAAACGGAATTGATAAGCCGTCTGATTATTCTGAGAAGAAAATTGACAAGATTGAAGAACGAACCGAAAATGCGATTGCAAAGAAGAAAAAAAAGAAAGTCAAAACACCGAATATTATTTTTGTTCAGCTGGAATCGCATTTTGATATCACGCAGGTGAAGGGAATCAAATTTAACAAAGATCCATTGGAAAACTTCCATAAATATATGAAGCAGTATTCTTCCGGGCAGTTGTCGATGCCGTCTTACGGAGCAGGAACCGCCAATTCAGAGTTTGAGCTGATTACAGGAATGAATTTGGATCATTTTGGAGCGGCAGAGTATCCTTATAAAACGGTACTTCAGAATACAACCACGGAGAGTATGGCGACAATACTAAAACAATATGGATATAAAAGTCATGCCATTCATAATAACAGCGCAGCCTTTTATGACAGAGATCTGGTATTTTCACAGCTTGGATTTGACACGTTTACCACCAAAGAAACGATGAATATAAAAAAATGGACGGAAAACGGATGGGCAAAGGACTCGATTTTGACAGATTGTATTACAGATAGCTTAGATTCTACGAAGGGTCAGGATTACGTATATTGTATTTCGGTACAGGGGCATGGAGACTATCCGACCAAAGAAGTGATTGAAAATCCGGAAATTACAGTCAGTGGTATTGAGGATGAGGCGCTGCGAAATAAGTATACGTACTATGCCAATCAGGTGTACCAGATGGATCAGTTTGTGGGTCGTTTGGTGAAAACACTGGAAAAACGAGGAGAAGATACGATACTTTGTATGTATGGAGATCATCTTCCAAGTCTGGAAATTGAGGATGAGGACTTGACTTACGGCAACAAATACGAGACAAGTTACTTTATGTGGGATAATATGGGATTAAAAAAGAAGGACTGTGTAATTGAGGCGTATGATCTCGGATCAGAGGTTTTGAACAAATGTAATATCCATACAGGAATTCTGCATGCCTTTCATCAGACGAGAAAAGGGACAAAAAATTATCAGAAAGATATGAAAGAGCTTCAATACGATATGCTGTATGGGAAACAGTATGTCTGGAATCAGAAAAATCCATTTCAGGCCACAAATCTTACGTTTGGCATTCGAGATCTGGAGGTAACGAAAGCTTATGAAACAGAAAATAGTGTGTTTATTGTCGGAAACAATTTTACGAATTTCTGCCAGGTCTTTGTAGATGATCTTAAGATCAATACAACCTACCATAATGAACACCTGTTGGAAGTTTCCAAGGAGGACTTGAAAGATGGAGATACGTTTAAAGTAAGCATTGTCAGCAAGGCTCCGAGGGTTCTGCGAACGTCCAATGCCTATATATATAAAGAAAAAAGTGAAAAATAGATAAAGAAGCTTGTGTAAAAAGCTAGGCTTATGCTATAATAGGTGAATGTTTGTGGAATTACAAAATGATAATAATATTTAGGAGGATTTATACAGATGAGTTTGCAAGTGGAGAACTTAGAGCATAATATGGTGAAAGTGACAGTTGAAGTCGATGCAGCCAAATTAGATGACGCGATCAAGCAGGCATTTAATAAGAAAAAAGGGCAGTTTAACGTTCCGGGGTTCCGAAAAGGGAAAGTTCCGTTCCAGTTGATTGCAAAAGAATACGGTGTTGAGATTTTTTATGAAGATGCAGCCAATCTTTTGATTCCGGATGCATATGCGGAAGCGATGAAAGACAGTGACCTTGAGATTGTTTCCAGACCGGAAATTGATGTTGTACAGCTGGAGAAAGGGAAACCTTTTATTTTTACAGCGGAGCTTGCGGTAAAACCAGAAGTTACATTGGGAGAATACAAAGGAATTGAAGTTCCTAAAACAAGGGTGACTGTAAAGAAAGAAGAAATTGAGGAAGAATTAAAGAAGGTTCAGGAGCAGAATGCAAGAGAGATTACCATTGACGAGCGTCCGGTAAAAGACGGTGATATTCTGACCATTGATTATTCCGGATCTGTAGACGGAGTAAAATTCGATGGAGGAACAGCCGAGGATCAGACTTTGGTGATTGGGTCCGGTGCGTTTATTCCTGGATTTGAAGAGCAGTTAATCGGAAAGAATCTGGAAGAGGAAACAGCAATTAACGTAACCTTCCCGGAAGAATATCATGCGGCTGACTTGGCTGGAAAAGAAGCTGTCTTTGAGGTGAAAATCAAGGGAATCAAAGAGAAAGAACTTCCGGAATTGGATGATGAGTTTGCATCTGAGGTGTCTGAATATGATACATTAGAAGAGTATAAAGAAAGCATCAAAGAAAAGATTCGCGGGGAAAAGAAAGAACAGGCAAAAACAGAGAGAGAAAACAAGATTGTAGACGCGGCAGTGGAGGCGGCATCTATGGATATTCCAGAGGCGATGATTGAAGAGCAGATTCAGCAGATGACAGACGAATTTGCGCAGAGATTAAGCTATCAGGGACTTTCTATGGAGCAATATCTGCAGTTTAGCGGGATGGACGCTCAGAAATTCGCGGATGATTTAAAACCACAGGCAGTGAAAAGAATTGAGACACGCCTGGTTTTAGAAGCAATTGTAAAAGCAGAAAACATTGAAGCAAGTGAAGACGACTTTAAGGCAGAGCTGGAAAAAATGGCATCTATGTATCAGATGGAAACAGAGCAGTTAGAACAGATGGTTCAGGGAGCTCAGAAAGAACAGATGATGAGTGACATTGCAGTTCAGAAAGCCGTTGATTTCCTTGTAAGCGAGGCAAAATAAGAAATTTGATTGCCTATGATTTGTATAGGAGGATACAGGGATGAGTGTAATACCTTATGTCATTGAACAAACAAGCAGAGGGGAACGGTCCTATGATATTTATTCCCGTCTGTTAAAAGAAAGAATTATTTTTCTGGGAGAAGAAGTAAATGATGTCACAGCCGGATTGGTGGTTTCACAGATTCTGTTTTTAGAATCTGAAGACCCGGAAAAAGACATTAATTTGTACATCAACAGCCCCGGCGGCTCTGTGACAGCCGGCATGGCAATTTATGATACAATGCAATATGTAAAATGTGATGTGTCCACAATTTGTATGGGAATGGCTGCAAGTATGGGGGCTTTTCTGCTGGCAGGAGGGACCAAAGGCAAGAGAATGGCTCTGCCTAATGCGGAAATTATGATCCATCAGCCATCTGGCGGCGCTCAGGGACAGGCAACGGAAATTGAGATTGCGGCAGAACATATTCTCAGAACAAAGAAACGTCTGAATACGATTTTGAGTGAGAATACCGGACAGTCATATGAAACGATTGCCAGAGATACAGAGCGGGATAACTGGCTCACCTCACAGGAAGCATTGAAATATGGCTTGATTGATAAAGTGATGGAGAAGAGACAATCATAGGGAAAAGATAGGGGTGATCTGGTGGCAGGTTATAATGACGAAAAAAAGATATTAAGATGTTCTTTTTGTAATAAAACTCAGGATCAGGTACGGAAACTGATCGCAGGACCAAAAGCTAAGGGCGTTTATATCTGCGATGAATGTATTGATATTTGTTCAGAGATTATTGAGGAAGAATTTGAACAGTACATGGAGGAAGGAGAGATCAATCTCCGGAAACCAAAAGAGATCAAAGAATTTTTAGACGAATATGTCATTGGCCAGGATCAGGCGAAAAAGGTCTTATCTGTGGCTGTATACAATCATTACAAAAGAGTTTTGATGGGAGAAGAGTCGGATGTCGAGCTGCAAAAGAGCAATATTTTGATGCTTGGACCGACAGGATCTGGAAAAACCTTACTTGCTCAGACGCTGGCTAAAATATTAAATGTGCCGTTTGCTATTGCGGATGCAACCGCGTTGACAGAAGCGGGATATGTGGGAGAGGATGTGGAAAACATTCTTTTGAAAATTATTCAGGCGGCGGATTACGATATTGACCGTGCACAGTGTGGCATCATCTACATTGATGAGATTGATAAAATCACAAGAAAATCTGAAAATACATCCATTACTAGGGATGTTTCCGGAGAAGGTGTTCAGCAGGCATTGCTGAAGATTATTGAGGGAACTGTGGCATCTGTTCCTCCGCAGGGCGGAAGAAAGCATCCTCATCAGGAATTTATTCAGATTGATACAAGTAATATTCTATTTATTTGCGGCGGTGCTTTTGATGGTTTGGAAAAAATTATTGAGTCCAGAATCGGTAAAAAATCCATTGGATTCGGCGCTGAGGTTGTCGGTGGGCGAGAAAAGGATCTTGGAGCGCTGCTGAGTCAGGTTCTGCCGGAAGATTTCGTAAAATATGGTCTGATCCCGGAGTTTATCGGGCGTGTGCCGGTGAATGTATCCTTAAATCCGCTGGATGAGGAGGCATTGGTTCGGATTCTCAGCGAGCCGAAGAGTGCTTTGGTGAAACAGTATCAGAAATTATTTGAGATGGATGGAGTAGAACTTCAGTTTGAACAGGAAGCCTTAACGGCAATTGCCAAAAAGGCTTTGGAGAGAAAAACCGGAGCCAGAGGATTGCGGGCAATTATGGAACAGGTGATTATGGATTTGATGTATGAAATTCCTTCGGAAGCAGACGTATCCGTATGCAAGATTACAAAAGGCGTCGTGGATGGAAATGAGGAGCCTTGTACAGAGCGTTCAGGACAGAAAGTAAAATCATCTGGAACCAAAAAGCGGGTAAAAAAGAGCAATCATGAGATTGCGTAGAGAAATCAGCTAAAATGTTGTAATAAAAACTGCTTTAGTACAAGAGATTCTTGTGGCGGAAGCAGTTTTTGTTTACGTGGGAAGGGAGACAAGGGAGAGTCATAATGGAAAAAATATTACCTATGCTGCCTCTGAGAGGACAGTACATATTTCCCAATACAGTGATTCATTTTGATGTATCCAGGAACAAGTCCGTTCGCGCGATTGAGGATGCGATGCAAAAGGACCAGATGATTTTTTTGAATAATCAGATGGATCCGACAATGGAAGATCCTGGAATGGAAGATCTGTATCGTGTGGGAACGTTAGCAAAGATTAAGCAGGTTGTAAAGCTGCCTCAGAATGTTATGCGCATTTTTGCAGAAGGACTGTTTCGGGCGGAACTTCAAAAGGTATGTCAGGAAGAGCCGATATTTCTTGTGGAAACGGCTTATAATCATACGCAGCAGCAGAAATTTGAAGCCTTTGAGCGGGAGGCAATGCTGCGCATGGTGAAAGACAGCTTTGAGACTTATGCTGCTTCCTGGAGAAAATTAGATCAGAACATCGTGAGTTATATTTTAATGCAGAATGATCTGGAAGTTTTAATTGATCAACTGGCAACGCATATTCCGTTTTCCATTCAGGAGAAGCAAAAACTCCTGGAAGAAATGGATTTAAAACAGAGATGTCAAAGTATGCTGGTGCTGCTGCAGGAGGAACAGGAAGTTCTGAATTTAAAACAGCAGATTCAGGAGAAGGTAAAGCAAAGTGTAGACAAAAACCAGCGTGAATATATGCTGCGGGAGCAAATGAAAGTGATCCGGGAGGAACTGGGAGAAACCAGTATTGAGGATGAAGCCCAGGAGTTTATGGGCCGCTTGAAATCTTTAAAGGCATCCAAAGAAGTGAAAGATAAAATCAAAAAGGAAATTTCTCGCTTTCAGGCAATGGGCTCCGGGACGCCGGAAAATTCTGTACTGAGGACCTATATTGAGACAATGCTTGAAGTGCCGTGGGAGGAGAAATCAGAAGATTCTGATGATCTTGACCATGCACAGCAAATCTTAGATCAGGAACATTATGGATTGGAAAAAGTCAAGGAGAGAGTGCTGGAATATCTTGCAGCCCGAGCCATGAGCGGCAAGAAGGATGCTGCAATTCTCTGTCTTGTGGGACCGCCTGGCACAGGAAAAACATCCATTGCCAGATCAATTGCGGCGGCAACCAATAAAAAATATATTCGTCTGTCTTTAGGCGGCGTGCGAGATGAATCGGAAATTCGAGGACATCGAAAAACTTATGTGGGGGCTATGCCGGGGAGAATTGTTGATGCACTGAAAAGAGTGAAAACTCGAAATCCTCTGATGCTGCTGGATGAAATTGACAAGACCGGAAAGGATCAAAGAGGAGATACGGCATCCGCACTTCTGGAGGTGCTGGATCCAGAACAAAATGAACACTTTACCGATCATTATCTGGAAGTGCCGCTGAATTTAAGTGATGTTTTGTTTGTTGCGACGGCCAACGATGTATCGACGATCCCGAGACCGCTTCTTGATCGAATGGAGCTGATTGAGGTATCCAGCTATACAGAAAATGAGAAATTCCATATTGCAAAGAATTATCTGATACAAAAGCAGAGAGATGCAAATGGTTTGAAAGAATCTCAGATTCTTTGGAAAGATGATGCTTTGAAATTTTTAATTACGGCGTATACAAGGGAGGCGGGAGTCCGCAGTCTGGAACGCCGAATCGGTCAGGTGTCAAGAAAAGTGGCAAGGGATATTTATCAGAAAAAGCATCGAAAGGTGACAGTGACAAAAAAAGCTGTGGGAGATTATCTGGGAAAGCCGGTTTATGAGTGGGAGAAGGAATCTCTCAGAGATCAGGTTGGGATAGTACATGGACTTGCTTGGACGTCCGTGGGAGGAGCTACTTTAAAAATTGAAGTGAACGTTATGCCGGGAAAGGGAAGAGTTCAGGTGACCGGATGTCTGGGGGATGTTATGAAGGAATCCTCACAGGCAGCAATCAGTTATATTCGGAGCCAGAGCAGAAAATATAAGATCAAAAGTGATTTTTTTGATAAGCATGATCTTCATATTCATATACCGGAAGGCGCCGTACCGAAGGACGGACCTTCTGCCGGAATTACCATGACAACGGCAGTTTTGTCCGCAGTGACAAAAACAAAGGTTTATGGAAACTTGGCTATGACTGGAGAGGTGACAATTCGAGGCGATGTTTTGCCGATCGGAGGCTTAAAGGAGAAGCTTTTGGCAGCCAAGCGATTGGGAATTACAAAAGTTATCGTGCCGAAAAGCAATGAACGGGATGTCCGGGAATTTGATGAGGAAGTTGCAGAGGGTCTGCAGATTGTCTATGTAAAAAACATGAATCAGGTCATCAAGGAGGCATTCCTTTCCAAGGAATAAAAAAGAAGAATGTACGGAGGCAGTGATGAATTACAGAGAAGCAATGTATTTTATTGAACATACCAATAAATTTGGAAGTGTCCTGGGGCTTGAGAATATCCGGGAGTTGTTAAGGCGTCTTGAAAATCCACAGGATCGGCTTCGGGTGATTCATATTGCGGGAACCAATGGAAAAGGGTCCGTTCTTGCATTTTTAGCAGGCGTTTTTCGTGAGAGTGGTTATCGGGCAGGGAGATATGTCTCCCCTGCCTCCTTTTCCTATGAAGAACGTTTTCGTATTAACGAGGAAAATATTTCCAAACAAGATCTTTGCTTTTATATGGAAAAAATAAAGAATGTATGTGAGGAGATGGTTCGGGATGGAAGGCAGCATCCGACCATATTCGAGATTGAGACTGCGCTCTGTTTTCTTTATTTTCTCGATAAAAAAGTAGATGTAGTTTTGTTGGAAACTGGCATGGGAGGAAGGCTGGATGCCACGAATGTAGTAAAACGGCCGATTTGTACGGTAATCGCATCAATTGGGATGGATCATACTCAGTATTTGGGGGATACGCTGGAGAAAATTGCCGCAGAGAAAGCCGGAATTATCAAAGAGGACTGTCCGGTGGTTTCCTACAACAATGTACCGGAAGTGAATGCTGTGATTGAGAGTGCAGCCCGGGAAAAGCATTGCAAGATTGTTTTTGTGAATCAGGATGCAATTAGAATTTTGGAAGAATCCTTGGAAGGTCAGAGTTTTCGTTACCGAAGCAGAAAAGGCAAACGGTATGAAAAAATTCAAATCCCTTTGTTGGGAAGACACCAGATTCAAAATGCTGCCACGGCTTTGGAAGTTTTAGATGTAATTGGAACAACGTATTGTATCGGTGAGTTTGAAACAGAAAAGGGGTTTCAAAATACAGTCTGGCGCGGGCGGATAGAGCTTCTTTCAAAGCGTCCTGCAATTATCTGTGATGGTGCGCATAATCCGGACGGAGCCAGAAGTCTTGCACAGTTTCTTCAAAAAAATTTTACAAATCGAAGAATCATTTATATAATAGGAGTATTATCAGACAAGGATTATGATCAGATGATGCGGATACTGATGCCGTCTGCATGGAAGGTTTATACGGTGGAGCCGCATAATCCGAGGGCCTTGTCCAGCAGACAGCTGGCAGGATGTATTGAAAAATACCATAACCATGTGGAGGCTCGGAAGCGACTGCATACTTGTTTGAAGGAAGTGCGGCAACAAGCAGAAGAGGACGATGTGATTGTGATATGCGGAACGTTGTCTTTTCAGAAGGAATTACAGAGGGATTAAACAGTGGAACGATTCCAGAAAATTATTGGGAATACAGCCTATCAGAAAACATATGAAAAACTGCAGAAGTTGGAACAAGACCGTGCGTTCTGCGGCCACAATATGGAACATTTTCTTTCTGTTGCGAGAATTTGCTACGTGATGGTATTGGAGAGAGGTCTGCCGGTTTCCAAGGATATTATTTACGGTGTAGCCTTTCTGCATGATCTGGGAAGAGCAGATCAGTATGAGAAAGGAATTTCCCACGAAAAGGCAGGAGCAAGGCTGGCGGCAGAAATTCTTCCTCATTGTGGATATACAAGGCAGGAACAGCGGCTGATTGTGGATACCATCTTATCTCACCGAACCTGTGATGATGAGAGTCAGGATGAATTTGCACAGTTATTTTACCGTGCGGATAAGCTTTCCAGAGATTGTATGCATTGCTCTGCCAGAGATTTGTGTTACTGGCCGGAGGAACGTAAAAATAAAAGTTACAGTTATTAGCAGGAGATGGACGATGATTATAGGAAATAAAAAATTTGATACCAGACAGCATGGATACATTATGGGAATTTTAAATGTAACGCCGGATTCTTTTTCAGATGGAGGGAAATTTCAGCAGCTGGATGCGGCTTTGAAACATACAGAGGAGATGATTCGGGAAGGAGCCGATCTCATTGACGTCGGGGGAGAGTCTACAAGACCCGGACATACTTTGATTTCGGATGAGGAGGAAATTGAGAGGACTGCGCCGGTGCTGGAGGCGATCAAAAGAGAATTTGATATTCCGGTTTCGTTGGATACCTACAAATCGAAAGTTGCCAAGGCAGGGATTCTCGCGGGAGCGGATCTGATCAATGACGTCTGGGGATTGAAATGGGATGGAACGATGGCACAGGTGCTTGCAGAGGCTAAAATACCGTCCTGTTTGATGCATAACCGAAGAGAAGCAAGGTATCAGGATTTTTTGCAGGATGTTGTGAAGGATCTTCAGGAGACCATGGATCTTGCAGAGCAGGCGGGGATAGCCAAGGATACCATTATGCTGGACCCAGGTATTGGATTTGCCAAGGACTTGAATCAAAATCTTCAGATGATGAATCATTTGGAGCTGTTAAATCAATGGGAAACTCCGGTACTTTTGGGAACCTCCAGAAAATCTATGATTGGAGCAGTGTTAGGTCTTCCATCAGATCAGAGGGTTGAGGGAACCGCTGCAACAACTGTCAGCGGATATCTAAAAGGCTGTCGTTTCTTCCGGGTTCATGATGTGAAGGAAAATAAAAGGGCGCTGCAAATGATTGAGGCAATCAGCAGCCATTAAAAAGGTGGTTTGAAGATGGACGATCAAATTAGAATTGAGGAATTGGAAATTTACAGTCATCACGGCGTGTATAAAGAAGAAAAAGTACTGGGACAGAAGTTTCTAGTTTCGGCGGTTTTGTATACAGATACAAAGCGGGCAGGCGTCAGTGACTGTATTGAATATTCTGTGGATTATGGAGAGGTATGCCGCAGGGTTGCCGAGATTATGGAAAAAAATACCTTTGATCTTATTGAGTGTGCAGCGGAGACTATTGCCAAGAGATTACTTTTGGAATTTCCGCGGATTCATCACTTGGAAGTAGAAGTGAAAAAACCATGGGCTCCGATCGGGATGCCGATGGACAGTGTAGCTGTGAAAATTGCGAGAGGATGGCATACAGTATATCTGGGAGTGGGGTCCAATATGGGGGATCGTATGGAATATATTAACAATGCCATCGATGCCATTGAAACGCAGGAAGACACAAAGGTGGTTCATGTCTCCGGTCTGATTGAGACGAAACCGTATGGAGGGGTTGCACAGGATGATTTTTTAAATGGCTGTATTGCAGTGGAAACGTTAAAAGAGCCATTTGAGCTG
Organism: uncultured Anaerostipes sp.; assembly: GCA_905213305.1. Taxonomy (GTDB): domain Bacteria; phylum Bacillota; class Clostridia; order Lachnospirales; family Lachnospiraceae; genus Anaerostipes. Next base: position 42,425 of record CAJMHU010000010.1, read on the forward strand.
CTGGATTTCCTGCTGGATGTGGAAAAACAGCAGGGAAGAGTGCGCACGGTACATTGGGGACCGAGAACTCTGGATTTGGATATTTTAATGTACGATGATTTGGTGATAAACGAGAGGGAGCTGACGATTCCTCATAGAGAAATGCATAAGAGAATGTTTGTGCTGGAACCCTTGGCGGAGATTGCTCCGTACCTGATGCATCCGCTGTTGAGAAAAACCATCAGTGAATTGAAGGAAATCATAGAAAAGGAATAAGAAACCATGAGAGAATTGACAGAACTTAGGCAGGAAATTGATCATATTGACAGTGAAATTCTTTCTTTATTTAAGGAGAGAATGGGATGTGCTGCGGAAGTGGCAGAGTATAAGCGCGGTACGGGAAAAGCAATTTATGATCCTGTCAGAGAAAGAGAAAAAACAGCAAATTTAACCCAAAAGGAAGAAAATCCTTTTTTGAAAAAAGCCATTGAAGAGTTGTTTCTTCAGATGATGAGCTTAAGCCGAAGATATCAGTACAGCATTTTATCACAGGAAGATATGTACATTGATCAATTATTTGAAGAAGTGGATGCGCTGGAAATTCATGAGGAGACAAAAGTTGTCTACCAGGGAATCCCGGGAGCTTATCAGGAACAGGCAATGAAGAAGTATTTTGGGAAAGAAATCAGGAATTTCTCGGTTCCGGAGTTTAAAGATGTTGTAAAAACGTTGGATTTGGGGGAAGCAGATTACGGGGTGCTCCCTATTGAAAATACATCTGCCGGAACGGTCAGCGGGATTTATGATATGATTCTTGACTATGACATTTGTGTGGTAGGAGAAGAATCGATTGAGTGTCATCATGTTCTTGCCGGACGGAAGGAGAGCTCGCTGGAGCAGATCAAAAAAGTTTATTCTCATCCACAGGGGCTGATGCAGTGCAAAAAGTTTTTGGATGAACATCCGGATTGGGATCAGGCGAGAGTGTCGAATACTGCCATCAGCGCGAAAAAAGTGGCGCAGGATAAAGATGTAACCAAAGCAGCGATCTGCAGTGAATATGCTGCAGAAATATACGGACTGAAGATTTTAAAACGGGAAGTGAATTACGAAGGCAATAACACGACAAGATTTGTGATTATGTCCAAGAAAAAGCAGTACCGAAAAGATGCAGGAAAAGTCAGCATCAGTTTCAGTGTGCCGCACGAGTCCGGATCGCTTTATAATATATTAACTCATTTTATGTTTAATGATGTCAGCATGAGCAATATTGAATCCAGACCGCTTCCGGGGAGAAAATGGGAGTATGGATTTTATGTGGATGTCATTGGAAACTTAAATGATCCGGCGATTCGGAATGCTTTGGCAGGAATTCGGGAAGAGACAAAGGATTTTAAAATATTGGGAAACTTTTAACCAGATGACAAGCTTTGAACGAAAGAAAGCAACAAAACAAACGAATGGAAGGTAGTACAAAGATGAAGCAGACAATGGATGAAGGGAAATTGAAAAAATTTCATGGAATCATGCAGAGAATCCTGAAGTATGGGATGGTAGTTGCCTTGCTGGCATTTATCGTGCTGGTTGTTTTAAATAAAAGCCAGTTTTCTGAGACCGTCGCAAAGGGAACACCGGAAGACCGTCTTACTAAAATTGCTGTGACGGACGGAGATAAAGTGGTACAGAAATTTAAAGCGACTTCTCATACAATGGAACGGCTTGATATTATGGTAGACCGAAATGAACAGGTCGGGAGAGCGGGAAGTATTGAAATTAATGTTCAGGACAGCAAAGGACAGTCCATTTTTAAAATTACGCCGACATTGCTGGAGGTGGACGGTTTAAAAGATATGAAGGCAACGATGCGGCGAACACAACGGGCTGAAAACCGATGGTATCGGGTTGTAGTCAATCAGCAATTAAAGAAAGGGGAAAATTATACCCTGACAATTACCGGAAAAGGGATCAGCAAAGACAGACCGCTCTATTTGTATACTTCTGATAATATGGGAAATATGTTTCAGGAGGCAAGGCTCAATGGAAAAGTACAGAATGATTTTCATATTCGGACGAGAGTATGGACAACGCAGATTGATACCTGGGCAGTTGCGTTAACCATGGGAATTGCTCTGGCGTTGATTGTATTGATTCTGGTGCCGTTGAAGCTTCCGGAGAAATGGAATAAGCGTTTCACATGGGCGCTATTTGTGGTGAATCCGTGGATTGCGTTTTACATGGTGGAAAAAGTGTTCTACAATCCGATCAGCGTTATGAATAAGCTGGCCTATGGAATGAACATTTTATGGTACTATATCTTGTTTGGAATCTTGCTGCTGATTTTCAATCGTGTGAAGTATGCGCTGTTGGTTGGAAATGTGTTTTTATATGCGGCGGCTATTGGAAATTATTTTGTTATGGCATTTAGGGGAAATCCGATTACTCCGGCAGATATTTATGCTTTAGGAACGGCGATGGATGTGGCGGACCATTATACACTTTCTTATGACAAGCCGGCAATCGTGGCAACGGTTTTGTTGTTGGCGCTCTGTGTCGTTGCCTGTAAATTGGAGACCTATAAAATTTTCAACTGGAAGAGACGTCTGGTAACGCTGGCTGTGGTAGCCGCGGTGACTGTCGGAAGTTCCTTTTTCTTAACCAGGGTAGATTTTCTTTCAGAGAAAGGAGTTGCGGTAAATTTCTGGGAACAGAAAAAAGGATATCGCAAAAACGGATATATCTTAAGCTTTTTAATGAATATTCAGTATACCATTGTGTCGGAACCGGATGGTTATAGTCCGGAGAAAGTCAATGCGATCGCAGATGATTATCAGGTGACGCAGGGAAAAAATAAAAAGCTGACGCAGAAACCCAACATTTTTGTGATCATGAATGAAACGTTTTCGGATTTAAATGTAGTCAATAAGATTAAGACGAATAAAGAAGTGATGCCATATATTAACAGCTTGAAAGAAAATACAATTAAGGGTCATATGTTGGTATCTGTGTTCGGAGGCGGAACCAGTAACTCAGAATACGAATTTTTAACAGGAAACTCTGTATCCACACTTCCGTTAAACGGAAATGCGTATACACAATTTGTAAAACATAAAGTTCCAAGTCTTGCAAGTCAGTTGAAAGAACAGGGATATGATACCCTTGCATTCCACCCGTATAAGGCTCACGGATGGAATCGTGATACGGTTTATCCGCTACTGGGATTTGATAAATTCTTAGATGAAACCGCAATGAATCCAAACGGAGAAAAATTCCGTGGATGGTATAGTGATTCCGAGGATTACAATAAAATCATCGAAACGTTTGAAAACAAAAAAAGCGGGAAGCCATTATTCTTATTTAATGTCACGATTCAGAATCATGGAGGATATCTGATTGCAGATAAGAATTTCAAGGAAGAAATTAAGATCAAAGACGAAAAGGCTACCGATACTGCCAATCGTTATTTGTCCTTGATTCATGAGTCTGACCGGGCATTTGAAAAGATTGTAAATTATTTCAAAAATCAAAAGGAACCGACTATTGTTGTAATGTTCGGAGACCATCAGCCAAAGCTGGAAGATTCATTTTATGAGTTGTTGTATGGAAAATCTCTGAATAATCTCAGTTTGAAAGAATTGCAGAAAAAATATACAGTTCCGTTTTTGATCTGGGCAAACTATGACATTGATGAGAAATCCGATGTGGAAAATGTCAGTGCCAATTATCTGTCCAGTCTGATGTTGGAGCAAACCAATTTGAAACTGTCACCGTACAATGAATTTTTGTTAAATCTGAGAAAAACAATTCCGGCAATCAATGCCAATGGATATGTGACAGAAGACGGAAAAAATCACGCATTTGCAGATAAAACCAAGTACAGTGCTCTGATTACACAATATCAGTATTTACAGTATAATAGTCTCATGGATAAGAAAAATGTCAGTAAAAAGCTGTTTTCTGTAGAAGAGACAAAATAGTGACATAATAGAATTAAATATTGTGGGGGAAACCATTTGCTTTTGGCACGCTGTCTTGACAGCGTGCCAAAAAGGTTATAGAATAAAAGTTGGTGTGGCCTTGCGGAAGGCAAGGCGCAAAAAGGAAAGAAGAAAAGTCAGATACATTGATTTTAGGAGGATACACATATGGTAAAAGCAGTCGTTGGAGCCAATTGGGGAGACGAAGGAAAAGGTAAAATTACAGACATGTTAGGTGAAACATCCGATATCATCGTTCGTTTCCAGGGAGGAGCAAATGCAGGTCATACAATCATTAATGATTATGGGAAATTTGCTCTGCATACATTGCCATCTGGTGTGTTCTATCAGCATACGACCAGTATCATCGGTAATGGAGTTGCATTGAATATCCCGGTATTATTCAAAGAAGTGGAAGAAATTGTATCACAGGGAGTGCCGCAGCCGAAGATTTTAGTTTCCGACCGGGCACAAATGGTAATGCCGTATCATATTTTATTTGACCAGTATGAAGAAGAACGTCTTGGGAAAAATTCTTTTGGATCTACAAAGTCCGGAATTGCACCGTTTTATTCTGACAAATATGCGAAGATTGGATTCCAGGTCAGTGAATTGTTTGATGAGGAGGAGCTGAAAGCAAAGCTTTCTAAAGTCTGTGAGACGAAAAATGTGCTGCTGGAACATTTGTACCATAAACCGCTTTTGGACCCGGAACAGTTGTTTGAGACTTTAATGGAATATCGGGAGATGGTAGCTCCATATGTGTGTGATGTAGCATTGTTTTTGCATGAGGCCATCAAGGAAGGAAAGAATATTCTTCTGGAAGGGCAGCTGGGATCTCTGAAGGATCCGGATCATGGAATTTATCCGATGGTTACATCTTCTTCTACTTTAGCAGGATACGGTGCCATCGGAGCAGGGATTCCTCCGTATGAGATTAAAAAGGTTGTCACCGTTGTAAAGGCGTACTCCAGCGCTGTGGGGGCAGGAGCCTTTGTCAGCGAAATTTTTGGCGAGGAAGCAGATGAGCTTCGGAAACGAGGAGGAGACGGAGGAGAATTCGGAGCCACCACAGGACGACCGAGACGAATGGGATGGTTTGACGTTGTAGCAACCAAATATGGATGCCGTTTGCAGGGAACCACAGATGTTGCATTTACGGTGCTGGATGTTTTGGGATATTTGAAGGAGATTCCGGTATGCGTTGGATATGAAGTGGATGGGGAAGTGATCACAGACTTCCCAACCACCGGAAAGTTAGAAAAAGCAAAACCGGTATTGAAGGTACTACCGGGATGGGAATCTGATATTCGGGGAATTACGGAATATGAAAAATTACCGGAAAACTGTCGTAAATATATTGAGTTTGTAGAAGAACAGATTGGTTATCCGATTACTTTGATCTCCAACGGACCGGGAAGACATGAAATTATTCGCCGCGGCTTTGAGGATTAAACGTCATGGAAGAGACTGTTGAGAAAAAAGAGAAGAAAAGCTGGAAAAAGGAAGCCTTAAGTTGGGCTGCCTGTATTGCGGTAACCATTCTCTTGACAGAATTTATTTTAAACTTTGTAATTATTAATGCCAATATTCCCAGCGGATCAATGGAGAATACCATTATGACCAATGATAAGCTCATTGCTCTCAGAACCTCTTATTGGTTTCAGGATCCGAAACGGGGAGACATTATTATTTTTAAATACCCGGACAATGAAGAAGAGTGGTATATTAAACGTGTCATTGCGCTTCCGGGTGAAACAGTGGAGGTAAGAGGCGGGAAGGTGTATATCAATCACAGTAAGACGCCTCTAAAGGAAGCTTATATTAAGGAAGAGCCGGTGGATGATTTTGGACCGTATACCGTGCCCAAAGACGGATATTTTGTAATGGGAGATAACCGAAATAATTCCAATGACGCCCGGGAGTGGGATACCCATTATGTATCCAGAGATGAGATTCTTGGTAAGGCATGGTTTCGTTATTATCCATCTTTGAAATGGATTAAGTGACAGAAGAAAGGGAAACAGCAATGGAGAAAAAAATAATCAACGCACAGAATGCTCCGGCAGCGGTAGGACCGTACTGCCATGCAGTGGAAATGGGAAATTTTGTATTTACATCCGGTCAGATCGGTTTGGATCCAGATACGCAGGAGTTAAAAGAAGGCGTTGCGAATCAGACAAAGCAGGTTTTAAAAAATTTGGAAGCAGTGCTGCAGGCATCCAATCTGACGCTGAACGACGTAATTAAGACGACGGTATTTTTAGCGGATATTCAGGATTTTGCAGAAATCAATGGGATTTATGAAGCCGCGTTTGGGGAGAATAAACCGGCAAGATCCTGCGTGCAGGCAGGGGCTTTACCGAAAGGCGCGCTCATTGAGATTGAAGTTATTGCAGGGAAATAATAGAATATTCATTGAGAAAAAGCATTCAGAGAGGGAGCAGTGAAAGATAGCTGTTCCCTTTCTTTTGTTTGCCCAGCATGGGCAAACTCTAACGGGTGTAAGTCCCGAACATGCCC
>CAJMHU010000011.1 GCA_905213305.1 uncultured Anaerostipes sp.
CGGGAATCCATATCCCATTTATCATCACGCCATGCGGCAATAATTTTAAGATCAGGGGCTAATGCCTTGATTCCCAATTCAAAGCGAATCTGATCATTTCCTTTTCCGGTTGCCCCATGGCAGATTGCAGATGCGCCTTCTTTGCGTGCTACATCAACCAGAGCTTTTGCAATTCCAGGGCGTGCCATTGAAGTTCCAAGCAAATACTTGTTTTCATAAACAGCGCCCGCCTGCACGCAAGGCATAATATAGTCATCACAGAATTCATCGGTAATATCGACAATATATAATTTAGATGCACCGGAATATTTCGCTCTTTCTTCCAGTCCGTCTAATTCCTCTCCTTGTCCGCAGTCTACACAGCAGCAGATAACTTCATAATCGTAGTGTTCTTTTAACCAGGGAATGATTGCTGTTGTATCAAGACCTCCGGAGTATGCTAAAACGACTTTTTCTTTCATTTTTAAATAATTCCTCCTAAATTTTACATATGTAGTTTTATCTGTCTATTAATATACTTGATCCGTTAGGTTTTTGCAAGATGTTTTTTTCTTTTCAATGCATATTTTTTGATAAAAAATGAATAAAACAAAAAATATATGCATATTTATGCAAAAGTATTGCATATTTTAAGATTCGGTTGTATACTAATGAACAATGATTTTGAGAGATAAATAAAGAAAAGAAGGAGATAAAAATGATTAAGGCAGGAATTATCGGATCAACCGGATACGCAGGTCAGGAACTTGTAAGAATTTTGACACAGCATAAGGATGCTGAAATTCTATGGTATGGCTCTCGAAGCTATATTGATCAGAAATATTATGATGTATTTCAAAATATGTTTGAAATTGTAGATGCTAAATGCCTGGATGATAATATGGAAGAACTGGCATCAAAAGTAGATGTGATTTTTACGGCGACGCCTCAAGGATTGTGCAGTTCTTTATTATCAGAAGAAATCCTTTCCAAAGTTAAGGTGATAGACCTCAGTGCGGATTTTCGGATCAAAGATGTAAAGCGCTATGAAGAGTGGTATGGAATCAAACATCAAAGTCCGCAATACCTTACAGAGGCTGTTTATGGACTTTGTGAGATAAATCGGGAAGCTGTAAAAAATGCACGGCTGATTGCCAATCCGGGATGTTATCCAACTTGTTCGATTTTATCCATTTATCCGGCAGCAAAAGAAGGGCTGATTGATATGAGTACGATCATTATTGATGCAAAATCCGGCACATCCGGAGCAGGAAGAGGGGCAAAGGTCAGTCAGCTGTATTGTGAAGTAAATGAAAATATAAAGGCTTATGGAGTTGCATCACATCGGCATACGCCGGAGATTGAAGATCAGCTAAGCTATGCATCCGGAGAAGATGTGGTATTGAATTTTACACCGCATCTGGTACCGATGAATCGAGGAATCTTAATCACCGCGTATGCATCCTTGAAAAAAGACGTTTCTTATGAAGATGTAAAAGCAATTTATGATTCTTATTATCAAAAAGAATATTTTGTTCGGGTGTTGGAGCAGAATGTCTGCCCAGAGACAAGATGGGTAGAGGGAAGCAATTATGTGGACGTAAACTTTAAAATTGATCCTCGGACCAACCGCTTGATTATGATGGGAGCCATGGACAATCTGGTGAAAGGAGCAGCAGGACAGGCGGTTCAGAATATGAATCTTATGTTTGGACAAAAAGAAACAGAAGGGCTGGAGCTTGTGCCGATGTTTCCGTAGTTGGAGAGATCATAAAGAAGAAGCAGGAAGGATAGAAAGAAGATGGAGATGAAAAAAATAGACGGTGGAGTTACGGCGCCGAAAGGATTTTTAGCAGCGGGCTTAAGAGCCGGAATCAAACAGGGAAAAAGTAATAAGGATATGGCAATTATTGTAAGTGAGAAACCGGCGGTGGTGTCAGGAACATTTACAAGAAATCTTGTGAAAGCTGCCCCTGTTTTGTGGGGAAAAAAAATTGCAGAGGAGCAGGAGACTGTGCGTGCTGTGGTTATAAATACAGGAATTGCCAATGCCTGCACAGGAGACAGAGGGTATCGCAATGTTTTGACAGAAGCGCAAAAAGTTTCGGAATGCCTGGAGATCAAACGGGAGGAAGTACTGGTGGCATCCACTGGCGTCATTGGGCAGCAGCTTCCTATGGAGATCATTGAAAAAGGAATTCAGCAGCTGATTCCTAAAATGAAAGCAGACAGAGACAGCGCAAAAGATGCCTCCTGGGCGATCCTGACCACGGATACAAAGCCGAAAGAAGCAGCTGTGGAGATAGAACTTGGGGGACAAACGGTAACCATCGGAGGAATGTGCAAAGGATCTGGAATGATTCATCCCAATATGGGAACGATGCTTGGATTTATCACAACAGATGTTCAGATTGACAAAAAGCTGCTGCAGGAAATGCAGCGAGAGATTGTGGAAGATACCTTTAATATGATTTCGGTGGATGGAGATACCTCTACCAATGATACGGTGTTTGTTTTGGCAAATGGAATGGCCGGGAATGCTGAAATTACAGAGAAGGATGAGGCGTATGAGAAGTTCCGTCAGGGGCTCTCCTATGTTCATGAATCATTGGCAAAGCAGATTGCAGCGGACGGTGAAGGATGCACAAAATTGTTTGAGGTTCACGTTGGCGGGGCAGCTACAAAGGAACAGGCTAAGACTTTAAGTAAATCCGTCGTAACATCCAATCTTACGAAAGCAGCTATTTATGGACGAGATGCCAACTGGGGAAGAATTTTATGTGCGCTTGGCTATGCAGGAGTGGCCTTTCATCCGGAAAAAGTGGATATTTCCTTAAAGAGTCAGGCAGGAAGCATTGCAATTGTAAAAAATGGAGTTGCCGCGGAATATTCAGAGGACGAGGCGACAAAAATTTTATCAGAAGATGAAGTTTGCGCGGAAATTGATCTGCATGACGGAGAGGCGCAGGCAACTGCGTGGGGATGTGATTTAACCCATGATTATGTGAGTATCAATGCAGATTATCGGTCGTAAAACAGCGATTTTTACAAGAGGAAGTTTATAAGGTCAGAAAAAGAAAGGAAGAAAAATGGATCAGATCAATCAGATTGAATTAATAGAACAGTCCAAAGAGAAAGCAAAAGTTTTAACAGAAGCGCTGCCGTATATTCGCCGTTTCAATAACTGTTACGTAGTTGTGAAATATGGCGGAAGTGCCATGAAAGATAAAAATCTGCAAAAAAGTGTCATTCGGGATGTTGCGCTTTTAAAATTAGTTGGCATGAAACCGATTATTGTACATGGAGGCGGGAAAGAGATCAGCAAATGGGTTCGCATGTCCGGAAAAGAACCGGAATTTTATCATGGACTTCGTGTAACCGACAAAGAGACGATGGAAGTGGCCGAGATGGTTCTTTTTAAGGTGAATCAGGAATTGGTTGCAATGATGGCGGAAGTCGGAGTGAAGGCGGTAGGACTTTCCGGGAAAGATGCCGAGATGATTCGTGTAAAGAAAAAAGAGATGCCGGGAAAAGATCTTGGATATGTGGGAGAAGTAAAAAGTGTAGATACAACATTGCTGGAAGCATTGATTGAAGATGATTTTGTACCGGTCATTTCACCCATCGGTCTGGGAGATTCCTATGAGCCTTATAATATCAATGCAGATGATACAGCATGTGCCGTGGCAGAAGCTTTAAATGCAGAAAAATTGGTATTTTTAACAGATATTGAAGGAGTTTTTGTAGATCCTGAGGATAAATCTACATTAATTTCAGAAATGGATCTTGCACAGGCAAAAGAGTTTATAGAAAAGGGAGTTGTCGGAGGCGGTATGCTGCCAAAGCTGAAAAACTGCATTGAAGCCATCGAAAGCGGCGTCTCCAGAGTTCATATTCTGGACGGACGAGTGACAAATTGTCTGCTGCTTGAATTTTTTACCGAGAAAGGAATCGGAACCGCTATTTTAAAAGAGCCTTTGTTTGATAAACCATTATTTAAAGAGGAGGCATAATCTATATGACACAGAAGGAATATATGGACCAGGGGGAACAATATTTATTAAAGACCTACAATCGTTTTCCGGTCGTATTAGAAAAAGGGAACGGCGTTTACTTGTATGATGCAGACCAGAATCAATATTTGGATTTCGGAGCCGGTATTGCAGTATTTGCTCTGGGGTATGGGAATGAAGCATACAATCGTGCGCTGAAAGAACAGATTGATCAATTGATTCATACTTCAAATCTTTACTATAATATCCCGGCGGTGAAGGCTGCAAAAACAATTGCGGAAGCTTCAGGATTAAATAAGGTATTTTTTACAAATAGCGGAACAGAAGCAATCGAGGGAGCCTTAAAAGTTGCAAGAAAATATGCTTACCAAAAAGATCCCTCAAAAGATTATGAGTTTATTGCAATGAATCATTCCTTTCATGGCAGAAGCCAGGGGGCATTAGCGGTTACAGGAAACAGTCATTACCAAGATGGATTTGTCCCAAAAGAATTTCGTGCAGTATTTGCAGAATTTAATGATCTTGAGGATGTGGCTTCAAAAATTACGGACAAAACTTGTGGAATCATTTGTGAAGTGGTACAGGGCGAAGGAGGAATTTATCCTGCCGATCAGAAGTTTTTAGAGGGTCTGCGACGCATTTGCGATGAGAAGGACATCTTATTAATTTTTGATGAAATTCAGTGTGGCATGGGACGCTGTGGTTCTATGTTTGCACATGATCTTTACGGAGTGAAACCGGATGTGCTGACCCTTGCCAAAGCCCTTGGATGCGGAGTTCCGGTGGGAGCTTTTGTTGTGGGAGAAAAAGCGGACGGAGCGCTGGTTCCGGGAGATCACGGAACCACTTATGGAGGTAATCCTTTGGCATGTGCAGCGGTGAATGCAGTATTTGATCAATTTCAACAGTTATATATTCCGGAACATGCCCGAGAGGTCGGAAGTTATCTGTGGGAGAAATTGGAAGTATTAAAGGAACGTTTTGACTGCATTGTCGGTCATCGGGGGATTGCTCTGATGCAGGGATTGGAATTTTCTCCTGAAAAGTCAGTGGGAGACATAGTAAACCGCGCCTTGGCACAGGGATTAATTTTAATTTCGGCAGGAAATCATGTGATTCGTTTTGTGCCGCCTCTGATCATTGAAGAGAAGCATGTGGATGAGATGATTCGGATTTTAGAAAACTGTATTGTATAATCTTTGAATAGAAAAGAGCCTTCACGGCAAAACTATGTGTTATAACATAGATTTTGAAATGGAGGTTCTTTATGTTTGGATTTATAATTGCGTTAATTTCCGGGGCTCTGATGAGTGTGCAGGGAGTTTTTAACACTGCAGTGACAAAACAAAGCAGTACATGGACAACCAGCACGTTTGTTCAGCTGACCGGATTTCTGGCATGTATTCTCATCTGGTTTTTCACAGAGAGAGAGCAAAGCTTTCTCATGCTTGCCAAGGTAACACCAAAATATTTATTGTTAGGCGGGATTATGGGAGCGGGCATTACATTTACCGTGATTCGCAGTATCAGCGCATTGGGACCTGCACAGTCTGCGATGCTGATTGTTGCTGCTCAGACAATTGTATCCTATCTTATAGAATTATTCGGATTATTTGGGACACAAAAAACAGAATTCCAATGGATAAAACTGTTGGGAGTGGCATTGTTTGTAACAGGGCTCGTAATATTTAAGTGGAAATCGTAAATATTTCTCTTGTGATGTAATATTTTTTTCGATATAATGGAGAAGAGATTTACATGTTCCAGACTCTTTGCAGTGACCGGAGGGTAGTGTTGTTTAAAAGAGTCAGAATATTCAGTATTATATTGGGATTTGCGTTGTGCATAGGAAGTTGTTCAAAAAAGGAAGAAATTCATCTTCCTGAAGAAAAGCCGTCAGTGACCACAACCTCTTCAGAGAAAATTTATGTGGATATTTGCGGTCAGGTAAAACATCCTGGAGTTTACCAATTTTCAGAAGGAGACCGGGTAGTTAAGGCTGTGGAAGCGGCAGGTGGATTTACTTCCAAGGCGGCAGCAGAAAGTATTAACCAGGCAGAAAAGATGAAAGACGGTCAGCAGATCTATGTGCCATCGAAGAAAGAGAAATCAAAGGATGCACAGACAGAGAAAGAAGCCGTGGACTCTTTCTCTGAAAAAGTAAATATCAATACTGCTGATGCGCAGGAATTGATGACGTTGTCTGGCATTGGAGAAGCGAAGGCTGCTGATATCATAGCCTACAGACAGGAACATGGTCCTTTTTCTAAACCTGAAGATATTATGAAGATTCAGGGCATCAAAGAGGGAGTGTATCGCAAGATCAAAGATAAGATAACAATATAAATGGTAGAGGTGAAAAAATGAGAAAGGTCTTAGTTGTTGACGATGAAAAACTAATTGTAAAAGGCATCAAGTTCAGTCTGGAGCAGGATGAGATGCAGGTAGACTGTGCCTATGACGGGGAGGAAGCTTTAAAAAAGGCAAAAGAGAACTCTTATGATATCATTTTGCTGGATGTGATGCTCCCGGGACTCTCCGGTTTTGAAGTTTGTCAGGCAATTCGTGAGTTTTCCAATATTCCGATTATTATGCTGACGGCAAAGGGTGAGGATATGGATAAGATTCTTGGTCTGGAATATGGTGCGGATGATTATATCACAAAACCTTTTAATATTTTAGAGGTTAAGGCAAGGATCAAAGCGATTATGCGCCGGAGCGTACACCATGAGGTCAGGGAAGAAGAACGTCAAAAGATTGTGGAATGCAGGGGCTTGAAGATTGACTGTGAAAGCCGCAGGGTACATATCCACGATAAGGAAGTGAATTTAACAGCTAAGGAATTTGATCTTTTAGAGCTTCTTGTTTTTCATCCCAATAAAGTTTACAGCAGAGAGGATTTGCTCAATACTGTCTGGGGATACGATTATCCAGGGGATGCAAGAACCGTGGATGTACATATCCGCAGATTAAGAGAAAAGATTGAAGTAAATCCCGGCGTGCCGGATTATGTACATACAAAGTGGGGGGTAGGTTATTATTTTCAAGCATAAGGCAAATCGGTTTGCCTTCTTGCACAGCATGCAGTTTTTTATTTTTATGTCTGTATTCCTCGTATCTGTGCTGATTGCGGTTTTGTTTAGTAAGCTTCTGAATGATGGGTACAGCGAGAAAGCCTGGGAGCAGAAAGTTGACAGCATTGCAAGTCAATTAAATTGGCTTGGCAACCAAGTAGTTGGAGTTGATTTTTTGATGGATGACAGCTCCAATTCTCTTTCTACCCAGACAGATGAGCTTGCGGCAAGTATGAGTGGGCGAATCATTATCATAAAAAGCAATTATAGAATTATCAAGGATACCCATACGGATTTTCAGTCACGCTTTTTTTTAAATGATGATATTTTAGCGATTATGGAAGGCAAAAAAAGGCGAATTGTTTCCGATAAAGATACCTCCTATATTGAAATTATGGTTCCGGCGCTCTCTAAAGTTGGGAAGAAGCAGGAAATTTTAGGCGTTGTGATTGCAACAATTCCGAGAGCCGATATGATGAGTGCTGTATCGGAGATGGAACATCGCAGAAATATGCTTTTGGTGGCATTTTTAATCTGCAGTTTTTCAGCGGCATTTGTGCTTAGTTATATTCTGACAATAGACCTGAAGAAAATTCAGAAGGATGTTGACTTTATTGCGTCCGGACACGAAGATCAGTCGGTTGCGGAAACAGGATTTTTGGAAGTACGCAATATTATTCATCGCTTTAATGAGATTCTTGGGCGGATGCAGACGCTGGAAGATTCCAGACAGGAATTTGTTTCCAATGTATCTCATGAATTAAAGACGCCAATGACTTCTATGAAGGTTTTGGCGGATTCTCTTCTTCAGCAAGGAGATCAGGTTCCGGCTGAGCTGTATCGGGAGTTTATGCAGGATATGGTAGAGGAGATTGATCGCGAAAATGTAATTATATCGGATCTTCTGTCGCTTGTTAAACTGGATAAGAAGGCCGCGCAGCTTCATATAACCAATGTGAATATCAATGAACTGCTGGAGATTATTATGAAGCGGGTAAAACCTTTGGCACTTCAGAGGAATATTGAATTAATCTTTGAAAGTTTTCGTCCGGTTACCGCGGAAATTGATGAGGTGAAATTGACGCTTGGTCTGACCAATCTGATTGAGAATGGCGTAAAGTACAATAAGGATGCCGGATGGATTCGAGTAACGCTGAATGCGGATCATAAATATTTTTATGTAAAAGTGGCGGATTCCGGCGTGGGAATTCCGAAAGATTGTCAGGACAAAGTCTTTGATCGCTTTTATCGGGTGGATAAAGCCAGATCCAGAGACACCGGAGGCACCGGACTGGGTCTTGCAATTACGAAGAATGTAATCTCGCTGCACAATGGCGAAATTAAGCTTTACAGCAAAGTAGGAGAAGGTACAACATTTACCCTTAGAATTCCGCTGAAATACAAAGGCTAGGAGGTTATCGTGAAGAAGAGCAGAATCTGTATGATTTTCTTATTCGGTCTGATCCTAATGGCTTTGGCAGCAGGATGCCGGTCTAAAAATGAAGCCAATGACCAGGATGAGAAAAAAGGAACGGCAGTTTATTATACAAATAAAGATTGTACCCGCTTAATCGAAATAAGAAAGAATTTGAAATTAAAGGGTGGATTGGAGAAGCAGGTTCAGAAGCTGTTGGTGCAGATGCAGAAGGTGGATTCAGATAAGAAAGAGCATAAATCTGCAATTCCCGGAAGAGTTGTGATCAGCAATGTCAGTGTCAGCAGCAATATTGTGTCTGTGGATTTTTCTTCCGACTATAAGAGAATCAAAGAAAATGAGGATTTGATTTGTCGGGCGGGGATTGTCTACACTTTAACACAGATTGAAGGAATTAATTATGTGTCGTTTTCAATTTCGGGGAAACCAATGCTGGACACAGATGGGACGGCTTTGGGAGCCTTGGGACAGGATAGCTTTGTATTTGGAAAGCTGCCAATGAAATAGCTTATGAAAAATAGACCAATGGTTCTTATATTTGTCGGATATGTATCCGGCATGACCGCTGTTTGGCATGGTGTGTCAGTGTCAGCGGTCTTTTACTATTTCCCATATCTGTTGTTTATATTGTATTTGACCTGGAAAGATCGAAGATACGCTTGGATTATTTTTGGAGTGGCGGCAGGAAGCTTTTTGCTCTTTTTTCAGCGTCAGACAATGGAGCGAGACATCCAA
The DNA here is from genome assembly GCA_905213305.1 of uncultured Anaerostipes sp. GTDB lineage: Bacteria > Bacillota > Clostridia > Lachnospirales > Lachnospiraceae > Anaerostipes. The sequence goes on from CAJMHU010000011.1 coordinate 9,237, forward strand.
ATCGCAGAAAAGCGGGAAACAGAGCTTTCTTCTGGAGAAATTCGCAAGTTATCAAAAACAAAAAGCGGAAAACGTGCAGTTACTTTAAAAAATGATCATCTGGAAGGAGAAATTTTATTATATGATTCCGGGAAAACCGATCTCTTTGTAGGAGATAAAATTCGTTTTGAAGGAGACTTGAGGGTTTGGGAGGAGGCATCCAACCCCGGACAGTTTTCATCCAGAAGTTATTATTTTTCAAAGGGGATTTATTACTATAGTTATTCAGATCAAATTGAAGTTTTAGGACATCGGGAAATAAAATTTTCAAGGATGCTGGAACAGGCCCGATGTTTTTGTGAGATGCAGATTCAAAGACAGTATCAGGGGGAGGTTCGGAATTTTGTTCGCGGCATGGTGTTGGGGGATAAAACGGGATTATCGGATGAGATAAAGGATGATTTTCGTGAGAGCGGCTTAATTCATCTCTTGGCAGTCTCAGGACTTCATATTTCGTTGGTTGGGCAAAAGATGTATCGGCTGATGCAAAAAATTGGAGGTGGATTCCTTCTTAGTTCTGTGGTGGGATTGCTTTTGGCTTGGTTTTACTGTCTTTTGACAGGAATGTCCGTATCGTCGATGCGAGCGGTTGTGATGTTTGCAGTATATTGTCTGGCGCAGGTCCTTGGAGAATGTTATGATATGCTGTCTTCCGCAGGGCTTGCTGGGATATTCCTTCTTTCCCTTCACCCTTTTTACATTTGTGATACGGGATTTATTTTATCGTTTACCGCAGTGGCGGTGATCGGCTGCTTTCAAATTTTAAAGCCGGTTTTTAGAGGCGGGTTGAAAAAAATTCTGGATTCCATTCTGTTTTGTGCGGCAATTCAATTGGGAATGCTGCCCATGATTCTCTATCTTCAGTACGAAACACCATTATGTTCCGGTTTGGCAAATTTTGCAGCAGTACCTATGGCATCGGTTGCTTTTTTTGCTGCTGTTGTAGTGCTTTGGCTGCCGTATACACCGCTTCATTGGGGAATCGGACAGATCTTTGAGTGCGTTCTTTGGATCGCAAAACAGCAATATGGAATGCTGACCATCGGAGCGGTACCGGAAATATGGGTTTTTTTCTTTTATGGTGTTTTCATTCTTTTGATTATGAAAAATGACAAGATTCGTTTTGGAATACGGATTTGTTTGATTTACGTAGGGATTTATGCAGTGATTTCCATTCCGATTCTGAAAAAACATACAGTGACATTTTTAGATGTGGGACAGGGAGATTGTATGATTGCCCGGACGAATGCCGGATTAATCATGTACGATGGCGGGAGTAGCAGCGAAGATCAGGTGGGAAGATATCGGATTCTTCCTTATATGAAATATTGTGGCTATTCCAAAGTGAAAGTTGCAGTTGTGAGTCATCTGGATTTGGATCATTATTCCGGAATTGTGGAGCTGTTAAAAATGGGAAGAATTGAATATCTTGGCATTCCCGAGGCTGCAAAAGATAAAACGGCGCTAAAACTTCGCAGGATGGCGAAAAAAGCAAAAACTCAAGTGTTTACACTGTCAAAAGGGCAGAGAATGGAAGGAGCAGGCATCTCGCTGGAAGTTCTGCATCCGCAAAAGGGAACGGTTCTGGAGAAAAACGCTGCGTCTCTGGTAATGCAGGGAAAACTTTTGGGATTCCGGGTTCTTTTGACCGGGGATGTGGAAAAAGAAGGAGAGGAGGAACTGTTAGAGCAAGAACTGCAGTCTGTGGAAATTTTAAAGGTTGCCCATCACGGATCAAAAAATTCAACATCAGAAATATTTTTAAATAGAACAAAACCCGAAATATCTGTAATATCCTGCGGGAAAGGAAATCTTTACGGACATCCTCATTCGGAGACTCTAAAGCGGCTGAAGGAAAGCGGCAGCTATATTTATCGTACGGATCGGGACGGGGCATTGATATTTCAGGAAAAAGAACGACAGTCATTGAAATAAGATCTGAAAAAGGGTATACTTACGAGAGCAGAAAAAGAAAGATGTGAAGGGATATGAAGAAGGTATTAGAACATATAAAAACAAACACATTCCCAAGATTTTATCTGTTTTATGGCAGTGAGAAGTATATGGTATTTCAAATGCGGGATCAATTAAAAAAAGCGTTGGTTGATCCTGAGGACACCATGAATTATTCATATTTCGAAGGGAAAAAGGCGGATACAAAAGAGATTGCGGAGTTGGCAAAGACCATGCCCTTTTTTTGTGATCATCGTTTCATCGTATTGGATCAAACCGGTCTCGGGAAAAAAACAGAGGAAACTTTTTTGGTGCAGTTAAAAGAGTGTGCGGATACGACGGTGCTGCTTTTTATCGAAGATGATGTTGACAAACGCTCCAAAATTTATAAGTTTTTAAAAAAGGAAGGGCATGTGGTAAATTTTGAACCTGCCAGAGAACAGGAACTATCCAGATGGATTACATCGTTGCTGAAAAAGAGCCAAAAGCAAATGTCTGCCGTTGTACTTCGAGATTTTTTGTACCGATGCGGCAATGATATGTTTACCCTGAAAAATGAACTGGAAAAATTGATTTCTTACACTGACGGCCGCAGTGAAATTACATCGGAGGATTTGAACGTTTTAACGTCTTCTCAGATCAGCAGTCAGATTTTTGTGATGTTGGAAGCCATTGCCAGAAAGCAGAGAGAAAAAGTTTTGACGCTGTATTATGATTTGATTGAATTGAAAGAATCTCCTTTCGGGATTTTAGCGCTGCTGGTTCGTCAATGTAATCAGTTTCTTCAAGTAAAGGATCTGGAACGTCTTGGGAAGAGCAATACAGAGATAGCAAAAGTCATGAAGGTTCCGCCCTTTGTTGCAGGAAAGCTGAAGGAGCAGGCAAAGATGTTTTCTTCGAAAACACTTTATATGATGGTTGAGGCGTGTGCAAAAACCGATGAACAAATCAAAAACGGACAAATTCAGGATCGGATTGGCGTAGAACTCTTATTGATTGAGTTTAGTCAATCAACTGATTCGGAATAAAACGACAAATTGGAGTATGTTAGGAAATGGAAAGGAAACCTCTCGTTTCCTGATACCACAAAAAAGAGGAGTCTGACGGTGACTCCTCTTTTTGTGGGTTAATGTTTTATTTGTATGTTGTATAAGATGCTGTTAAGCAACGGCGTTCACTGCTTTTGTTAAGCGTGAAACTTTTCTTGCAGCTGTATTTTTGTGATAGATTCCCTTAGAAGCTGCTTTATTGATCTCTGAAATGCAAGCTGTTAAAGCTTCATTTGCAGCTGCTTTATCACCTGCTGCGACAGCTGCTTCCACCTTTTTAATGTATGTCTTTACTTTTGTCTTGATCGCTTTATTTCTTGCTGTTTTTGTTTCAATAACTTTAATTCTCTTTTTTGCTGATTTAATGTTTGCCAAAGTGGGCACCTCCAATATGATAACTGTAATTTTTTTAATTTATGATTCTGCTATCTGTCTACAGCGAGACACGGTGAGCCATAGACAAAACATACTGTTACATTCTATAGAATTCTATGGGATTTGTCAAGATCTCTAAAGAAAAAAATACATATTTTTTTAAAAAAATCCAATACTAAGAAGGTGAGAGATGAACAGAATTTTTAGGAGTATCTTTGGAAAGAAAAGGAGACAGATTATGCAGAACCGCACAGATTTAGCGCTGGAGCTTAAGGAAGAAAAGGAGGAAGAATCTTCATTGTCAGGAGTTTCGGTCAAGACAAGGATTGATACATCCAATCATATCAAAGAAACAAAAATTTTTATTAAAAATAAACAGGGAGAAAAAGCTTTAGGAAAACCAAAGGGACAGTATATTACCATTGAGACTAAAAATTTAACTGAAAATGACGGAGGGTTTCATAAAGAGATGAGTGAAGCCTTATTTTTAAACTTAAAAGAAATGATCCCGGATGGAGCAAAAATTTTAGTGGCAGGTCTTGGAAATGCAGATGTTACCGCAGATTCTCTGGGACCGAGGGTTGTAAACAATTTATATGTTACGAGACATTTGAAACAGACAGGAATACTGAATGATTCTCTGGAATTAAGCGCGATTGCACCGGGTGTTATGGCACAGACCGGAATTGAAACCAGTGAAATTATCGGTGCACTGGTAAAAACAGCAAAGCCGGATATTTTAATTGCCATTGATGCGCTGGCTGCCAGAAGCTCCAGCAGATTAAACCGGACGATTCAGATCAGTGACACAGGAATTGCTCCAGGTTCCGGAGTTGGAAATCATCGCAATGAGATTACAGAACATACAGTGGGGATTCCGGTGCTGGCAGTGGGAGTTCCAACCGTTATTTCTGTTCCGGCAATTCTCAATGATCTTTTAGAAGGAGAAGATCAGGAAAAAGCGATGCAGCATCTGGAACCGGAATTTATTTCTATGCATGTAACGCCAAAAAATATTGACGAGTCAATGAAAAGAATCAGTTATACAATCTCGGAAGGAATTAATCATTTGTTGCATATTTCATAAAGTCATGAATAAAATGAAACTATGGATAAAAAGAAAAAACAAATCGTCAATTTTTGCATTTTTCTGTTTTTTTTGTTTTTTGCAGTACAGACTGCATATCAAAGAGAATTTACAGAGGAAACAATTTATGAATATTATGACCGGCTGATGGAAGGTTTTTTCCCTTCTTATCAGAACAAGCAGCAGCCGATTTATGGGACAGTCCTTTCCGGAATGATTTCTGCATATCGTACAGATTTTCTTCCGATTTTGCAGTACAGTGAAGATTATAAGAGGACATCCGAGTCCGATCTGGTTTCAGAAGAATATTATCATTTTGAAGATGACGAGTCCACAGATAAGAATGTGGAGGAAGTGGCAAAGGAAGGAAAAAAATTTCATGCAAAAAGCTGGGATTCCCCGGCATATTTAAGAAAGTATATTTATCAAATTGACAGCACTACCATGGTAACAGACAGTGAAATTAACGGAAAAGTATTGATGAATATGGATCTTCGCCTGAAGAAAGCGTCATCTCCGCAAATTTTAATTTATCATACCCACGGAAGTGAGACCTACAAAGACAGCAGAGCCGGAAAGAAATCGGATACGGTAATCGGTGTGGGAGATGAGCTGACAAAGAAATTGGAGGCAAAGGGAATTCGTGTGCTGCATGACCGAAATATTTACGATATTAAAAATGGAAAGGAGGAGCGGTCAAAGGCTTATAATTTTGCAGCCGATGCCATAGAAAATCATTTGGAAAAATATCCGGGAATTCAGGTGGTCATTGATCTGCACAGAGATGGTGTGGGCAATAACGTGAAGCTTGAGACCACACAAAATGGAGAGCGGATGGCACAAATTATGTTTTTTAATGGGGTAAGCCGTACGGCATCCAATGGGAACCTTGCTTATTTAAAAAATCCCAATAAAAAAATGAATTTGGCATTCAGTCTTCAGCTTCAGGCAGAGGCAATGAAAAAATATCCGGGATTTACAAGAAAAATCTACATGAAAGGATATCGCTATAACCTTCATTATCGGGGCAGAAGCCTCCTTGTAGAAGTGGGGGCACAAAATAATACGGTACGGCAGGCAAAAGCATCCATGAGTTTACTTGCTGAATTATTAAATAGTGTGTTATACTAAGTCAGGCTGTCTTTTTGACAGAATAGATTTAGGAGGAACGTATGGATCAGAGTAAAATACGAAATTTTTGCATTATCGCACACATTGATCATGGGAAATCTACGCTGGCAGACCGGATTATCCAGATGACAGGAACTTTAACAGATCGCGAGATGCAAGAGCAGGTTCTGGATAATATGGATTTAGAGCGAGAGAGGGGAATTACAATTAAATCCCAGGCGGTACGTATTGTTTATAAGGCAGAGGATGGAGAAGAATATATTTTTAATCTTATTGACACGCCGGGACATGTGGATTTTAATTATGAAGTATCAAGAAGTCTTGCTGCCTGTGAAGGGGCAATTTTAGTAGTGGATGCGGCACAGGGAATTGAAGCTCAGACTCTTGCCAATGTATATCTTGCCATTGATCATGATCTGGAGGTGATGCCAGTAATCAATAAGATTGATCTTCCAAGTGCAGATCCCCAGAGAGTCAAGGCAGAGATTGAGGATGTCATTGGAATTGAGGCGGAAGATGCTCCTTTGGTATCTGCAAAAAGCGGGCAAAATGTAGAAGAGGTCTTGAAGCAGATTGTAGAAAAAATTCCTGCGCCGTCAGGAGATCCGAAAGGACCGCTTCAGGGATTAATCTTTGACAGTATTTATGATGCATATAAGGGTGTTATTATTTTTACGAGAATCAAAGAAGGAACCATCAAAGCAGGAACCCGTATGAAAATGATGGCGACCGGGGAGAGTGCCGAAGTTGTGGAAGTGGGAACTTTTGGAGCCGGACAGTTTATTCCGTGTGACCAGCTGTCTGCCGGGATGGTTGGCTATGTAACAGCCAGTCTAAAGAACGTACAGGGAACAAGGGTGGGAGATACGATTACAGATTTTAATCATCCGTGTGAAGAACCTCTCCCGGGCTATAAGAAAGTTAATCCAATGGTATATTGCGGACTGTATCCCACAGACGGAGCAAAATATCCTGACTTGAGAGACGCATTGGAAAAGCTTCAGCTAAATGATGCGGCGCTTCAGTTTGAACCTGAGACATCGATTGCTTTAGGCTTTGGATTCCGATGCGGGTTTTTGGGTCTTCTGCATTTGGAAATTATTCAGGAACGATTGGAGAGAGAATATAATCTTGATTTGGTTACGACAGCTCCGGGAGTAATTTACCGGGTATATAAAACTGACGGAACGATGATCGAGCTTACCAATCCTTCTAATTTGCCGGATCCTTCAGAAATTGATCATATGGAAGAACCGATTGTGACGGCTGAAATCATGGTAACCTCAGAGTTTGTGGGGGCCATTATGGGGCTTTGTCAGGAACGGAGAGGAGTTTATCTCGGAATGGAATATATGGAAGAAACCCGGGCGCTTCTTCGCTATGAACTTCCGCTCAATGAGATTATTTATGACTTTTTTGATGCACTGAAATCTCGTTCCAGAGGATATGCATCGTTAGATTATGAAATGAAAGGATATGAGACGGCCCGTCTTGTAAAATTGGATGTTCTGATCAATAAAGAAGAGGTGGATGCATTGTCTTTTATTGTTCATGAAGATACGGCATATGAGCGCGGACGCAAGATGTGCTCAAAATTAAAAGAAGAAATTCCAAGACATCTCTTTGAAATTCCGATTCAGGCTGCAATCGGAAGCAAGATTATCGCACGCGAGACAGTCAAAGCTATGCGTAAGGACGTTCTTGCGAAATGTTACGGCGGAGATATTTCACGAAAGAGAAAGCTTTTGGAAAAACAGAAGAAAGGAAAAAAACGAATGCGTCAGGTGGGCAGCGTAGAGATACCACAGGAAGCATTTATGAGCGTTTTGAAACTGGATGAAGACTAAAGCAATAGAATTGTACGTGCATATTCCCTTCTGCATTGCAAAATGCAATTATTGTGATTTTTGCTCCTTTCCGGCATCAGAAGAAGTTATTTGCCGGTATATGGAGAAACTAAAGGAAGAACTCTGTCAATGGGGGAACAAACTTGGACATCCCAAAGTATCTACAATCTTTATTGGCGGAGGTACCCCTTCTTCCCTTGAAAAAGAACAAATGGAAAGTCTTTGCCAAACTATTTTGAAGGAATTTCGGGTATTAAATAATGCTGAAATTACCATAGAAGCCAATCCGGGAACCGTAGATTTTGAAAAACTTTTATCATATCGAACTTCGGGAATCAATCGAATCAGTTTTGGACTTCAGACGACTGTACAAAAGGAACTTTCTTACCTGGGAAGAATTCACACGTATGAACAATTTTTGCATGGATTTCATCAGGCGAGAGAAGCAGGGTTTGAGAACATCAATGTGGATCTGATGAGTGCCATTCCCAGACAAACACTATCGTCATATGAAAAGAGTCTGAGAAGAGTTGCCAAATTACAACCGGAGCACATCTCCGCTTACAGTCTGATCATTGAAGAAGGAACGCCGTTTTTTGAAAACGATCATCTTAGCTGTGATCTTCCATCAGATGAGGAAGAGCTTAAAATGTATCAGATGACAGAAGAGATTCTTAGAGAGTACGGTTATCATAAATATGAAATTTCAAATTATGCAAAGAGAGGATATGAAAGCCGGCATAATCTTGGATATTGGTCAGCGGTTCCCTATCTTGGCGTGGGATTAAATGCATCTTCCTATCTGGATGAGAAACGTTTTGATCATCCGTCAGATTTAAAAGCGTATCTTGGTACACAAAATTTTTGTGAAAGTCTGGAAAAAGCAGTCACCTTATCTGACAGAGAACGAATGGAGGAATTTATGTTTCTTGGACTCCGGAAAACCCAGGGAGTGTCAAAAACTCTTTTTCGTCAGTTATTCGGCTGCTCCATGGCTTTCGTTTATCAGGATGTGATAAAAGAAGCCGTGGGGCACGGCTGGATGGAGGAAACGGATGAAGGAATTCGCTTGACCAAAGAAGGGGTACTGATTAGTAATCATATTCTTTCTGATTTTTTACTGCCGGAAGAACCGTTATAAATCCATCAATTTTTGGAGATTGATAAGCCCCCAGCCTTGATGGCGTCTGGGGGTTTTTAATTTGTCGCAGCTGGAACGAAGCTTAATTTTGACTTCTTTGTTCGTATAATAAGGATATTTTTCCAGAAGCAGTGCAAAAGCGCCCGAAACCGCTGGGGTTGCCATGGAGGTTCCGCTTTTTAATGTATAGCGGTTTGAAAATCCACAGGAGAGAATATTGGTGCCAGGTGCCACAACGTCTGGTTTCATAATACAGGATGCGGTTGGTCCTCTGCCGGAATAGTGGCTGGAGAAACGATAATTTCCAATAATTTTCGATGAGTCGTCGCTGGAACCTACGGTAATGATCTTGGGGCTGTTTCCAGGAATGGAAATGCTTTGGGGGTTGGGACCCTGATTTCCCCCTGCGATACAGACAACCAAACCGTCGTCCCAAAGCTGGTTTACATGGAAGAGAAGTTCTTCGGAAGCTTTGTTATCATGGTTGTTCGCAGTGCCAATAGAAATATTTACAATCCGAATATCATAAGAACGGTAATTGTGATGAATCCAGTCCAGGCCGCGAATAAAGGCAGACTGCACACCGTTTCCCATGGCATCCAGCACTTTGATGGTAACAATGTGAGACTTTGGAGCGATGCCAAGATAATCAGATTCGTACAAGGCGGAAGATGCTGCGATTCCGGTAATATGCGTTCCATGTCCGTTATCATCGTATGGGCGGGAACGCCCTCTGACAAGATCAACAAAGGCGGCAATGCGCTGATCCAATGGTGAAAAATCTTTATGCCCGGCAAGTCCGGTATCCAAATAGGCAATACCGATGCCTTCTCCGAGAAATCCATGCTGATGGGCAAGATCTGCATGGATTTGTTTTGAAACAGATGAATACATGGTGTTCTCCTAATATTTCTTATGATAGAATACGTGAAAATGAAAAAAATGAGACAAAAATAGAACTACGAGAGAAGAGACTGGAGGAGTTTATGAAATTTTTGAGACAATTTATGTTAATTATTTTAATATCTTTTTTGGGTGAGAGTTTAAAAGTATTTCTGCCATTTCCGATTCCCGCCAGTGTATATGGATTGATCCTTATGCTGGTCTGCCTCGGCACCGGAGTGGTTGCACTGAATCAGGTAAAAGACGCGGCGTTTTTTTTGATTGAGATTATGCCGGTAATGTTTATACCTGCTGCGGTGGGATTGATGGATTCATGGGATGCGCTGAAAGCAGTGCTTCTTCCCGTATCAGTCGTCACCGTTGTCATTACCATTGTTGTAATGGCAGTTGCCGGACGGGTATCGCAGACAGTCGTTGCAAAAAGGGGGACGAAAAATGAATGAATTGTTTCGGACTTCCCTGTTTTTGGGAGCTGCTCTTAGTCTGATTGCTTACGAGATCGGACTTGTTCTGAAACGTAAGTTTGCTGTGGCGATTTTAAATCCGCTATTGATCGCAGTTGTGATTGTAATTGTTTTATTAAAGGCGCTGCATGTGGAATATACCGTATATAATGAAAGTGCCAAATACGTATCATATCTTTTAACACCGGCAACGGTTTGTCTGGCAGTGCCGCTTTATGAGCAATTAAATCTTCTTAGAAAAAATTTATTGGCGGTGATATGTGGGATTTTTGCCGGAACACTTTCCAGTCTGGGTGGAATTTTTGTACTTTCAAAATTATTTTCTTTCAATCACCAGCTCTATGTTACACTGCTTCCCAAATCAATTACCACGGCAATTGGAATTGGGATTTCGCAGGAGTTTGACGGAATTGTAACAATTACAGTTGCTGTGATTATTCTTACAGGAATTCTGGGAAATGTGATTGCAGATGGCGTATTTCGTATATTCCGAATTCATAATCCGCTGGCAAAGGGGTTGGCGCTGGGAACGGCTTCTCATGCCATTGGAACAGCAAAGGCGATGGAAATGGGGCCGGTAGAAGGAGCGATGAGCAGTCTTGCGGTTGCGGTATCAGGAGTTTTGACCGTTGTTATGGTATCATTTTTTGCACCTTTGATTTAGAGAGTGAGAATAAGGAAGGGAGAATTGTATGGAGGAAGCGAAAGAATTAATCATTACCATTGGAAGAGAGCATGGGACCATGGGAAAAAGGATTGCAGATGCGTTAAAAGAAAAGCTTTGTCTGCCGATCTATGATAAGGAAAGTCTGTTGGATGCAGTCAAAGGAACCAGAGACTATGATGAGCTAAACGCTTTTTACCATGACCGACAAATCAATAGTCTGTTATATGCCATCGCCATGAGAGAAAATCTTACGCACATCAACCAAGTACCGTTTGAAATTATAAAAAGAGTGATTGAGGACAGAGGTGGAATTGTTATGGACAGCTGTGGGAATTATCTGTTTTGCGGCAGACCGAATACTGTCAGGATTTTTCTTCATGGAAGCAAAGAAATCCGTAGAAAAAATCTTATGGGAGCGATGGGATTATCTAAAAAGCAGGCAGAAAAAGAAATGGAAGATGAGGATGCCAAGAGGTTTGAATTTCACAAATATTACACCAATGAAATTTGGGGAATGTCCAATGGCTATGAATTGTGCCTGGATCAGGGAATTCTTGGAACCGAGGGGTGTTTGAAAGTCATTATGGAATATTTGAAAATCCGAGGGCTTATCTCTTAAAAAACATGATTTTTTGAATAAATAAAAAACATCTCGTTTGACAACAGCTGCAGTGAGCATGGTTTTTCAATGAGATGTTTTTTCATTTAATTGAATCCGATAAATTTTCGAGCAGCTTTGTACATTCCGATGGTTGCTTTTCTTCCGCCGTATCCCGGAAGATTTACGGCATATCCGGTAATACTGTGTCGGATTTTTCGATAGAGACGTTTATTTTTCTTATAGAGATATCTCCAGAGCTCTTTCTTCATCTTTAAATGCTCTTTTGTTCCGGATTTCACGGCGATCACAGAAGAAATACACATAATAATGGAGAGATAGTGTCTCATATAACGGGCAAGAGGTTTGCTGACAATGTCAAATTCTGAAAGATAATCAATCATAAGATAGGTTACCTTAAATTGCTGGTCGATTCGTTTGATCATATTGGCTTCATTAACAGACTGGTCATCTCGTCCGATAAAATATCGATAAAAATTAACGTCCAAATAATACATGGTTTTGACATATGGAAGAGGTTTGAATACATAAATATTATCTACGTAAAATGTATGTTCCGGCAATTCTAACTGACATTCATGGAGCAGAGCGGTGCGGTAGATCACAGAGTGCATTAAAATATATTGACTGACTGGAAAACGTCCGACTTCATCCCAGCAAAAGACTCTTTCTTTTGGAATGGCATGACGGTAATGGATAACCGTTTTTCTTTTAACGCCCTGCTTTTCATACACATAGTTAGACAGAAGCATGTCCAGAACTGTCCCCTGGCTGTAAAAGTTGGATAAGGTGTCCAGAATTTCACCATAAGCATATTCATTGACCCAATCGTCGCTGTCTACGACTTTTAAATAAATGCCCTTGGCATTGGCAATTCCGGTGTTGACAGCGCCGCCGTGTCCTTTGTTTTCCTGATGAATGGCACGACATATATTCGGATATTTCTTTTCGTATTCTTCCGCAATGTCAGCAGTATGGTCTGAGGAACCGTCGTTGATAATTAAAATTTCAACCTGATCTCCTCCGATCAATAAGGTATCAATACAATGACGCATATATTCCTGAGAGTTGTAACAAGGTACAACAAAGGATATTAATTTCATATAAACCTCCTAATTTGTTTTCATCCTATAGTTACTATTATAATCTCTTTGATAGAAATTAGCAAAGAGTTTCCCATTCTTCATAGAGTTTTTCCAAAGAATCGGTAATCAATGCGTGCTGGTTTCCCAGCTCTATGAGTTTTTTAGAGTTTGTGGAGTTTTCTGGCAAAGACATTTGCAGATTTAAATGTTCCTGTGTTTCTTCCAGCTTGGAAATTTCTTCCTCCACTTTTTTTAAGCGATTCTCTTTTTTTCGCTGTTTGGCCTGTTCTTCTTTTTGCTGCTGCCAGCTGACTTTTGATGCAGTAACTGTTTCCGGTTTTGGAGCTTCTTCCTGTTTTGTGTTGTTCTCTTTTTCCTTTTGGAGGAGATAATCCTGATAGTTGCCTGGATAAGAATTCAATCCGTGATCGGAAATTTCCAAAACTCTGGTTGCGGTTTTGTTTATAAAGTAACGGTCATGCGATACATACAAGATTGTACCGGTATAGGCATTCATTGCAGTTTCCAAAATTTCTTTGGAATGAATATCTAAATGATTGGTAGGTTCGTCAAGAATCAAAAAATTTGCATGGGAGAGCATCAATTTTGCAAGGGATACACGACCTTTTTCTCCGCCGCTTAAAGAAGAAATCGGACGAAACACATCTTCTCCGTAAAATAGAAACGCTGCCAGGGTATTTCTGATTTTTGTATTGGTCAGATCAGGATAAGAATCAGAAATTTCGTCAAAAATAGTTTTGGATGAATCTAAATTATCCTGAGCCTGATCGTAATATCCGATGGTGACACCGGCGCCGAGTTGGATGATCCCCTCATTTTTTCTGACCTTTTTACAGATGATTTTTAACAGGGTAGTTTTTCCGGTTCCGTTTGGACCAATCAGTGCAACCCGTTCTCCCCGAAAAATGTCAGCGCTGATTTTTTGAAATAAAGATTTTGAATTAAAAGATTTAGCGACATCTTTTAAACTTAAGACATCGTTTCCGCTGATCGTTTCCGGCTCAATGGAAAGGCGCATGTCAGCGTTATAGTCCATAGGTTTTTCCAGAACTTCGATTTTTTCTAAAGCTTTTTCTCTGCTCTCAGCTCTGCGGATGGATTTCTCCCGATTGAATCGCTTTAATTTCTGGATGACTTCTTGCTGATGTTTTATTTCCTGCTGCTGGTTTTTATATTCTTTCAGCCGAATTGCTTTGATTTGATTTCGTTTTTCAATAAATGCTGTATAGTTTCCATCAAAAAGCATGGATTTACCAAACTCAATTTCCATAACCTTATTGACAATTTTGTCTAGAAAATAGCGGTCATGAGAAACGATGATGACGGCGCCTTTATAATGAGAAAGATAAGTTTCCAGCCATCGAATGGATGCGACATCCAAATGGTTTGTCGGTTCATCCAACAAAAGTACATCTGGATTTTTCAGAAGCAGTTTTCCCAGTGCAACACGCGTTCTTTGTCCGCCGGAAAGGGTGTTGATCTGTTTGTTAAAATCTTCTTCTGAGAATCCAAGACCTTTTAATATTCCGGTGATCTCACTTTTATAGGCAAAGCCATTCATCTGTTCAAATTGGTGGGTAGCCTGCGTGTATTGATTCATTTTTTGTTCCAGGGCATCTCCTGTTAAATCTTTCATCTCCTGCTCATATCTGCGCATTTTTTCATCCAACAAAATAACATCCTTTTTAACAGAAAGCAATTCGTCAAAAATGGTATGATGGAATTGATGTTCCTGATGTTGGGCAAGATAACCGATGGAAGTATCTTTTTTTATAGAAATATTGCCTTCGTCTGCCCCAAGTTCTCCAATTAAAATTTTTAAGAGTGTAGATTTTCCGGCACCGTTATATCCGATAATTGCCAGGCGGTCATTTTCATTTAAATGAAAAGATACATTTTTGAGAACTGGCTTTTCGACAAATGTTTTGCAGAGATTCTGGCATGATAAAATCATAGAAAACTCCTTTCAAAAATAAGATATTACAACGATTTGTTGTAATTGACACTATTTTTCAGAATATCATATTTTTCTCTAAAATAAAAGGCATTTCCTCCGAAAGACTGAAAATCTGTAGAAGTGTTCAAGAAATTTTGGATAGATTCATGGCAGAAAGATTGACAGATATTAGACAATCTTATATAATAGAAACAGAATAAATGTTTGGAGGAATCAGATGGGAAACGCAGATAAGAATATTTCATCCGCAGTTATAAAGCGCCTGCCACGGTATTTTCGCTATCTTGGCGCGTTGAAGGCAAAAAATATCACTAGAATTTCCTCAAAAGAGTTAAGTGAGCAGATGATGGTAACTGCGTCCCAGATTCGTCAGGATTTGAATAATTTTGGAGGATTTGGGCAGCAGGGCTACGGATATAATGTTGACAATTTGTATACAGAGATCGGAAAGATTCTGGGGCTTGATCAGCGCAATGATATGATTATTGTCGGAGCAGGAAATCTTGGGCAGGCTCTTGCCAACTATCAGTCTTTTAATGAAGATTACGGATATAAGGTGATGGCATTGTTTGATGTGAATCCAAAATTGATTGGAATTTCCGTTCGGGGAGTTAAAGTTCTTGATACGGACGAATTGGAGAATTTTATTAAGACCCATGATATTAAAATTGCAGCGCTCACCATTCCGAAGGATCAGGCGCCGGGAATTGCCCGGAAGATGGCGGAATGGGGAATCAAAGGATTTTGGAATTTCGCCCCAATTGATTTGCATCTTCCGGAAAATGTTACGGTGGAGAATGTACATTTGGCAGAAAGCCTGATGACGCTGACTTACAATATTCACAATCGGGAAGAGAGTGAGATGTAAACGATGATCATCGGAATTGGAACGGATCTTGTGGAAATTGAGCGAATCAGAGCAATGCTTTCAAGACAAAGTGGTCTCAAAAGAATTTTTACAACCAAAGAATTAGTTTGTGCAAAGAATAATGCTGCGACTTTAGCCGGCAATTTTGCTGTAAAAGAAGCCGTTTCCAAAGTATTTGGAACCGGCTTTTTCGGTGTAGAACCGTTTGAGATTGAAGTTTTAAGAGACAAGAAAGGCGCGCCGTTTGTGTGCCTTTGTGGACGTGCAAAAGAAATGGCACAAAAACTTGGAATTGAACAAATCCATGTTTCCATTACCAATACGGAAGCATTGGTACAGGCCTTTGTAATAGGAGAACGACAATGAAATATGTATTGAAAAGTCAGGAAATGCAGGATATTGATCGGGAAACCATTCATAAAATTAAAATTCCCGGACTGGTTTTGATGGAGAGGGCCTCCCAAGCTGTAGCTGAGTGTGCAATGTCCTGCGTAAATGGAGATGCCAGAATTTTGGTGATTGCGGGAATTGGAAATAATGGCGGCGATGCATTGGCCACAGCCAGAATTCTTTTCGAACAACAATATTCAGTGGATGTTATGATTGTTGGGAATTTGGAAAAAGCATCGGAGGATCTGAAATTACAGTTGAAAATTTTAGAGAATCTCGGATATCAATTTTTGCGGCAGGCAGAGATTGCTTCTTACGATCTGTTGATTGAAGGAATTTTCGGAGTGGGACTGACAAGAGAAATCAAAGGGGAATATGAAGAGATCATTGAGCAGATCAATGTTTCAGGGAAGAGGGTTCTCTCGATTGATATTCCTTCCGGGATTCATGGGGATACCGGAAAAATTATGGGATGTGCCGTTCGTGCGGATGCTACCGTGACGTTCGGCGGATTCAAGAGAGGTCATTTGCTGTATCCGGGGAGAGATTATTGTGGAGATACAAGATTGGCATCCATCGGTTTTCATGACCAAACGATACAAAAATATGCCACGGCATTTACGCTTGAAAATCCTCGGAATCTCATGCCCAAAAGAGAAAATTATTCCAACAAGGGAACTTACGGAAAGGTACTGGTCATTGCGGGCAATGAAACAATGTCAGGCGCCGCCTGCTTTGCAGCGGAGGCAGTACTTAGAATGGGCGCAGGGCTGGTGAAGGTCTTGTCTCACAGAGAAAACCGCAGAGTACTTCAGACGAGATTGCCGGAATGTCTGTTTGGAGAATATAAAGAAATCAAAGAAGCTTTATCCTGGTGTGATTGTGTTTTGTTTGGACCGGGAATCGGTATTTCGGATGATGCAAAAGAGATGCTTCAATTTCTTTTGGAATACGGGAAAGTACCGCTTGTAATTGATGCCGACGGATTGAATCTGATCAGCCGTTACCGAATGAATCTATCATATGCTCATGGATTGGTGCTGACCCCGCATGTTTTGGAGGCTGCCAGACTTCTCGGAGTAACAAGAGAAGAAATTCAGGAAGATTTTTGCCGGATGGCAGAGCGCATTTCGGAAATTTTTCATGCTACAGCTGTTTTAAAAGACGCCGCAACGGTTGTTGCAGAAGAAGAAAAACGGTTGTATATGAATCAAAGCGGCAATCACGGAATGGCAACCGGAGGCAGCGGAGATGTTTTGGCAGGAATGATTACAGGACTGCTTGGTTCTGGAATGACACCAAATCAGGCAGCTGTGAGAGGCGTATATCTTCATGGTTTGGCGGGAGATGCTGCCAGGGAAGAAAAAGGAGCCTACAGCATGATTGCGTCAGATATTTTAGATCACATAAAGGATGTTACAGGAGGAAGACATGAATCAGTATTATCGAGTGCATGCAGTGATTGACTTGGATGCAATTTGTCATAATATGAGAGAAGTGAAACGAATTGTGGGACCGGAAGTAAAGGTTATGCCGGTGATTAAGGCGGACGGATATGGGCATGGAGCAGTTCCTGTGGCAAGAGCGCTGAATAAGATTGGAGCGGACGCTTTTGCGGTTGCCATTATGGAAGAGGGAATTACACTGCGCAATCATGGCATTCGACAGCCCATTTTGATTTTGGGATACACTTCGGAATATCAGTACAGCTCTATGATTCAATATGATATTGAGCCTACGGTTTTTTGTTTTGAAATGGCAGAGTCCTTGTCAAAGATTGCACAGGCTCTGGGCAAAGATGCCAAAATTCATATTAAAGTTGATACGGGAATGAACCGAATCGGGTTTCAGCCTACCGAAGAGTCGGTACAGATCGTTGAAAAGATTTCGAGACTTCCGAATCTTAAGATTCAAGGTATTTTTACACATTTTGCCTGCGCAGATGAAGCCAATAAAAGTTCAGCTGCAAAACAGGAGGAAAAATTTGATTGGTTTGTAAAAGAACTCTCGGAAAGGGGAGTCGAAATCCCCATAAAACATGTTTCCAACAGCGCAGCGATCATAGATCTTCAAAAGTATCGCAAAGATATGGTGCGGTCTGGAATTATAACGTACGGGCTTTATCCATCCAAAGAAGTATCAAGAAATATACTGGATTTACAGCCGGCAATGTCTTTAAAAACACACATTGTCCATATAAAAGAAGTCGAGGCAGGAGAAGGGATCAGCTATAATTATACTTACGTAACCAGCAGAAGAACCAAAATTGCTACAATTCCCGTAGGATATGCAGACGGATATCCCAGACTTCTCTCTTCCAAAGGCAGGGTGCTGATCCGGGGTCAATATGCACCGATTTTGGGAAGAATTTGTATGGATCAGTTTATGGTAGATGTGACGGACATTGAAGGAGTTTCTGTCATGGATGAAGTTACATTGATTGGCAAAGATGGGGACTGTGAAATTTCAGTGGAAGAAGTTGCAGAGCTTGCCCAGACGATTCATTATGAGTTTATTTGCGGAATCGGAAAACGGGTACCTCGTGTTTATGTTGGAAACAATTCAGAATCCTAGGTTTTTTTGAAAAATAAGGGTTTCTTTGAATACTTTTGAAAGAAATGTCAATACTCTTCATAAACTAAAAAAGAGAGAAATGGAGAGTGTTTATGATTATGGTAATAAAGCGAGGGGATATATTTTATGCAGATTTAAGACCGGTGGTGGGGTCAGAGCAGGGGGGGATTCGCCCTGTGATCGTTTTGCAAAATGATGCCGGAAACCGATATAGTCCTACGATAATCTGTGCAGCCATTACAAGCAAGATGAACAAGGCAAAACTGCCGACACATGTGCCGTTGGATTGTCGGAAATGTCAACTGGAGAAGGACTCTGTCATTTTGTTGGAACAGATTCGTACCATTGATAAAAGCAGACTCAGAGAAAAAGTATGTCATTTAAATTGTGATTTTTTAGATCAGGTGGATCACGCACTGCGGATCAGTTTAAGTCTTGATACATAGCCGGACGCAGGAAAGTTGACCTTTTCTTTTGGAAATGATATATTGAATTTAGGTTTCAAAAAAGGAGAAAGTGATGATGGAAAATAATGTCTCGGTGTTTCTTGTCGTATGCTTTACCGCGATGGTGGGATTTGCGGCTGGGTATTTTTTTTGGAAACAGCGGGAAAAGCTGAAGGAAGCCAAAAGGAAGCTGCATCCTTCAGAGCAGGAAAATGAAAAAGAAGAAGACAATGAATATGAAGAAGAAATCATGAACATTGTCAATGAAGGTCATGAACAGGGTGCGATCATGGAAGGCGAGGCCAAAATGATTACAAATATTTTTGAATTTGGAGACAAAGATGTAACTGATGTCATGACCTCCAGAAAGAAGATCGATGCCATTGAGGTTTCTGTATCCATTGAGAAAGCGCTGAGCTATATGCTGGATAAACCTTATTCCAGATATCCGCTTTACGAGGATGATATTGATAATATTATCGGCGTGCTGTATTTAAAAGATGTGATTGATGCGTATCTCAATAAAAAGGATGCAAAACTTTCAGAAGTTGCAAGGGAGCCTTTTTTTGTGCATCAGACGATGAACTTATCGGTATTATTCCAGGAGATGCAGACGAAAAAAATCCACATGGCAATTGTAATTGACGAATATAGTCAGACAGAGGGCCTTGTCTCAATGGAAGATATGCTGGAAGTGATTGTGGGAAATATTTGGGATGAGTATGATATTGAGGACCGCAACGTCACGAAGATTGGATGGGCCGATATATATCTCGTAAGAGGGAGCACGCGGCTGGAAGAATTAGAAGACGTTCTCGGAATTGAATTTGATGTGGAAGACGTTGAGACGCTGAATGGATTTTTGATTGATCATCTGGGGCATCTGCCGGAGGACAATGAAGAAATAGAAATATTATATGAAGGATATTCATTTCAGTCTGTTGATATTCATGATAAAATGATTCGACAGGTAAAAGTGGAAAAAAGAAAAAGGAAGGAAGAAAAAGATGTCAGGACACAGTAAATTTGCAAACATTAAACACAAGAAAGAAAAAAATGATGCGAAAAAAGGAAAAATTTTTACTGTCATCGGAAGAGAAATTGCGGTAGCAGTCAAAGAGGGAGGTCCGGATCCGGATAATAACAGCAGACTTCGTGACGTTATTGCCAAGGCAAAGGCAAATAATATGCCGAATGATACCATCGAGCGCGGAATTAAAAAAGCAGCGGGAGATGCAGACTCCGTGAATTATGAGCAGATTACATATGAAGGATACGGTCCAAGCGGAGTTGCTATTATTGTTGATACTTTAACGGATAATAAAAATCGTACGGCATCCAACGTACGGAGCGCATTTACAAAGGGGAATGGAAATGTCGGAACGCCGGGATGTGTTTCCTATATGTTTGAGAAAAAAGGGCAGATTATTATTTCCAAGGAAGAGTGTGAAATGGAGTCGGACGATCTGATGATGATTGCGCTGGACGCGGGCGCGGAGGACTTTGTGGAAGAAGAGGATAGCTTTGAGGTACTAACTGCGCCGGATGATTTCAGCCGGGTAAGAGAAACCCTCGAAAAAGAGGGAATCCCGATGGCAGATGCCAATGTAACAATGATTCCGGGAACGATGGTGCAGTTAACCAGTGAAGACGATATTAAGAGTCTTCAAAAAACGTTGGATTTGCTGGATGAAGATGATGATGTTCAAGAAGTGTATCACAACTGGGACGAGTAAATTTGATAAATGCCGGTATTGCCTGTGTCAAGGGCTTTGCCGGCATTTTTCTATTTGAAGTTAAAGGTATTTACTTGATTCTAAAACTGCCGTTTATTCAACACAGCAATGCTTACAATGAGACAAGAAACACACATTAAAATTGTGATCAGAAGTGCTGCTCTATAAATTTCTATTGATTGGGCTCCGGTGAGCAAGGGGGCACTTTTCATGAAGGCAATAGGGTTGTAGGTTCTGATTTTTGGGAAAAGGCTAAGAAGATACATGCCGAAAACACTGCCGCCTGTTCCCAGGAGCACTCCGGTATGGCTTTTGCTAAGAGCGGAAAATAGTACCATAACACATATGGTCCATATTCCGAAGAGCCACCAATGAACTGCTGCCGGCGCCAATCTAACCACAATCCTGTTATTCCAAAAATAAGAGTTATATCCATAAGTAACAGCAAAGCATAGCCAATAGTCGAGGGTCCATGCAAAAAGCATTGCAGCAAATTTTGCAAGAACGACTTTAGAGCGGGAAAGTCCTTTGGTTAACATGAGAATAAGTGTACCTGACTGATATTCTCTTGTGAAAATACCGCTGAAGATTAACACAAATATAAGGAAAGCGATCTCAATGTTCTTGAAAAATTGTGTCCAGGAAGTAAGCGCATTGATTGTTACCTCTGTGACAAGGATTCCGTTGTCTGTCAGAGAACTGGAAAGCAGTTCAAGCATCCACGGTGTGAGTTTTGCAATCGCCGGATTCATAATACCGAAAATTAAAAACAAAATACTGAGAACTGTGAGCTTTCCGCTTCGAACAGATTCAAGCATCTCTTTTTTAAAAAAAGCAATCCACGATTTCATTTTGATATCACCTCCATAAACAGAGATTCCAAAGAAGATTCGGCACATTCGATTTTAGAAATCGGTATTTTATGTTTTGTAATAACTGAAAGCACCTGAAACATTTCGGATGTATCGCCAGAGAAGACAAGGGTATCTTTTTCGGTAAGCTGAGCTTCTGTAAATATCGCAGAAAGAAATTCAGCAGCTTTTGTGTTTGTGGTTTCCACAATGAATTTATGGGAATGACACTCTCTTTTTAGGTTAGAAACAGATCCCTGCACAGCAATTTTTCCGTTGTTTAAGAAAGCGACATCAGTGCAGATTCGTTCGACATCCGACAAAATATGTGTTGAAAATAATACCGTTGTCTGTTTTCTGGCAGAAAGAAGAATATCAAGAATTTCTTTTCTTCCAAT
The DNA here is from genome assembly GCA_905213305.1 of uncultured Anaerostipes sp. Classification (GTDB taxonomy): domain Bacteria; phylum Bacillota; class Clostridia; order Lachnospirales; family Lachnospiraceae; genus Anaerostipes. The sequence continues at coordinate 30,838 of CAJMHU010000011.1, forward strand.
CGGGTCAAGTGCTGAGGTTGGTTCATCGCAAATTAAAATTTTCGGGCGCCCAAGAAGCGCCTGAGCGATCCCGAATCTTTGTTTCATTCCTCTGGAAAAACCTTTGATGCGATGATGTTCTTTCGGGAGACCTACAAGAGAAAGAAGTTCCTTGCTTCTCCTGTCAATATCCTTACTTTTCATTTCCAAACTTTCACCGCACAATTTCAAGTATTCTTCGGCTGTCATAAATGAATAGAATTCTGGAACATCGGGGAGATAACCAACATAGCGATTTGTTAAGGTTTGCCCATATCTGACTTTATGACCGGATATTACTATTTCTCCGCTGTCTGTTTTTAGAAGTCCCAGAATCAATTTCATTGTTGTCGTTTTGCCGGCACCGTTTTTTCCCACAAAACCAAAAACGCTGTGTTCGGGAATTGATAGATTTAATCCTGTCAAAACTTCTTTATCTCCAAAACGCTTTTTTAAATTTGTAATACGGAGCATATCCATATTAAGAATCCTCCTTAACTTTATATCATCACGCAGCGTCACAAGCAAGACGTTACGCAGGGGGATTTTTTAAATCAGTAATCTAAATTCTAACACAAAAGCCCTAAAATGTCTTTTGCATAAAATTTTTGTGCAAAATACCGATAAATGAGGTTTATTAATTGAAATAGTTTGTTGAAAATGTTATAATAAAATTATAGCAATGAAATACAAATTATGAAGGAGGGAGAGCCGATGGAACTGAAAAAGCTGCAGTATGTAGTCGAAGATGGGATTGGAATCATTACTATGAACTACATGAAAAATCTGAATGCGATCGATGATCAAATGGCAGATGAACTAATGTACGTTGTGGATGCATGTGAGAAAGATCCTGAGGTAAAGGTTGTTGTTCTGCGAGGAATGCCAAAAGCATTCTCTGCCGGCGGTGATATTGGTTATTTTTATCATCTGATTCAGCAGGGCGGAGAAGTGAATATGGATTCTTTGATCGGGAAAGTCGGGAATGTGACAGACGGGCTGAAGCGGATGAGCAAGCTGGTCATTTCCAGTGTCAGCGGTGCGGCTGCCGGTGCGGGTGTGAGTCTGGCATTTTCTGCAGATTTTGTTGTATGTGCGGACAATGCAAAATTCATTATGGCATTTGTCAATCTTGGATTAGTTCCCGATACCGGAGGAACCTATTTATTCGCAAAAAGTCTGGGAACACAGCGTGCAATGGAACTTTGCATCACCGGTCGTCCGATGAAGGCAGAGCAAGCAAAGGAAGCCGGTATGGTTTATGATGTTGTTCCGGCAGAGGAGCTGGATGACGCTGTAATGAAGCTTGCAAAGAAATTTGCCTCAGGACCTTTGCTTTCCTACAAAAACATCAAGAAACAAATGTATCAGGCAAGTCTTGCAGACTATAAAAAGTACTTGGATGAGTGTGAAATTCCTACGCAACGTGAATGTGCTGCTTCCGATGATTTTATAGAAGGTGTAAAAGCTTTTATGGAAAAGCGAAAAGCAGAATTTAAGGGTAAGTAAAAGAAGTCGATTTCAGTGAATGTGGAAACCCCGAGGATGAAGCGAACGTCCGATTGTCTGGGTGGAAGGAGGTAAGCATTTGAAATCAAAAGTAGTGACAAGGGAAGAAGCTCTATCGAAGTTTCAGAACGGACAAACGATCATGTTTGGAGACTGGCATGGAGAGTTTGCCGCGGATGAAATCATTGATGGAATGCTGGAGAAAGGCATCAGGGATATTGATGCCATTGCAGTTTCAGCCGGAATGCCGGATCAAGGTCTTGGAAAGCTGATTTATGATCACAGAGTGAAACATTTGATTACAACGCATATCGGGCTGAACCCGGTGGCCAGAGACCAGATGTTTGCGGGAGAGCTGGAAATTGAATTTAGCCCGCAGGGTACTTTTGCGGAACGTATTCGGTGCGGAGGTGCAGGACTTGGAGGATGTCTGACCCCGACAGGCGTTGGAACGGATGTGGAGGAAGGAAAAGAAAAATTTACGATTAACGGAAAAGAATATTTGCTGGAGCTCCCCCTTCATGCAGATGTGGCGCTTATCAAGGCAACCAAAGCGGACAAAGCCGGAAATATTTCCTTCCGTATGAATTCCAGAGCAACCAATAGTACAATGGCATTGGCAGCAGATGTGGTGATCGTGGAAGTTGAGGAAATTGTAGAGGTCGGAGAGCTGGGTCCGGAGGAAATTGATGTTCCGGCACCTGTCATTGATATGGTTTATGAGAGAACCGGAGAAAAAAGACCGATGTGTCCAATGTGGAAGCGCGCGAAGGCGAAAGCAGAAGGGGGGGAATAGCGATGGCAGGATTGACAGGACGTGCATTGATTGCATCCCGATGCGCAAAGTTTTTTAAGGATGGTGATTTTGTTAATCTTGGGATTGGACTTCCGTTGATGTGTGTAAATTATCTTCCGGAAGGCGTAGATCTATGGCTGGAGGCAGAGATTGGAACCGTAGGAAGTGGTCCTTCTCCCAGTTGGGATGAGGCAGATATTGATATTATCGACGCAGGCGGACAGCCGGCTTCTGTGATTGTCGGTGGAAGCGTTTATGATCATGAAATGTCTTTTGCTTTTATTCGCGGCGGACATATTGACGCAGCTGTCTTAGGCACACTTCAGGTGGATCAGGAAGGCAATATTGCAAACTGGACCATTCCCGGGAAATTAGTTCCCGGGATGGGCGGCGCAATGGACTTATGTGCCGGTGTTAAAAAAATTATTGTTGCCACAGATCACTGTGAAAAAAGCGGAAAGTCAAAAATTTTAAAGAAATGTACGCTTCCGCTGACCGGTGCAAAATGCGTGACAGATATTGTAACGGAAAAATGCTATTTTGAAGTAACGGCAGAAGGGCTTGTTTTGAGGGAGATCGCAGAAGGGTATACGGTGGATGATATTTTGGCATGTACCGAGGCTGATGTTATAGTTCCGGATGAAATTGGCGTGATGAAATAAAAGAAAAGGGCGGTATCGTTGAAGGAAGGCAGATACCGCCTTTGAAGTTATCGTAAAATGTAGGACTTTACCGGATGACCAACTGGATTATAGGAGAGCGTTTGGTCGTAAAATCGGATGAGAGTATCCAGTTTGGAGGCGATAAATTTTTGAAGAATTTCGGCAGAAGTAATCTGGTTTAGATAGTCAATCTGATCGAATGCCTGTTTATAAAGCTCGGAGCCTCCGGTAAAATAGTGATCGGAGCTGGATGCCAGACGTTGGGCATAGCGATTTGCACGAATTTGATGATGTTCCAGAAGATATTCTCCGTTGCGGATTTTTCGGCCGATTAAAAAATTCACAGGTTCCTGATTGGACGGATTGGACGTCATTTTCACTAAAAATGTTTGAAAAAAAGAAGCATCCAAGGTGTTTTTTTGATGGAGATATTCGCAGACAATGGTTTCTATGGCAATTGTTTTCGAGAAAAGCTCATTGGGATTTTGAACAAGGATCTGGTTGGCGCCAAAAGTAACTGCGATCCCGTTGGCAAAAGGAAAAAGTTTTTGGGGATTTCTTCCAACATCTTCTATATAGTGTCCATGTTCTTTGATGGAAGCTTTTGAATCTGCAATGGCAACAATTCCATCTCTTGCTTTAAAAATACCGGTAAATGACATGATGATAAACTCCTTCTTTCCTGAATGAGACATAGTTGTTTTCTATGATTATAACAGGAAAAGCGACGGAAGTCAGCAGCGATGGGCGGTATTTTCAGCTTATGCTAAAATAGGAGAAGAAAGAACAAATGTGAAGACAGGAAAGAGAAGTTTTGGAAAAAATTGATCAGGTGATTGAATCAGATTCTTAAAAAAGTATCTGGGAAATTGGACTGGGAATTTATGCCGACGTCCTTAGATCAGGTTTGTGTCTGTCGGATGGAAGTGAAAAAAATGTCCTGTAAGGTGCACTGGAGAGAGCATCACAAGAAAGAGATCTAATGAGAATAAATGTTGAAATCCCATGATTTTGATGGTATACTTTCTTTGATTGCGTAGCAGTGGCAATCGAAACTGAATCAAAGAAAACTTCAGATAAAGAGGAGAATCATATGAGTATCAAAATTGGAATTATGGGATATGGAAATTTGGGACGAGGAGTTGAATGTGCCATCAGACAGAATCCTGATATGGAACTTGCGGCAGTCTTTACAAGAAGAGATCCGAAAACTGTGACGATTCTCACAGAATCCGCAAAAGTATGTAAAGTAGATGAGGCGCCGAATTGGAAAGATAAAATTGATGTTATGATTTTGTGCGGAGGAAGTGCGACAGATCTGCCAGTACAGACTCCGGAGTTTGCGAAGATGTTTAATGTGGTAGACAGCTTCGATACACACGCGAGAATTCCGGAACATTTTGCCAATGTAGATGCAGCGGCAAAAGAAGGAAAAAAAGTCGGAATTATTTCCGTTGGCTGGGATCCGGGAATGTTCTCTTTAAACCGTATGTATGCCAATGCAATTCTTCCGGAAGGGAAGGATTATACATTCTGGGGAAGAGGTGTCAGTCAGGGACACTCCGATGCAATTCGGCGCGTCAATGGGGTAAAAGATGGAAAGCAATATACAATTCCGGCAGAAGCTGCTCTGGAGGCAGTAAGAAATGGTGAGAATCCAGAGCTGACAACAAGAGAGAAACATACGAGAGAATGTTTTGTTGTATTGGAAGATGGAGCGGATGCCGCCAGAGTAGAAGAAGAAATCAAGTCCATGCCAAATTATTTTGCCGATTACGATACAACCGTACACTTTATCAGTCAGGAAGAGCTGGATCGTGATCACAGTGCAATTCCTCATGGCGGATTTGTATTAAGAAGCGGCTGCACCGGATGGAACAAAGAAAATCAACACTTGATTGAGTATCGTTTAAAGTTAGATTCAAATCCGGAATTTACATCCAGCGTGATTGTAGCATATGCAAGAGCTGCATACAAATTATGGAAAGAGGGACAGAGCGGATGTAAGACGGTATTTGATATTGCACCGGCTGATTTAAGTCCAAAATCAGGGGAAGAACTGAGAAAAGATCTGTTATAAAAGAGTTAAAGATGATTAGAAAAAAATAAACAGACTAAATTTTTTTCTATTTCTCATTCAGGAAAAGGAAAAATATCAAAACCGAATATTCATTTATACAGAATTTATGGGGATGTTTTCTGAGAATTTTTAGTTTAGCTCGCGCAATTCGTTGATTTTGTGCGGGCTAAATTCATTTAACGCATACGAAATATCGTTTTGACATCTCTGTTTTCAAGAATTGAAATGATTTCCTTTCTGTTTTTGACTGAGAACAGAATGAAATAAATCTAAAACTTATGAATATTTCATAAAGTTCCACATAAACATCTTGATTTCGTTGGATACTAACGATATAATTTTTTACAAGTAAAGAGAAAGAAGGGAATTGTTATGTATTTTCCGTTTGGTAGTTTTTATTTTGACAGAACCTATATTCTGGTCTTAATTGGTGTAATTATTACAATGGTTGCATCCTCTAAAATGAATTCTACATTTCGCAGATATCAGAGGGTGAGATGTCATTGTGGACTGACTGGATCTCAGGCAGCAGAGAGAATCCTGAGACAGGCAGGAATTTTTGATGTGTCTGTTGAGAGAGTAGGAGGAGAACTGACGGATCACTATGATCCAAGAAGTAAAGTTCTTCGTCTTTCCGATTCCACCTATGGATCTGATTCCATTGCGGCGATTGGAGTCGCGGCTCATGAGTGCGGGCATGCCATTCAACACCAGCAAAATTATGCGCCGTTAACAATTCGGGGAGCGTTAGTTCCTGCGGTAAATTTGGGCTCAGGATTATCTTGGATTTTTATTATCGGAGGAATTTTTCTTGGTATGAATCAGACGCTGATCAATGTGGGAATTGTTCTGTTTTCACTGGCAGTATTATTTCAGTTGATTACATTGCCGGTGGAATTCAATGCTTCCTCCCGTGCTTTGAAAATTCTTGGAAATACAGGAATTATGTATGGAGAAGAAGTAGAGCAGACGCGGAAGGTGTTGTCGGCAGCAGCTCTCACTTATGTTGCCAGCGCTGCAGCAGCAATTTTAAGTTTGCTGCGTTTGATTCTATTGTTCGGTGGAAGAGATCGAGATTAATTGAAAAGTCTTTGCAAAGAAAAAATGCCTGGTGAATACCGGGCATTTTCAATGTTTCAAAGCAAAGAGACTAAAAGTTGTGCAAAATATATAAAAATAAATGAAAAATAGTTTTTAAAAAATACATATAGCACAATAGAACTTGACTTTTCCTGTGGAATCTATTATGATGAGAATAGAATAATTGGTAGAACCAATTTAAATAAGGAGGGCTCCAATCAATGACAGAACTTGAACTGCTGTTAAGAAAAGTACAGAAAGGTGAAGTGTCAGTACGGGAGGCGGCGAGGTTTTTGCGCAGGCAGCCTTTTGAAGATTTAGGGTATGCCAAAATTGATACTCACAGAAAACTTCGTTCAGGATTTCCGGAAGTTGTATTTTGCAGCGGGAAAGCAGACGAGCATTTACTTCAAATCATTGGGAAGTTATATGAAGAGGAAGGGGAGGTGTTTGGAACTCGTGCATCCAAATACCAGTATGAGCTGCTGAAAAAATATTATCCGGAAATTCAATATGATGAGATTTCCCGTATTGTTAAAATCGAGAAACAGAGAAAGAAACGGACAGGCAAGATTGCAGTCTGTACTGCGGGAACCGCGGACATTCCGACAGCGGAAGAAGCCGCGCAGACCGCAGAATTTTTCGGAAATTTTGTGGAGCGTATTTATGATGTCGGGGTCAGTGGAATCCATCGGTTGTTTGCGAGAATCGAGACAATTCAAAGCGCCAACTGCATTGTTGTGGCAGCGGGGATGGAAGGGGCGCTGGCAAGTGTCATCGGAGGTTTGGTAGATAAACCGGTAATTGCAGTTCCTACGTCCATCGGATATGGCGCCAATTTGAACGGAATATCTGCATTGCTGACAATGATTAATTCCTGTGCCAACGGGGTTGCTGTTGTGAACATTGACAATGGATACGGAGCAGGATATATGGCGTCGCAGATTAACCGAATGGGGGTATATAATGGGTAAAACGTTATATTTAGAATGTCAGAGCGGAATCAGCGGAGATATGTTTGTAGGTGCACTGCTGGACCTTGGTGCAGATAAAGAAAAATTAATTCAGGTGTTGGAACAATTACCGGAAGAGGGATTTCAGATTGAAATCTGCAGGAAAAAGAAAGCCGGGATTGAAGGGTACGATTTTCATGTGATCTTGGATCAAGCGCATGAAAATCATGATCATGATATGAAATATCTCCATGGACATATGCACAAGGATGAAAGAAGCAATCCGGAAGAAATTCATCATGTTCCTCATCATGACCATCGGAACCTTTCGGAGTGTCTTTCCATAATTGAACATTCCGGACTTACGGATCGGGCAAAAAAGATTGCAGCGGATATTTTCCGAATTCTGGCGCAGGCAGAGGCAAAAGCGCATGGGGAATCCATCGAATCTGTCCATTTTCATGAAGTTGGAGCCATTGATTCGATTGCGGATATTTGTGCGGCGGCATTTTGCATAGATGATCTGCAAATTGAAAATGTTATCATTCCGGAACTTTGTGAAGGGAAAGGCATGATAAGATGTCAGCACGGGATTCTTTCAATTCCCGTTCCGGCTGTGTTAAATATTGTGCAGCAGCATCAGCTGCCACTTCGTTTGGTTGAGGTACAGGGAGAATTGGTGACTCCGACAGGCGCCGCGATTGCAGCGGCAATTAAGACTTCCGACCGGATCCCCGAAGTTTTTCAGGTGCAAAAGATTGGAATCGGTCTTGGAAAACGCCAATACCAGCGTCCGAGTCTCCTGCGAGGGATGCTGATTTGTTCCAAAGAAAATTGCAGAGATCAGATTTTGAAATTGGAAGCCAATATTGATGATTCCTGCGGAGAAGTACTGGGTTATGCCATGGAGCGTTTATTTGAAGCAGGGGCAAAGGATGTTCATTATTTTCCGGTGTATATGAAGAAAAATCGTCCGGCATATCAGTTAAATGTTCTTTGTGATAAAAAAGATCGGGAGAAACTGGAAAGAATCATATTCAAGGAAACCACAACCATTGGAATACGTTGCATTTCCATGGAGCGAACCATTCTTGAACGAAGAGCAGAAACCATTGAGACGCAGTTGGGAACAGCGCAGCTGAAAGTTTGTCAGTATGAAGGCGAAGAATTTGCCTATCCGGAATATGATTCGATAAGAGCGATTAGCAGACAGCAAGGGGTTTCATATCGGGAGGTTTATGAAGAAGTTTGCAGAAAGTGGAAAGATGAGAATGAAAAATAGTCAGGAGAAATTTCAGGATCTCAGGCGGCGGATGAAAAGTTATGCGAAAGAGGATGTGATGCTTGCGTTTTCCGGGGGAGTTGACAGCAGCTTCCTGCTTTGGATGGCTTGTGAGCAGGCGAAAGTATATGGCACAAAAGTTTATGCTGCGTATTTGCAGACGATGCTTCATCCATCTGGCGAGAAACAGGCGGCAGCGAAAGAAGCCAAAAAAGCCGGAGCCATCTTTCTGGAGCTAAAGATTGATGAACTTACCGATGCGGGAATCAAAGAGAATCCAAATGATCGGTGCTATCGCTGTAAGAAATTTTTGTTTCAGAAAATAAAAGAGCTGGCAGATAAGCTTGAGGTTTCTGTTGTTATGGAAGGAACCAATGAGGATGATCTTCATGTTTGGAGACCGGGGATCAAAGCGGTCAGGGAGCTTAAGATTCTAAGCCCTTTAGCAGATGCAGGACTTACAAAGAAGGAAATTCGGCAGTTTGCGAAAGAATATCACATTTCGGTCTCCAATAAACCTTCAATGCCCTGTCTTGCGACACGGTTTCCCTATGGAACAGAGCTTTCTTATGAGAAATTAAAACGAGTGGATCAGGCAGAAAGGTATTTGCGCAATCTGGGGCTCTATAATGTCAGGGCTCGGATTCATGGAGAGACGGCACGAATAGAGGCCGATCCAGATTCCTTTGCCTGTGTCATGGAACATCGGGAATCTGTGGTTTCTCATTTAAAGCAGCTTGGATATTCCTATGTGACATTGGATCTGGAAGGTTTTCGATCCGGAAGTATGGATATTTATATTCAGAAAGAGGAAGGAGGATTTTAAAATGCATATGGCAGATGCGCTGGTATCGCCGACAGTAGCCGGAACAATGTATGTATGTTCTGCGGCGGCGATGACATATTCAATGAAAAAAGTTCATTTAGAGACAGACACAAAAAAAATACCGATGATGGGAGTAATGGGGGCATTTGTATTTGCGGCACAGATGATAAACTTTACCATTCCGGGAACGGGGTCTTCCGGTCATTTGTGCGGAGGGATGATGCTGTCGGCAATTTTAGGTCCTTTTGCCGGTTTTCTTACAATGATCGGCGTACTTTTGGTACAATGCTTATTATTTGCAGACGGAGGTCTTTTGGCTCTTGGAGCGAATATCTTTAACATGGCATTTTACGGGTGCTTTGTTGGAGGATGGGTGATCTGGAGACTTGCAATGCGCCGTGGAATTTCAAAACCCAGGATTATGTTCGCATCGGTTCTTGGCTGTGTCTTTACTTTGCAGATGGGTGCATTTTCTGTGACCCTTGAAACTCTGGCATCTGGAATTACAGAGCTTCCGTTTGCGGTATTCGCGGGAATGATGCAACCGATTCATCTGGTCATTGGTCTGGTGGAAGGATTGATTACTGCAGCGGTTCTGTGTTTTATTTATGAGGCAAGACCGGAGCTTTTGTGGACCAGCCAAAAGGTTCACGGAAAACTATCCTACAAAGGTACGGTTGTAATTTTAACAGGAGCTGTCTTTGTCATTGGAGGACTGCTGTCCCTTGTGGCATCTTCCAATCCAGACGGTTTGGAATGGTCTATGGAAAAAGTGGCAGGAACTGCAGAATTAGGTGCCAGCGGTATTTTTTATACAATATCAAAAAATATACAGGAGATTACAGCAGTGCTGCCGGATTATTCTTTTCGAGGGAGTCATGGAGCGGCAGGCACATCCTTTTCGGGGATTGTGGGCGCCTTGATTGTGGCAGCAGTATGTATCCTGCTTTGTATATTGCTGCAGTCATTAAAAAAACGGAAAGCGAAGAAACTGTGAATCGGATAAGAAATACAATCTATGAACTGCATTATTTAGACGATATGGCATCAAAAGATCAGTGGATGCAAAGGCTGCATCCACTGTCAAAGCTTTTGGTGACTTTTTTCTATATTTTAACCGTAATATCCTTTGATAAATATGATGGTATCGGTCTTTTTGGCATGGGTTTTTATCTGCTCTTTATGTATACATTGAGTGGGATTTCTATAAAACGGACAGTGGGAAAATTAAAGGTGGTTTTTTTCCTGACGGCTGCCGTAGGGATTGCGAATCCCTTTTTTGACCATCGGATCATACTGCAAATGGGAGCTTTTGCAGTAACAGGAGGGGGCGTATCTATGATAACATTAATGTTAAAAGGAATCTATGCGATTTTAGCGTCTTATTTGTTCATTGCGACCACGTCAATGGATCAGATCTGTTATGGGCTCCAGTGTCTTCGTGTGCCAAAAAGTTTTTTGACCATGCTTCTTTTGATGGAACGTTATATCATTGTTCTTTTGAAGGAAGCCGAGAGGATTACATTGGCTTATGAAATGCGCGCGCCAAAACAGAAAGGGATTCACTGGAAGGCTTGGGGATCTTTGGCCGGGCAAATGCTTTTGCGAAGCGTGGACCGGGCGCAGGTGGTATATGAAAGTATGCTTTTGCGGGGCTATGATGGGACATTTCGGATCAAATATAGCACAAAAGGAAGGGCGTCGGACATATGTTATACATTCTTCTGGGTACTTTGTTTTTGGCTTTACCGTCAAATTCCGTTGTTTTGGATTATTGGGCGGTTTGCCGGATTTTAAGAGTGGCATGGGAGACGTCGGCAGAAAGGATATGGAGTGTTATGAAAAAAATCGAAGCAAAGAATTTATCGTTTGCTTATCATGAAAAAGAAGCGGTTCTTAAAAATATTTTTTTTCAGGTAGAGGAGGGGGAAACTATAGGGCTGATCGGTGCCAATGGTGTTGGTAAATCCACAATGTTAAAGCTTCTGGTAGGTATCCTGACGGAATACCGGGGGGAGCTGTCTGTATGCGGAATGTCAGTGGAAAAGGAAAATCTTGCACAAATTCGTGAAAAAATCGGATATGTCTTCCAGGATTCGGATAGTCAGCTTTTTATGTCAACAATTTATGAAGATGTGGCGTTTGCGCCGAGAAATTACGGGTACTCTGAGCAGGAAGTGGAAGAGAGAGTACAAGCAGCGCTGTCTGCAGTACATATTGAAAAGATTCAAAAAAAACAAATTTATCAGCTTTCCGGAGGTGAAAAAAAACTTGCTTCCATTGCGACAATTTTATCTATGAAGCCCGAAATTATTCTGCTGGATGAACCGTCGGTAGCCTTGGATCCGAGGAATCGAAGAAATTTAATTTATGTTCTAAAAGAACTTCCCGGAACTAAAATCATTGCTTCTCATGATTTGGACTTGATTTTTGATATTTGTGATCGTACAATTCTTTTATCTGATGGAAAAATTGTCAGAGACGGAGACAGTAAAATACTGTTGACGGATCAAGTGTTATTAGAACAGCATGGCTTGGAACTTCCATTGTCTATGCAGCATCGTTAAAGGAGCAGAATCAATGATGTTACAGTACATACTTCCTGTAGTTGTCTGGATTCCCTTGGGAATTTATCTTTTTGTTTAATACGAAGATCCTTAATGCTTTTTCATTTAGAGGAGCACCGGCATCTTTGCATTGGAATTTCTCTTGGTTTGACTGGATTTTTGATCTATAAGGGATGGAGAGTGTATGGACTTTGGGCGATGCTGACGATTCATTTTCTCACCGTGTGTGCCATCATGGAAATCGTCTGGAAGACGGCAAAAAAATATTTGAAACAGGGGACAGCAAAGAAAGCTTTACTGTTTTTATATCGAAGTTGCCTGCTTAGTTGGATTGCAATAGTTTTTGTCTGTGGTTACGGATCTTATCATATTCGGGATGTCCGGGAAACCGGATATGAATTAAAGACCAAAAAGAAGCTTCCGAAATCGGTGAAAATAATTCAAATTTCGGATCTTCATGCAGGAACAACTATGTGAAGATTAGCTTAACGCAGCATTACCAAAAGTAAACGCTTTACATGAAAGATTTCATGTGTACTGAAAGGGTTTGTTTTGGATAAGGAATGGAGTTGGAAAAAGAAATTTGAAAAAGAAGAGGATCAGAATATGGCTGGAAAATTTTATGCAGTAAAAAAGGGAAGAACTCTGGGTATATATCAAACATGGGATGCGTGTAAGGCACAGGTTTCAGGATTTCCCAACGCAAGATATAAGGGATTTCAGACAAAGGAGGAAGCAGAAGCTTTTTTGGCTTCGGATGAAAATCAACAGATGGTTGTGGATGAAAAGACGCTGATTGCTTATGTAGACGGAAGCTATGATCATAGTCAAAAAAAGTTTTCCTATGGAATGGTTTTGATTTGGCAGGGATCAGAAAAATATTTTGCAGAAGCATATACAGATTCCAGTCTGATCTCCATGAGAAATGTAGCCGGAGAAATTAAAGGAGCAAAGGCAGCCATGGATTATGCGATCAATCATAGTTATAAAAAGATTGCAATTTATTATGACTATGAGGGAATTGAGAAATGGTGTACCGGAGAGTGGGCTGCAAAAAAAGAGGGAACAAAAGCCTATTGTCAATTTTTTGAGCGGGCAAAAAAATCCTTGCAGATTAAATTTGTAAAGGTAAAAGGACATTCCAGTGATTTGCATAATGATATGGCAGATATGCTTGCCAAGACAGCTCTTGGAATCGGAGACGGCAGTTTTCAGCCTCTGTCCAATGGTGAGTTTAAAAAAATAGAAAGAGAAACAATTCCAAATTGATGAGTAAACTTTTTGAGAATAAATTTTTTCGGATTCCTTCGACAAATATTTTGGAAGAAATTCGTTATAATATCCCAGATCAAGGGTTTTATTACCTGATTTCAGAAAAAAATATGAAATAGTTTCAAGGAGTGATTTTATTTTAAGAAAAAAACTAAGGAAAGCCGGGATATTCTTCGTGTTGGTGATGTCAGTTTTATTCTGAAAGGTACAAAATAAAGCAGAAGCAAATGATGCTGTGAAGGTCGAAGCTTTTCAACTCAATCAAAAGACTAAAGCACTGGCGCCTGTTCAGAGACATTACAATCAATGCCGTCGAGCAGAAAGAAAAGACAGCAGCATTTGAGAGCGATCAAGCGCAGAAAATTAAGATTAAAACGAAGACAAGGAAAAAACGCTCCGATTTATATGGGAAAATTTAAAATCACCGATCTTTGAAGAAATAGAATAATTAGAAGTTGCTGTGAATTATAAGTAGGAAGCTTTTTTAAAAAGTAGAAAAATAGATATAAAAGATCTTGATGAAATTTATCCAAGATGAAGGTTTGATTTTTTTCAAAAAAATGCTTGAAAAATAGAAAGATTTGTTGTATTATAATATAGCTTGTGTACCAGTAACTCAGTGGATAGAGTGGCAGCCTCCGAAGCTGTTGGTCGCGGGTTCGACTCCCGCCTGGTGCATTGAAAGAATACATGTCTTTTATGAGGCTATAGATTTTATTGTTTCTGAGTATTAAACAATAGGATTTATAGCCTTTTTTCTTTAATTAGAAATTTTAGCAGGAAATTCTTTGGAAAAGATGGAGGAATAATCAATGGATCAGACGTATATGAAAGAGAAACCAATTTTACCCCTTTTATTATCGTTGGCTTTGCCAATGGTAATTTCAATGTTTGTAAACTCGCTGTATAATATTGTGGATAGCATTTTTGTGGCAAAAATCAGCGAAAAAGCTATGACAGCACTTTCTTTGGTTTATCCAATACAAAATTTGATTAACGCAATTGCTGTTGGCTTTGGCGTCGGAGTCAATGCGGTGATTGCAATGCATCTTGGAGCCGGGAAACATCAAGAGGCAGATCGTGCGGCAACACAAGGTCTTATATTAAATGTATTGCATGGAATGGTTTTAATGATTGTGGGAATTTTGATTATGCCTTCCTTTTTAGGGGCATTTACTTCCGATCAGATGGTCATCCGCATGGGAATTCAGTATTCTACGATTGCATTGGCATTTTCTGTGATTATTACTGCAGGAATTACATTTGAAAAAATATTTCAGGCGGTTGGTGTTAGAATATAAATAGTACAAAATAAACATGACCATTTTCAATAAATCGTATATGATAGTCATAGATCAAGGAGGAGAATGGTTATGGCAAAAGGTACAAAAT
>CAJMHU010000012.1 GCA_905213305.1 uncultured Anaerostipes sp.
ATCTTCTTTTCCATCAAGAGCAAGCAGCGGATCATGTTCCCGCACTTCCGGCTGCAATGTTTTTATAACTGCCGAAGGAATATATGGCGGATTAGAAAGTATCATATCGAATTTTTCAGAAACACCAGAAAACAAATCACTTTCTATCCATTCAGCATCCACTTGGAGGTTTCTCGCATTTTCTTTTGCGACCTGAAGGGCTTTATCCGACACATCTACTCCGACCCCTGTAATTTCACACTTTTTCCGACCATAAGAAAGCACACTCAGTAAAATACAACCAGAGCCAGTACACATATCCAACACCCGCAGTGGTTTCTTTGTATTGATTTTCTCCAATGCAGTCTCTACCAATATTTCCGTATCCTGCCTTGGAATCAGCACATGTTCATTCACTCGAAATTCCAGCCCCATAAACTCTTGCACTCCTGTGAGATGCTGCAGCGGAATTCTTGTTTCCCGTTCTGAAATTAGAGTCTGATAGGTTGCCCGGTGACTATCCTTCATCTCCTGATTCGAGTCAGCAAAGTAAGTAGCACGATTGATTCCGGTTACGTATTCCAATAGATACCATGCATCCAGACCGGCTTCCTCAATCCCCGCTTCTTTTAATCTCTCAATTCCTTCCTCATATGCCTGTTGCAGTGTCATACCTTCTCCCCTTCTGCATCAAAATCCTTGCCGAAAGTTGCTTTTTCGTATGCTTTCCAATCAAATACTGCTTCCACTGCTTTAATCGCCACTTCAATCATACTGTCATCCGGCTCTTTTGTCGTCATCTTCTGAATCATAAGTCCCGGCTTACTCAGAAGATTAACGATTAAATTCTCACTGTTTCCCGCCAGTCGAATAATTTCATAAGAAACTCCTGCAATCAGAGGCAGCAACGCTATTCTAAGAACAACTCTCAAAACCTGTGATTCTGTCGTAATAAAAAAGCAAAAAACAATACTGACGATCATAACAAAAAATAGAAAACTGGTTCCGCATCTTTTATGTTCTCTGGAACTTTTTCTCACATTTTCCACAGTAAGTTCCAACCCATGTTCGATGCAATTGATACATTTATGCTCTGCGCCATGATACATGAACGTCCTTTGTATATCTTCCATCCTGGAAACAAGCGCAATATATCCGAGAAAAATCAAAATTCTGATTATACCTTCCATAATCGTCAAAATCCATCCGGATCCAATATATTTCCTTGCAATATTACTCAGAAAATAAGGCAGCACCATAAAAATTCCAATTGCCAGCACAAAAGAAACTGCTAACGTCAGATTCATCAATATCTTTTCTTTTTTCTCCTGTTTTGCGATTTCTTCGCCGGTCATTTCAACACCTTTTTCATCCTCTTCTTCGAAAAAAGATGCCGAAAACATCAGCGTTCTAATTCCCAGCACAAGAGAATCTACAAAATTAAAAATCCCCCTAATAAACGGAATCTTCGTCACTGCTTTCCATGGCATAACACTCTGATATTCCTGCACATCTACCACTATTTCCTGATCCGGTTTTCGAACCGCCACTGCATAGCGGTCCCCATTCTTCATCATAATCCCTTCCAGTACAGCCTGTCCGCCTATATTTGATGACTTCATTTCTTTCTCCTAACATCAGTAAACTCGTTCTAATCCAAAATGCTCTTCATACAATAACAGGCTGAGATTTTAACGTCTCAGCCTGCTACAATTCTTTTTCTTATTTAATACCATACTTCTTATTGAACTTGTCAACACGTCCACGTGCCTGTGTAGCTTTCTGCTGACCTGTATAGAACGGGTGGCACTTAGAGCAGATTTCTACGTGAATGCTCTCATTTGTAGAACCTGTTACAAATGTGTTACCGCAGTTGCAAGTTACAGTTGCCTGATGGTACTCTGGATGGATTCCTTCTCTCATGATTTTCACCTCTCTATTTTAAAATATTATTCTAATCTCTAAACAGCTACACCATAATAGCATAGTTTTTTCTGTTTTGCAAGTTTTTTCAATAAGAAAACTTTATCTTTTTTCAATTTTTAATTTTTTGCTGCTTTTTCTTTTCCAATCAGGAAATACGGAACTGCCAGGAACAAAATACCGCCCACCATATTTCCAATGGTTACAACAGCCAGATTATAGGCATATCCGCCGATGCTGATATCGTACTGTGCCGGATTCAAAAGACCGATCATCATCAGAGACATATTTGCCACACTATGTTCAAATCCTGCTGTAAAAAATGTGATCAGACACCAGAACGTCATAATCAGCTTTCCTGTTTCTGTTTTCATTTTAATTCCGCACCACACTGCCAGACATACTAAGATATTACAGAGTATTGCCCGCATAAACAGCGGCAGCGGTTCTACAGACATCTTCATCGCTGTAGTATCTGCCATGATCGCCTGTACGCTTCCTGTACAGAGTCCTGTCAGAGAGTACATTCCTGCTACCAGAACAGAGCCTGCCAGATTCCCGAGCCAGCAGGTCACCCACACTGTCACAGAATCCTGAAATGTCACTTTCTTCTGAAACATCCCAACAGCCATCACAAAATTACTTCCTGTAAAGAGCTCTGCTCCTGCCATCAAAACCAGACTGAGGGCAACGCCAAAGCAGCCTCCCATAATAAACTTCACACCCGGCACGCCGCCTTCTTTTAACATTCCACCTGCTGTAAATGCCAGAAGAACGCCAAATCCAACAAACATTCCCGCCAGCATCGCTGAGATGAAGTATGCCCCTGTCTGCTGCCGCAGGAACTGGATTTTCTTTTTGGCTGCATTTCCTGCCATGTCAATTTCTTCACGAAACATCTTGATTTCCTCCTCAGTTTCTCATCATTCAAGTATTCTTGAACATCCCGCATTTTGTCACATTTTGCAGGACACCAACCAGAATATAATATCTGTTTTGTGAGTCAGAATCAAGTATTTTCTTTCGTACAAGAGTGATTTTAGATAAATTTTTGACGAATTACTGTCTGCACCAGCTCGGCATTCGTTCTTGTCCGCGAGAACATATTCAGCAGATTGTCCACTGCTTCATCTGCTTTCATGCCATTCATTGCCTTTCTCAAGAGTTGAGGATTGACGGCATCGGAATCAAAAAATTCCAGAGGAGTGATCTCAAAATAATCACAGATTTTTAAAAATTGGACCATAGAAGGCAAGGCTCTGCCGGAGGAGATTGCCTGAATGTAGCTTCGGTTTTGTCCAAGATCTAAACTCATCTGATATTCAGAGATGTTCTTCTTAAGCCTCAGCTCAGTAATCCGATTACGGATAAATTCTTTGTCCATATGATCGTTCCTCCTATGATATAGAATATCAAAATCATTTTCTGGACAGTGCGGATATAATATGTTATAATTTTGAAAAAATCAAATATAATGCATATTATTTGCGTTATTTCATCTTATAATACGTAATATTTGCGATTGTGGAGGAACGGTATGGGGTATTACAGATCGGAAATAACAGATGAGGATATTGTGTTTCAGAAGCTGAATGAAATTTTATTCTCATATTTTATAGAAAATGATTTTCAGAAAATTCTTCCCCAAATAACAGATAATTTTTTTGCGGTTGGCATGGTCCGCGAAAACGTGATACAGGGCAAGAAAGAAGCAGCGCAAAGGAGTCTGTCGAAAGAAGAAGTTTTTGGGATGGTAACAGATTATGAAATAAAAAATTTTACAGCGGTCTGCCGACAAGAAACGTTTATAGAATGCTTTGGGACCATATGGATTCATAAAAAGAGTGCGGGGAGGTGCGATGGTCCATATTGCATCAATGTTACTGCAGGGTTTTTCAAAGAGGAAGAACAATACCGGCTTTCTCTCTTATTTTTATCAGAGGCATATTTGCCGGAAGAATTCTTTGATAAAATTTTTCGGGAATATAAAAATAATTCCTATGAACTGGATCAGCCAGGGTATGAGGCGCAGGATGTATTTCTGACAATGTTAAATGATGCGGTTAGGGACCCGCTCACAGGGGTTTACAATCGCAGAAGTGGAGAAGCTTTGATTCAAAAGGCTTTGGATGATGAAACGTCCTATGTGTTTTTAGTGCTGGATATAGATCATTTTAAAGAGATCAATGATATATATGGACATCAAGAGGGCGATAAGGTTTTACAGTACACAGTACAGCTTATGAGAAATTCTTTCCGGGGATCGGATATTATATTTCGTCTGGGTGGAGATGAGTTTGTGATTTTTGCGTATCCATGCAATGATCTTAGAATTATGGAAGAAAAACTACAAAAGATGAATGCTGAGTATGAAAAGGAGATTGAGACGTATTATACAAAAAGTCAGTCTTCTCTATCATTTGGAGGAGTTTTTGGATCGGGAAGGATTTCCTTTCAGAAGCTATATAAGAAAGCAGACCAGGTGTTATATGGAGTAAAACATTCACAGGATCAAAATCAGATGATAAGAAAAATTGAAACGATTTGAGTATAAAGAAGTCCAGGAAAGGACTTCTTTGTTTTTGTGGAGACAAGAAAGCGCCGTCGTGATACAATGGTGTCACTATTTTATGCCGACAAAACTAAGATATATACGTATTGTTTTTATAAAAATCAATGTATATAATAATAAATGAAAGGGATGAAAATATGTCGAAAAAATCCGGATTAACAAGTAGACAGAAATCAATCATTAAAATGTTGACACAGTTTAGCGTGGACAATCCAATTACGATACAGGCGATTTCGGAAAAGCTCAAATTAAGCTCCAGGACCATTCTCCGGGAGATGCCGATGATTAATCAATGGTTTGAAGAAAATGATTTTCAGTTGGTAAAGAAACCAAGAGTGGGTCTTTATGTAAAAGAAACTCAGGAAACCAGACGGTTTATTCGGGAACTGGTGGAGCTGGATCGCAATCAGTTTGGATACTCCAAAGAGGAACGACAGGGAAGAATTATATCCAGTCTTCTGATGGCAAATGAGCCGCTGAAATATTTCTACTTTACATCCCTTTTTCACATTTCGGATGGAACCCTAACAAGTGATTTGGATGAAATCGAACAGTGGATGAGTCATTATAATTTATCCTTGCAGAGAAAACCGGGCATAGGCATTTATTGGACCGGAAAAGAAGAGGATTACCGTCAGGCAGTTACAATGGCGATGCGAAAGAAACTGGAAGGTCATTGGTTGTCGGAGCTTCTTACGAATGAGAAACTTCGGCAGGATGGTTCATTCTTGAATTTGAAGCAGGAATTTTTCGATGAAACCCTGTGGATGATTCAGGAGCTGCAAAAGCTTTTAAACATTCAATATACAGAGCGTTCCATTCGGCAGTTATCTTTGTATTTTATGGTGGCAAAAAGCAGGATTGAAAAAGGACTTGAAGTAGAGGGCAATGAGAAAAATCTTGCGTCCATGATGCATCTTCCGGAATGTCAAATGGCAAACTGGATTGGAAGCAAAATAAGTTACGCTGTGGGACATCAGATCTCAGAAGGTGAAATTTACTGCATTGCGATGCAGCTTTTGACAGCGAAGATTTGGAAAAACAAGCATGACAGCAAGTATGATGAAGAGAGTTTCAGAGTTCGGCAAATTGTGATTAAGATTACATTGAATATGGAAAAACTGCTGGATATGAATTTTCTGGGGAATACTGTTTTGATTGACAGTCTTTGCAATCATATGAAACCGGCGATGAATCGGATTCGAGCGAAGATTTTTACAGAAAATACACATATGGAAATGTTAAGAAAGAAGTATGAAGATGTTTATCAGGCAGTAAAGAGATCATGTGAGTTCTTAAAAGAGGAGCTGAAAGTTTCTGAAATCTCGGAAGAAGAACTCGGATTTATTGCGATGTACTTTTGTGCTTTTATTGAAAAGCAAAAGGAAGAGGAGAAAAAAATTCGTGTGTATGTTGCCTGTCCCCATGGGATCGGAACATCGCAGATGCTTTCTGTTTCCTTAAAAAGAGAATTTCCTCAGATAGAGATTCAGAAAGTGATTTCAAGTGCAGATATTCGGGTGGAAGAACTGTCTCGTAATGGGATTGATCTTGTAATTTCTACGACACAACTGGATCTTGATTTTCCAAATGTCTATGTGAGTTCCATGCTTACCGAAACTGATAAAGTGATGGTAAAGACAGCATTGGCAGAGGTTCAGAAATCACCTTGTCAAAAACAGGCAAAAGAGGTATTGAAGCCAAAAAAAATCGGCAAATACCATATCCAGTATATGGTAACGCTCGGGCAGGAAATTTTGCAGGTTCTGGACAATATTAAGATTTCCAATGGAGAAAATCTTCAAAGGAAAAAGGATTTGATTGACTATGCGGGGACTGTTTTTGCCAGAGATGATAAAGCTGCCAGGATCATTACGGCAGAGCTTTATCAGCGAGAAGAGATTTCCAGTACCTATATTCCCAATATGGAGGTTTTGTTTTTACACAGTGAAACCAAAGGCGTAAAACATTGTCGCTTTGGCTATATTTATTTAAAGGAACCCATTGTGGAACAGGGTTCGGTGATTCGCGGGGCACTGCTGATGCTGATTCCAAAGGTCACAGATCAGGTGATTTATCGGGAAGTGATGAGTGAGGTCAGCGGGGCTCTGGCTGAAAAAGATCAGATTATTACATATTTGTTCCATAAAAATAGAAAAGCCGTGGAGGCCGAGTTAGAGGCCAGTCTCGGCAGCTATTTTGAAAAGATTATGAAAAGAAAATGAGAAATTAAGATAAGGAGGATTTACAGCATGAAAAATGGATTACAGAAATTCGGTAAGTTTTTAAGTGCGATGGTGATGCCGAACATCGGTGCGTTTATTGCATGGGGATTTATTACGGCACTGTTTATTGCAGATGGATGGATTCCCAATGAGAAGCTGGCTTCGATTCAGCCTTATATGTTAACCTTTCTATTACCGATCCTAATTGCTTTTACAGGAGGAAGGCAAGTCGGAGGTGACCGAGGAGGTGTTATGGGTGCCATTGCAGTCATGGGATGCATTGCTGGTGTCGGCGGCTTCGACGGACAGCCGATGCTGATGGGAGCCATGGTAATGGGACCATTTGCAGGATGGGTAATTAAGAATTTTGACAAAGCAATGGACGGACATATGCCTGCAGGGTTTGAGATGCTGATCAACAACTTTTCTGTGGGGATTCTGGGGATGATCGTTGCGATTATCGGATATTTTCTGATTGGACCGTTTATGTCAGCTGTTTTGGCAGTGCTGACCGCAGGGGTCAATGTGTTAGTAGATGCCAATCTTTTGCCTCTGTCAGCAATTTTTATTGAGCCGGCAAAAGTCTTATTCTTAAATAACGCGCTGAATCATGGTATTTTTACACCAATCGGAATCGAACAGGCAAAAGAAGCCGGAAAATCAATTATGTATATGCTGGAAGCAAATCCGGGACCGGGACTTGGGGTATTAATCGCATATATGCTGTTTTCCAAAGATAAGGTTACAAAATCATCAGCTCCGGGTGCTATTATTATCCATTTCTTCGGGGGAATTCATGAGATTTATTTTCCTTATGTATTGATGAACCCGATCATCATTATTGCTCCGATTGTAGGAAATATCTGTGCAATTACGTTCTTTAGCATTACGGGATGCGGGCTGGTCGGACCATCATCCCCAGGATCAATTATTGCCTATCTATCCATGTCACCGAGAAGTCAGATGGTTTTGACAGTGATCGGTGTTATCATAGCAACAGGGGTATCTTTCCTGATTGCCGCTCCGATTGTTCGTATGGCAAACGGAAAGAGTCTTGAGGATGCTCAGAGTGATATGGCAGCTAAGAAAGCAGAATCTAAAGGTGCTGTTTTAGAAGCGGGAGAGAAAAAGAATGCGGATGAGGTCAAGAAAATCGTGTTTGCCTGTGATGCCGGAATGGGTTCTTCTGCAATGGGAGCTACAAAATTCAGGAATCGTGTAAAAGCAGAGCGTCCGGATCTTACAGTAATCAATACTTCTGTGGACAATATTCCGGCAGATTGTGATATTGCAGTTGTTCAGGCAGTATTGGTGGATCGTGCAAAAAAATCTGCTCCGCAGGCGCAGATGGTTGTGATTAATAATTTCCTTCAGGATCCGAATCTGGATGCCTTGTATCGTCAAGTAACATCAGTTTCTTCTGTTCAGAATCAGACGGCAGTTACAGCAGAGGAGATTCCGGCTGAGGAAGAAACCTCTCATAGCCAATCTAAAATTTTGGTAGAAGAGGGAATTAAGACCGGATTAAAATCTGTGGACAAATATGAAGCGATTCGCGCAGCGGGAAAATTATTAAACGAATTGGGATATGTAGAGGAAGAGTATATTGAGGCAATGGTCAAGAGGGAAGATACGGTAAGTACCTATATGGGTATGGGCGTTGCAATTCCTCACGGAACTGGAGATGCAAAAGAAAGAGTCCAGAAAACAGGAATTGTAATGCTGCAATATCCGGATGGTGTAGATTTCGGAGATGAAAAGGCGCAGCTGGTGTTTGGAATTGCAGGAATTGGAGATGAGCATTTGGGCTTGCTTGCAAAGATTACAGAAGTCATAGGGGATGAGGAAAAACTTCAGCAATTAAAAAATACAAAAAATATTGATGAAATTATGGAAATGTTTCGTTCATAAGGAACTGATAACAGGAAAGAACAATGATTTTTTAGCTTAGGAGTGAGAAAAATGAAAAAAGCAATTCAGTTTGGAGCAGGAAATATAGGACGTGGATTTATCGGAGGATTACTTTCAAAAGCAGGATATCATGTGGTATTTGCAGACGTCAATGACCAGATTATTGATAAAATCAATGAAGATGGGAAATATACCATTTATGTAAAAGATGTGGAAAGCAAAGAGATTGTCATTACAGATATCAGCGGCGTTAATTCTGCGAAAACGGAATTAATTGATGAAATGAAGGAGGCACAGCTGATTACGACAGCAGTTGGTCTTCGGATTCTTCCGATCATTGCACCGGCGATTGCAGAAGGTATCAAAGTAAGAAAAACATCAGGGGCAGAAGAATTCTTAAATATTATTGCATGTGAGAATGCCATCAAAGGAAGTTCTCAGCTTAAGGAAGCGGTTTATGGGCATCTGAATGAAGAAGAAAAGGCATATGCAGAAAAATATGTGGGATTCCCGGATTGTTCTGTTGACCGCATTGTACCTCCAGTTCGTCTTGATAATCCGATTGATGTAGTGGTAGAGAACTACTATGAGTGGAATGTAGAAGAAGCGTCCTTTAAAGGTGAGGTTCCTCAAATTGAAGGAATGAATCTTGCAGACAATCTGATGGCTTACATTGAAAGGAAACTTTTTACTTTAAATACAGGACATTGTATTACCGCTTATCTTGGCAACTATAAGGGGTATAAGACCATTGACGAAAGTATTGCAGATGAAGAAATTTTAAAAATTGTGAAGAAGGCAATGCAGCAAAGTGGAATGGCATTGGTTCACAAATATGGATTTGATAAGGAGACACATTTTCAATACATTGAGAAAATTTTAAATCGATTTAAAAATCCGTATCTGGTTGATGATACAGCGCGTGTCGGAAGAGAACCTTTGAGAAAGCTGAGCGCTGCAGATCGTCTGACCAAACCGACGATGACTGCGCTGGAATATGATTTGCCGGTGGATGCGCTGCTTACAGGAATTGCGGCGGCATTAAAATATGAGAATGTAGAAGATCCTCAGAGCGTAGAGCTTCAGGATAAAATTCAGACATTGGGCGTAAAAGAAGCGCTGAAAGAAGTTTCCGGAATTACAGAGGATAGAGTTCTTGAAAACGTCATTAAAATTTACAATGCAATGTAATGTTTTATAAAAGAAGCAGGATTTTCCGGTGAAAATGACCGGATGATCCTGCTTGCTTTTGGATAAAATGAGTCTTGAAATTCCCTTCCTTAGGATTTTATTTCTTCAATTCCCGTAATGTCCGGGATGCACATCATGGAATAATTGGTGTGATAGATGACAAACCCCGGTTTAGATTTTGGAGGTTTTTTTAATTCTTTTCGCTGTATATAGTCAATTTCGACTTTCGGAGCCTGGCGTCCTTTGGAGTAGTAAGCGGCAAGGCGTCCGGCTTCCTCAAAAGTTGCGTCCGGTAAAGTTTCCGCTTGTTCTTTTCGTACAATGACGTGAGAACCCGCCATGTTTTTTGCATGAAACCACCAGTCTCCTCCATTGGCGAATTTAAAACTCAATTCATCATTTTGGTAATTATTTTTTCCCACATACATATGAAAGCCATCGGAGGAAAGAAAGTGGAGCGGTTTAGATTTGGAATTTTTTTTGTTTCCTTTAGAACCGCGTTTTTTTATGTAGCCGAAGTCTGTCAGTTCTTCTTTGATTGCCTGTAAATCTTTTTCATTTTCGGACAGTGCCAAAGCGGTGGCGATGGAATCCAAATGATCTAAATCTGATTTTGTTTCTAAAGTTAACTGAGAAAGCGCTTCATAGGTGCGTTTCAGTTTGTTGTATTTTTCAAAAAATTTCTTTGCGTTTTCCAGAGGAGAGATGGAAGGATCCAGAGGAATGGTGATTTCTTCATCGGTGTAATAGTTAGTGCAGGTTAGCGACTTTGCATTTGGCTCTAATTGATAGCCATAGGTTTGTGTGAGTTCTCCGTAAATTCTGAATTTTTCTCTTTTTTCAGTGTCTTTTAACTGGCGAAGCTGCAAATCATATTTTTTACTGGTCCGTTCCAGAGAAGTCTGTATAATTTTGCGAAGATCAGAAGATTTTTGTTTCATTCGTGTGTATTTTTCTTTTTCACGATAATATTCTGTGAGTACGTCAAAAATGGAGTTAAATGTTTTGACGGTACAGTCAGGATACGAAGTTAAAGGAATGCAGGAGAATTCCTTTGGTTCCTCATTTTGATAGAGGATGTTGGGGATGTATGCCTGATCTTCGATGAGGGTTTTTAATTTGATCAGTTGTCCATAGAGACCTGCAGCATCAGCTTCGGACAGAGAACTGGTAGATGCATTTCCATCCAGGCCTGCCCGGTCACATAACTCATTGGCAATCAGAGGGCTCATACCAGTAATCGAAGTGTATAAAGCTTTGCAGAGATTGAGTGGTTTCGTAAGGATTTTCCCGTAAAAATCTTCTGCTGTCAGAGTCATTAGGGATTGCTTTTCCTTAGAAGGGGGATAGGCGTAGGTTCGTCCCGGCAAGACTTCGCGCACAGAGCTTATGTTGGCAGAAATGTGTTTGATGCTGTCCAGAATGATGTTATCATCGTTTACAAAAATAATATTGCTGTGCTTTCCCATAATCTCAATGATCAGCCGTTTTTGACAGACATCACCCAATTCATTGAGATGTTCGATGGTGATCTCAATAATTCGTTCAAAATTAGGCTGAGAAATTTTGAGGATACGACCGCTGCCAAGGTGTTTTCTTAACAGCATACAAAAATTAGGAGCCTGCATTGGATTTTCTTTGGACTCCATGGATAAATAAATCAGAGGAAGAGATGCGCTGGCAGATAGATGCAGCCTTGAGGTAACTCGCTCTTTTTTGATGACCAGCGTGATTTCATCTGCTTCTGGCTGATAAATTTTATAAATGCGTCCTCCGATGATTGTATCGTTTAACTCTTTTGTAATATTTGAAATGACAAATCCGTCAAATGCCATAATAGGACCTCCTGATGATGTATTGAACCGATGGATTTTTTCGGTTTGTCACACAATTATAACAGATTGTGGAAAAAGTATAAAGATAAAATCCAGGATTTAACGGCAGTTCCTTTGGATGTGGTATTGTAATTCGGGAATTTTCTATTTATAATATTGATAAACTTTTGAAAACAGGGGCAGATCATTTAAAAATGGAGGAAAGAATTTTGAGAAAAGAAGCATCCGTCAAAGCTTGGAGAGAATTGTACGATATTACGCAAAAATTAAAGGAATTAGAACCTTGGAATACTTTGGGAAATAAGGATTTAATTGCTATTGTTCCAAAAGGAAGAAAGGACCCTGTTTTCTGCAGCATCATGGGAAAATACGGCGAAGATCAGGGGATTGCAGCATTTGAAGGATATGAAGGACTTGGGGATTTTTATATGATCGCAGGATCCGACGCGTGTGATCTCCCTGCGGAATATTTGATCAATGAACATTCCAGCCTCACGTGTTTTGTTGGAAATATGATGAAGGTTCCAAAAAAACAAAAAGAGGTCATTGATCGCTTGGATCTGCGCTTTAAAAATATTGAAAGCTGGATTTACTTTTTTTCCTATAAAAAAGGATACCAGCCATATCTGTTAGACGCTGATGAAGTGGAATTGCTGACAGAGGTATATGAAAATCTGTATATGGCAGTAAAGGCAGTGCAGGAAGGGAAAGTAACAGCAGATTTTGAGCAGGGAGAGGGAATCATTCGCAAATACAAGGAAGAGACAGGAACATGGGAAATGTTTTCCACAAAATTTCCTGTGGTAGAAAAAGAATTCCCGTCGGTGATGCTGGAAGATGAAAAGCTGAGAGAAGACCTGAAAAAATCTCCGGCGCTGGATCTGACGGTTTTGCTGGATTTTGCATATCTTCCGGTTTATGTGGAAGAAGATGCGGGAGATCGTCCGAGGAATCCGTTGATGTTTATGGCGTTTGATGAGAATCATGATGAAGTGATAACGATGGATGTGCTGCAAGAAGATGACGATGAAATTGGCAGAGCACTGGGATTTTTTATAAGTTTTACACAGCAGCATGGAAGAATCCAAACCATTAAGGCAAGAAATCCGTGGATCTTTGGCGCTCTGGAAGATATTTGCAGGGAGTGCGGGGTGCAGCTGGTTTATGATCCGGTGGAAAAGCTGGATGATGTCCGGGAAGAAGTTATTCGCCGGCTTTGAGTTTTGTTTTATGCCGGCGTATAGTTGACAAATGGAACAATCCTTGGTAAAATACAGAAAGATTTCACGTGTTAGCGAAGTAGCACTTTAATTTGATGAAGTATTAAGGAGAAGATTAAGATGAATAAAAAGAGAGTTCATACACCGGAAGGAGTCCGAGACGTTTACGGCATGGAATGTGCGCAGCGAACGAAAATGAAAGAAAAATTAAATAGAGTTTTTGCCTCCTATGGATATGAGATGATTCGGACACCGGGATTTGAGTTTTTTGATGTGTTTAACAGTGAAAAAGGAACTGTCTCCTCCAGAGACATGTTTAAATTTTTTGATCGGGAGGGGAACACTCTGGTTCTTCGTCCGGATATTACTCCATCCATCGCCAGATGTGTTGCAAAATACTTTCATGAAGAGGAAATGGGAATTCGTTTGTCCTACGGAGGAAATGTATTTTTAAATAATTCCAGTTATCAGCTGAAATTAAAAGAAACCTGCCAGCTTGGAGCAGAGCTGATCAACGATGATTCCATTCAGGCGGACAGCGAAGTCATTGTCATGGCAATTGATTGTTTTTTGGCTGCAGGGCTTCGTGATTTCCGTATTTCTATTGGAGAAGTTGAATTTTTTCAGGGATTAACTGACTCTATCGAGGAAGAAGAGGTAAAAACGTCACTGAGAGAGTTTATTTTAAATAAAAATTATTTTGGGTTGATGGAATACGTGGAAACCTTGGATCTTTCAGAGAAGGTCAAAGAGGTGTTTTTAAGATTTAATGAGCTGAACGGGGATGTTGAAATTTTAGACCAGGCGGAGGAGATGGTTGACAACGAAATTTCAAAGAAAGCCATTGAGCGGCTTCGGAGAGTGTATGATATTCTGAAATTATATGACAAAGACCAATATGTAAGTTTTGATCTCGGGATGCTGAACAAACATAATTATTATACCGGAATTATTTTTAAAGGATATACTTACGGAACCGGAGATGCTGTGTTAAAAGGCGGACGTTATGATAATTTAATTGAACAATTCGGGAAAAAGGCGCCTTCCGTAGGTTTCGCCATCGTATTGGATGAATTAATGATCGCGCTTGGAAGACAGGGAATTGCCATGGAGGCAGATCATACGGACGTGATGATTTTGTATGCCGATCAATTAATGAAAGATGCAGTTGTCAAAGCAGGGGAGTTGCGAAGGCAGGGAAGATCGGTAGTTTTGGAGCGGAAAAAGAAAGAGATCAGCACAGAAGCGTATGAGCATTATGCGAAGGAGCATAAAATAGGAGAAATTTTATACTTTGTTTCGTAATAGAATCAGTGAAAGGAAGGAAAACATACATGAGATATATTACATTTGCATTAGCCAAAGGACGACTGGCAAAAAAAACTTTATCCTTGCTGGAACAGATTGGAATTACCTGTGAGGAAATGAAGGATGAAAAAACGAGAAAACTGATCTTTGTCAACGAAGAATTGAAGCTGAAATTTTTCTTGTCAAAGGCAAGTGATGTTCCGACTTACGTAGAATATGGTGCGGCAGATATTGGTGTGGTGGGAAAAGATACCATACTGGAAGAGGGAAGAAATCTCTATGAGGTACTGGATTTAAAGTTCGGTGCGTGTAAAATGTGCGTCTGTGGACCGAAAGAGGCAAAAAAATATTTAAACAGCAATGAAATGATTCGTGTAGCGTCGAAATATCCGCATATTGCGAAAGAATATTTTAATAATGAGAAATTGCAGACGGTAGAAATCGTAAAATTAAATGGTTCGGTAGAACTTGCGCCAATTGTCGGTCTCTCAGAGGTGATTGTTGATATTGTAGAAACTGGAACGACTTTGCGGGAAAACGGTTTGGAAGTGCTGGAAGAGATTTGTCCGCTGTCAGCAAGAATGGTAGTCAATCAGGTGAGTCAGAAGATGGAACAGGAGCGGATTAGTAAAATCATTGTAGAATTAAAAAAACTATTGGATGAAAAGAAATAACGGGAGAGATCAATATGAGAATTGTAAAAATCAATAAAGATTCCATTGCCAATATTTTATCGGATCTGTTAAAGAGGAATCCCAATCAGTATGCAGGATTTCAGGAACAGGTGGATGCAATCATTGAAAATGTAAAAAATCAGGGAGATTCCGCAGTTTTTGATTATACAAAAAAATTTGATGAAGCTGTGATCAGCAAAGATAATATTCTTGTGACGGAAGAGGAAATTAAAGAAGCCTATGCGCAGACGGATGACAAATTGATTGAGGTGATTCGCAAAGCAATTAAAAATATTCGTGATTTTCATGAAAAGCAAATACAAAAAAGCTGGTTTGAAACAAGGGAAGACGGGGTGATGCTCGGACAGAAAGTAACGCCGATGGAAAGCTGCGGTGTTTATGTCCCGGGCGGCAAAGCGGTGTATCCGTCCTCTGTTTTAATGAATATTGTACCGGCCCATGTGGCAGGAGTAAAAAATATTGTGATGACGACTCCTCCGGGAAAAGATGGGAAAGTGACAGCCAGTACGCTGGTTGCAGCAAAAGAAGCGGGAGCAGATAAGATTTATAAGGTCGGAGGAGCGCAGGCAATTGCGGCTTTGGCATTTGGAACAGAGTCGATTCCGAAGGTGGATAAAATTGTAGGCCCGGGAAATATTTTTGTGGCGCTGGCAAAGAAAGCTGTGTATGGAAATGTAAGTATTGATTCCATTGCCGGACCAAGCGAAATTCTTGTGTTGGCAGATGAAACTGCAAATGCCAGATATGTGGCAGCGGATTTGTTATCTCAGGCGGAACATGATGAGATGGCAAGCGCCATTCTTGTGACGACCAGTGAATCACTGGCACAGGAGGTCTCCAGAGAAATTGATGGATTTTTAAAAGAGCTTTCCAGAAAAGAAATTATGGAAAAATCACTGGACTCTTTTGGATATATTTTAGTTGCGGATGATATGAAAGAGGCGGTCGATACTGCCAATGCCATTGCTTCAGAGCATTTGGAAATTATGACGGCAAATCCTTTTGATGTGATGACAAGAATCAAAAATGCCGGAGCCATTTTCATTGGAGCTTACAGCTGTGAACCGTTGGGGGATTATTTTGCAGGTCCCAATCATGTGCTTCCGACCAATGGAACTGCCAAATTTTTCTCGCCGCTTAGTGTGGATGATTTTATAAAGAAATCCAGTGTGATATATTATTCAAGAGAAGCGTTGGAACCGGTTCATAAAGACATCGAATTTTTTGCCTGTCAGGAACAACTGACAGCACATGCAAATTCGATGAAAGTGCGATTTGAAAATAACGAGGAAGGATAGAAGGATGAGCAGAACAGTATCCATAGAACGAAATACCAGCGAAACAAAGATTTGCCTGACGTTGAATCTTGACGGCAATGGAATTACAAATATTCACACGGGAATCGGATTTTTTGATCACATGTTAAATAGCTTTGCGCGTCATGGCTTTTTTGATCTTGATGTGACAGTGGATGGAGATTTGCATGTGGATTGCCATCATACAATAGAAGATGTGGGAATTGTATTGGGAGAGGCGATTGGAAAAGCAGTGGGGGATAAAAAAGGAATCAAACGCTATGGTTCTTTTTTGCTGCCGATGGATGAAACCCTCATGCTTTGTGCTGTAGATCTGTCCGGACGTCCATATTTGGTGATGGACTGCGACTTTACGGTAGACCGTGTGGGAGAATTTGATACAGAAATGGCAAGAGAATTTTTTTATGCTGTTTCTTATAGCGCAGCGATGAATCTGCATTTGAAAAAGATGTGTGGAGAGAACAATCATCATATGCTGGAAGCCGCATTTAAAGCTTTTGCCAAGGCGCTGGATGAGGCAACCATGACAGATCCGAGAATCGGAGATGTTCTGTCTACGAAAGGAGCATTATAATGAAGTATACGACATTGATTCCATGTGTGGATGTCAGGATGCCTGTGGAATCTGCACAACAATATAACCATACCGGAGCGGATGCCATCGGATACTATGAAGAAAAGGCATCTATTGAGACGATTAAAGAGATAAAAGCAGTTATTGATGTTCCTCTTTATGTCGGCGGCGGGATTAAGGACTTAGAAGATGTAAAAAAAGTTTTATATGCGGGAGCGGATAAAGTCTGTATCGGGAAGGCAGTACAGGTGGACAAAGACATTGTGAAAAAAGCCTCCGACCGTTTTGGAAAATCTCAGGTGATGGTTTCTATGAATCCTGACAAACTCGATGATCCTCTGCATTTTGCAAAAGAAATGGAACGTTTAGGTGCAGGAGAACTGCTTATTTTAACGGAAGATGGGTATGATAAGACTGCCGGATTTATTCAAAGTCTGAAAAATCAGATTTCCATTCCTGTCATGATGAGTGTTTTGCGGAAAGAAGATGTTTTGGAGGCGGCACAGGCTGCTGATCATGCGCAAAGCATTGCGATTACAGGAGATCAACCGTTTTCCGTGCTGGAACTAAAGAAATTTTGCCGTGAACATGGAATGGATGTGTCCACGCTGAAAAGTCCGATTCCGTTTGAAGCGTTTAAATTAAACAGCGATGGAATGCTGACAACGGTTGTGCAGGATTATAAGACCAAGGAAGTGCTGATGGTTGCATATATGACAAAAGAAGCTTTTGAGCAAACGGTAGAAACTGGGGTTATGACATATTACAGCAGGAGCAGAGATGAACTTTGGGTAAAGGGAGAAACTTCAGGGCACTATCAATATGTTAAATCTTTGTCCATTGACTGTGATAAAGATACTTTGCTGGCAAAGGTTCGGCAGGTGGGAAACGCCTGTCATACGGGACATTCTTCCTGCTTTTTTACAGATCTTGTAAAAAAAGAATATAAGGATGACAATCCAATGAATGTATTTCAGGATGTTTATGATGTCATTTTGGATCGCAAGCTGCATCCTAAAGAGGGATCTTATACCAATTATCTTTTTGAGAAAGGGATTGATAAGATTCTGAAAAAAGTCGGAGAGGAATGTACAGAGATTGTGATTGCTGCGAAGAATCCGGATCCGGAAGAAATGAAATATGAAATTTCTGATTTTCTGTATCATTTGATGGTACTGATGGCAGAGCGTGGAATGACTTGGGAGCAGGTAACCCGTGAGCTTCTGGAAAGAAAATAATTGTTTTTCGGGAATTGATTTGGTATAATCGATTCTATAGGATGAAGGAGGCATGATATGACAGCGTTTTTATCAGAACTCATTTCTTACGTATTGAAGTTTGTGATTCTCATGGCATGTTCTGTGGGAGGCGTCTTTTTTGGAATGCAGCGTGCAAAGAAGAAAAAGAAATCCATTTAGACAATACGGATTTAGAAGGCGATTTTTTTAGCTGCATGGGAAAGTGATTCTTATGCAGCTAAAAAAACGCTTTGTGATATCCGAAGCTGTGCGCGCAGTGCGTGACCGCCATATTCCGATCAATCATTAGTTACATTTAGGAGGATGAAGAATTGAAAGCATATGGAGTGAATGAACTCAGAAAGATGTATCTTGATTTCTTTGAGAGCAAAGGTCATCTGGTAATGAAAAGTTTTTCCCTGGTGCCCCAAAATGATAACAGTTTGTTATTAATTAATGCGGGGATGGCGCCATTAAAACCATATTTTACAGGACAGGAAGTGCCGCCGAGGACAAGAGTTGCCACCTGTCAGAAATGTATTCGGACCGGAGATATTGAAAATGTCGGAAAAACAGCGAGACATGGAACCTTTTTTGAAATGCTTGGAAACTTCTCTTTTGGGGATTATTTTAAGCATGAAGCCATTGCCTGGTCTTGGGAATTTTTGACAGAATTTGTGGGATTAGATCCGGAGAGGCTTTATCCTTCTGTCTATTTAGAAGACGATGAAGCTTTTGAAATCTGGGAAAAAGAAATAGGAATCGCTCCGGAGCGTATTTTCCGTTTTGGAAAGGAAGATAATTTCTGGGAACACGGAGCAGGTCCCTGCGGTCCGTGTTCTGAAATTTATTATGACCGCGGAGAAAAATATGGCTGCAAAGAGCCGGGATGTACGGTGGGATGTGAATGCGACCGTTATATGGAAGTATGGAATAATGTATTTACTCAGTTCGATAATGACGGACACAATCACTACACGGAATTAGAAAATAAAAATATTGATACGGGAATGGGTCTGGAACGTCTGGCAGTGGTTGTACAAGATGTGGATTCTATTTTTGACGTTGACTCCATCAAAGCGATTCGGGATAAGGTTTGCGAAAAAGCGGGAGTGATTTACGGCAAAAACTACGATCAGGATGTTTCAGTTCGTGTGATCACTGATCACATTCGTTCTGCTTCTTTTATGATTTCCGATGGAATTATGCCGTCCAATGAAGGAAGAGGCTATGTGCTGCGCCGCTTGATCCGGCGTGCGGCAAGACACGGAAGAATGCTTGGAATGAAAGGACTGTTTTTGGCAGAATTAAGTAAGACTGTGATTGCAGAATCCAGAGACGGATATCCGGAACTGGAAGATAAGGCAGAATTTATTTTTAGAAATCTGACGCAGGAAGAAAAACAGTTTAACAAGACGATTGATCAGGGGCTTTCCATTCTTGCAGATATGGAAAAAGAAATGAAAGAAGCTGGAAAGAAGGAACTGGATGGAACAGATGCCTTTAAACTTTACGATACGTATGGTTTTCCGCTGGATCTGACGATTGAAATCCTGGAGGAAAAGGGATTTACCGTGGATCAGGCAGGATTTGAGAAGGAAATGCAGATCCAGAGAGAAACTGCCAGAGGAGCCAGAGCTGAAACAAATTATATGGGAGCAGATGCCACCGTCTATGAGCAGCTGGATCCGGCAATGACTTCGGAATTTTTGGGATATGATGAATTGACCTGCGAGGGAACGATCACGGCGATGACAACGGAGACAGAGGTTGTGAATCAGTTGATAAAAGGTCAGAAAGGCACTTTGATTGCGGACCAGACGACTTTTTATGCTACCAGCGGAGGACAGGAAGCAGACAAAGGTGTTATTTTAAGCGACAGTGCATCGTTTGAAGTCGAGGATGTGGTGAAACTTTCCGGTGGGAAAATCGGACATGTAGGATGCGTGGTGGATGGGGTCTTTGCCTTAGGAGACCGGGCAGTATTTCATGTCAATGAAAAGAACCGCAGTCAGGCACAGAAAAATCACAGCGCAACACATTTGCTTCAAAAAGCGCTCCGGGAAGTTCTTGGAACACATGTAGAGCAGGCTGGTTCTTTGAATAATGCGAAACATCTGCGCTTTGATTTTACTCATTTTTCTCCGATGACAGCCGAAGAGATCCGAAAAGTAGAAGAGATTGTAAATTCTAAGATTGCGGCAAATCTTCCGGTAGAAACAAAAGTTATGTCCATGGATGAGGCGAAGCAGACGGGAGCTATGGCATTATTTGGCGAGAAATACGGAGATGAAGTCCGCGTGGTATCCATGGGAGATTTTTCTGTGGAGCTGTGTGGAGGAACGCATGTGAAAAATACAGGAACAATTACGGCATTTAAGATTTTATCAGAGACAGGTGTGGCCTCAGGAGTTCGTCGAATTGAGGCAATTACCGATCAGGGAGTATTTGATTACTATGATCGGCTGGAGGGACAGCTCAATGAAGCGGCAGAAGCACTTAAGACCACTCCGGCAGGAATGCTTAAGAGAATTGGATCACTGTTGCAGGAAGTGAAAGAGTTGAAAAGTGAAAATGAATCATTAAAGAGCAAGCTTGCCAAGGATGCTTTAGGGGATGTTATGGATCAGGTGATAGAAGTTCAGGGCATAAAACTTCTTGCTGCTGCTGTGGAAGATGTCGATATGAATGGTCTCCGCGAGCTGGGCGATAACCTGAAAGAAAAACTGGAAGAAGGAGTTGTCGTGTTAGCTTCATCGAAAGCAGGAAAAGTATTTTTAGTTGCCATGGTAACCGAAGGTGCAATGAAAGCAGGGGCTCATGCCGGAAATCTGATCAAAGCCATTGCCGGGTGTGTCGGCGGAGGCGGAGGCGGACGTCCGAATATGGCGCAGGCAGGAGGAAAAGATCCTTCCGGGATTGCAAAAGCTGTGAAAAAGGCGAAAGAAGTCTTAGAAAGTCAAATTTCCTAGTTGACGAAATTCAAAAATATGGTATAATAGTCTAGTGCAAAAAAATAAAACCCAAACAGTCCGATGCACAAGTACAAGACTGGAGGGGAGGTCGGGAATAGAATGTCTAACGTAATCGTTAAAGAAAATGAATCTTTAGATAGCGCTCTTCGCAGATTTAAAAGAAATTGTGCGAAAGCAGGAATTCAGCAGGAGATTCGTAAAAGAGAACATTACGAGAAGCCAAGTGTAAGACGAAAGAAAAAGTCTGAAGCTGCTCGTAAGAGAAAATCAAAATAATTGAAGATAAAGCATCATCTATCTGGAAACAGGTATATGGTGCTTTTTTTCTGCATATATTAAACCAAATGCCGCCTTTGGAGGGATTTCATGAGGAAAAAACCGAAAGAAGCCATTGCAAAAGGTCTTTCGCTTCCAAGAGATGTGGTATTCGGTGATTTTATCATTACATTGACAGGGAATCAAGAAGTCTTGATTGAAAATTATCGGGGAATTCTTTCTTATGATGATCAGAAAATTTCGATTCAAGGAAATCATGTAGTGCTAAATATCTGCGGCAGTCATCTTGCCATTGACTATTATTCACAGGAAGCTATGAAGGTTCTTGGCAGGATAGAGCGGCTGGAATACATATAGGGGGAGCAAAAGGTGATAAGATTACTGCATTTTCTATTGGGAAGATTGTATTTTGAGATTCATGGCCAAAATGTGGAACGTTTTCTGAATTTGTGTGCAAAAAATAATCTTGTGCTGTGGGACTTAAAACCCTGTGATGGAGGGTATTGTTTTTTTGTCCGGAGAAAATCACGGGATATGCTGATGGCGTTGTCTGAGAAAACGAATTTGGAGCTTCATGCAATCAAAAGATCGGGACTTCCCTTTTTTTTATCGGAATATCGCAGAAGAAAGGCATTCTTTTTTTCTGTAATTCTTGCGGCGATGATGATGTTTGCATTCAGTCAGTTTATGTGGGAAATAACCATTTCCGGAAGCGAGGTTTATTCAGAAAGTGAAATTTTAAAATATGTCACAACAAATTTTTACAAGCCCGGAACACTCAAGCAAAAGATTGACTGTAATCGACTGGAAGAGCACCTGAGAGAAGATTATGATGAAATCGCATGGGTTTCCTGTTCCATACAGGGAACAAGACTTCATATTGAGCTAAAGGAGACTTTGGATCGAAAAACAAAACAAAATCCGAAAAAACCGTGTGATATTGTAGCAAATAAATCAGGAATTATTACAGGATTATCTGTGAAAAGCGGAACGCCGCTTGTGGCAGTTGGAGATAGTGTGAAAAAAGGGACCACTCTGATTTCCGGTTTGATTTATTACTATAGTGATGACTTTCAGGTGACAGAAACGGATAAGATCAAGGCAGACGGCGAGATTACCATGAGGACCAAGGAAACTTATAAAGAGGCGATTCCTGTGGAATACTATGAGAAAAAGACCGTCAAAAAGAAGACAAGAATTAAAAGCTTCTATGCAGGAACTTTAAAACTCAAACTGCCGGGAAAAGAACCAAAAGGTCACGTAGATATTGTTGAAAAAAAATATCCATTAAAGCTGGGAAGTTCTTTCTATCTTCCGGCTGGAGTTTATGTGAGAACCTATCAATCCTATCAGGCGGAGAAAAAAATACAGACAATGAAGCAGGCAAAGAAAATGCTTCGTGAAAAATTTCAACAATATTTAAAAAAGAAAAAGAGGGATGGGGTTCGGGTCGTACATCATGAAATTGAGTATCGGAAACAAGGAAATGAATATATTGCTGAGGGAAACGTTATTCAGGAAGAAAAAGTTGGGAAAATTCGCAACATTCGTTCGCTGACCAAAAAGCAGGAAACCCAGATTGCTCCGACAACGGCGCTTCCGCAATAAAAGAAAGAGGTGTTGAGTTGAAAAACTTTCTTGCAGATGTTAAAATACAAAAGAATACAGATAAAGGAGCTTCAAAGATGAATCCAGTTGAAATTGAGATGAATTTCCCGGCAGAGCATGGTGGAAATGTATTTGGCCAATTTGATGCCTATATGAAAAAGATTGAGAAAACACTGCATGTCAGTTTGATTCTGCGGGGAGACCAGTTAAAATGCATAGGGAATCAAGCAGCAGTGAACCATGCAGTTTCTGTAATCGAGGAATTGTTAGAATTATCCAAGAGAGGGAATGTGATTACGGAACAAAATGTAAATTATGCACTCTCCTTGTCAATGGAAGATCAGCCTGCAAATCTGCTGGAGCTTGATAAAGATGTTATTTGTCATACCGTCCAGGGGAAAGCAGTCAAACCCAAAACTTTGGGGCAGAAACAATATGTGGAGGAAATCCATGATAAAATGATAACGTTCGGAGTCGGGCCTGCCGGAACAGGAAAGACATATCTTGCCATGGCTATGGCAATTACTGCTTTTAAAAGTGATGAAGTAAATCGTATTATTCTGACGCGTCCTGCCATTGAGGCAGGAGAGAAGCTGGGGTTTCTTCCGGGAGATCTGCAGAGCAAAGTTGATCCGTATTTGAGACCACTGTATGATGCACTGTATGAAATTCTCGGGGCAGATGCATTTATGAAGAATATGGAAAAGGGACTCATTGAGGTGGCGCCTCTTGCCTATATGCGCGGTCGGACGCTCGATAATGCTTATATTATTTTGGATGAGGCACAAAATACAACGCCGGCACAGATGAAGATGTTTTTGACGCGGATTGGATTCGGATCAAAAGCAATTATTACCGGAGATTTAACGCAGAAGGATTTGCCGTTTGAGAGCATTTCCGGATTAGAAGAAGCCCTGAAGGTTCTTGGGAAAGTCAAAGAGATCGGAATTTGCGAACTTACAAATAAGGATGTGGTCAGACACCCGTTGGTACAAAAAATTGTTGCGGCGTATGATAAATACGAGGAGACAAAAGCTGTAAGAAAGAATAAGAGTGCGAGAAAAAACAAAAGATAAGGAATGCTATGAATATAATGATTGAAAAGGAATACGAAGGAGAGATTGGAATCTCTTATGAGAGGATTGCAAAGGAAGTCATAGAGACTGCGATTGATTATGTGCAGTGTCCCTATGAGTGCCGGGTCAATCTTCTTTTGGTAGACAATGAGACCATTCATCGAGTCAATCAGGAAACAAGACAGATCGATCGTCCCACCGATGTGCTGTCATTTCCAATGGCAGAGTATCCTCACCCGGCAGATTTTTCGGAAATTGAAAAAGATCCGATGGCATTTGATCCGGAGAGCGGAGAGTTTCTTCTCGGGGATATTATGATCTCCATGGACAAAGTATGGGAGCAGGCGAAGAACTATGGACACAGTGCAGAAAGAGAGTATGCTTTTTTGATTGCCCATAGTATGCTGCATCTTTTTGGATACGACCATATGAAAGAAGATGAACGGAAGGAGATGGAGCAAAAACAGGAAGAAATTCTGATAAGGACCAGATATACAAGAGATGAAAGAGGTTTGGTATGAGCAAAAGCAGGAAAAACTCATTTTTATTGCAGGGGATGATTCTGGCAGGAGCATCCATTTTGTGCAGAATCATTGGACTTTTGTACCGAAGTCCCCTTTTTGGGATTATCGGAAAAGCGGGTGTGGGATATTATAGTGTTGCATATAATATCTACAATATTATTTTGCTCATATCTTCTTTCAGTATTCCTCTTGCGGTATCAAAATCGATTTCAGCCAGACTTGCCAAGAAAGAATATATCAATGCCCAAAGAATTTTTTACGGGGCTTTGATCTATGCTGCGGTTGTGGGAGGAATTGCATCGCTGGTTGCATGGTTTGGTGCGCCGGTTTTTGTCGGAGAACAAAAAGGAGCAGTTCTTGCGCTGCGGTGTATTTCTCCGACTATTTTTTTCTCTGCGGTGTTAGGCGTGCTTCGAGGATATTTTCAGGGGCATAACACAATGGTTCCCACCTCGATTTCTCAGATTATAGAGCAAATCTTAAACGCAATTTTCAGTATTTTGATGGCATATGTTTTGATTCTTCCATTTCTTCCATCGGAAAAAATTACTTATGCTATAGCAAGTCATGGCGCGGCGGGAAGTGCTATCGGAACGGAAGTCGGAGTGATTACTGGTCTGATCTTCTGTTTGATTATTTACAAACTATATCATCCGAAAATAAAAATTCAGATGCGCCACGATAAGACGAAATATTTAGAATCTTATCACAGTATTTTGAAGATTCTTTTGCTGACAATTACGCCGGTGATTTTAAGTACGGCGATTTATAATTGTTGTCCAACCATTGACATGACTTTGTTCAGCTCGATTTTGGTTGATAAGGGGATGAAGTCTTTTCAGGTTTCGGAATTGTACGGTGTTTTTTCCGGACAGTACAACGTACTGATTAATATTCCGCTGGCGATGGCATCGGCATTGACCAATGCTGTGATTCCCAATATTTCCGGCGCATATGCCCTTGGTCAAAAGAAAAAGATGAATGAAAATATCCAGATGGTCATTAAATTTACAATGATGATTGCAATACCCTGTGCCGTTGGTTTGGGTGTGCTGAATGTACCGATCAACGGACTGATTTTCGGAGTTGAAAACGGCGTTGGTCTGGGAGCCGGGCTTTTACGTGCAGGGGCTGTCTCTGTAGTGTTTACTTGTATGTCCACCGTCTCCAATGGTATTTTACAGGGAATGGATAAGATGAAAGTACCGATTTATCATGCTGCAGTTTCTGTTTGCGTGAATGTGGCAATTTTATATGCATCGCTGAAACATACGAATCTGAATGCCTATACATTGGTTTTGGCAACTACTGGATTTTCGATTGCTATGAGTTTTTTGAATGCAATGTCCATTCGCAAGTACAGCGGATATCGTCAGGAATTTTCCCAAACCTTTCTAAAGCCGGCTGCCAGTGCTTTGCTGATGGGAGCTGTGGTTGGATTGATTCAGTTTGTCACATTTAAGGTTCTTCCTTTTGGAAGAATGAGTTTTGTAGTATGTTTAGTTATTGCCATTCCTCTTGGGGCATTGATCTATTTTGCAGGTGTGATCGGACTGAAAATGTTTACAGAAGAAGAACTTCGCAATATTCCAAAAGGAACAATGATTATCAGACTTGCGAAAAAATTAAGGTTATTATAAAGCAGTTCTCAAATGTGATTTGAATGATCTGAAGGACGGCAAAGGAAATTTCTTTTTTGTATAAAATACATTTCTTTGGAAATAATGAAGCCAAAGGAGTGGTTTTTGTATGAATAAAGTAAATAGATTTTTATTAATTTATATTGTGATTATTACAGTTTTGTGCGGGTATATGTATTATGCGGCTTTCTACAGGAAAGATGCAGGAAAAAATGAGCAGATTCATCAAGTGCAATCGACGGTAACAGAAACAACGACAAAGGCTGTAAAAGCGACAACGGAGAAGAAGATCACCTATGGACTGAAAATCAAAGACGGAACGCTTGTGGTGATTAATAATCAGACAAAAGAAGTATTTGAATATACCGATATGAAAAAGGAAGACCTGCCGGAAGACATTTTAAAAATGCTGCAGGACAAAACTATATTTAAAGATCAGGAGGAGGTATATCATTTTCTAGAGTCTTATAGTAGCTAGCATTTGGAAGATGTCGTGCAGCTGGATATTGGGAGGATAAAAATGAGATATGATGCGATAGTGGTTGGCGGCGGAGCTTCCGGAATGATGGCAGCAATCACGGCAGCGGAAAATGGAAAAAAGATTCTTTTGCTGGAACGGATGGATAAATTAGGGAAAAAAATTCTTGCAACCGGAAACGGGAGATGCAATTTATCCAATGAAGTTTTGGATGAAACGTCGTATCGAGGGACACTTCCCCATTTTCCGTATCGGCTGATTGAAAAATTCGGACTTTCGGAACTGATTCAATTTTTTGAAGCTCTCGGGATGTTGGTAACCC
The DNA here is from genome assembly GCA_905213305.1 of uncultured Anaerostipes sp. GTDB lineage: Bacteria > Bacillota > Clostridia > Lachnospirales > Lachnospiraceae > Anaerostipes. The sequence continues at coordinate 26,887 of CAJMHU010000012.1, forward strand.
AGCAAAATGGATATTATTATCCGGCATCGTTTCAGGCATCGACGGTAGTGGATGTGTTGAGTCAAAAAATACGAAGTCTGCCAGTTGATGTTATAACAGGTTTTGAAGTCGAGAGCGCGCAAAAAAGAAAGGATTGTTTTTATGTTTACGGAAATGGGAAGAGGTATCAGGGAAACCATTTGATTTTGTCAACAGGAGGCTGTGCCCAGGAAAAACTCGGAAGCAATGGAAGCGGCTACCGTCTGGCGAAAGGATTTCATCATAAGATTACAGATATCTTTCCCGCGCTTGTAGCTCTGGAAGCCAGAGAAAATGATTTAAAACAGACGGCAGGGGTCCGTAACGTTTGTGATCTGACGGTATGTGTGAATGGAGAAGTTCTTGTCACGGAACGGGGGGAAGTCCAGTTTACAAAGTATGGGATTTCCGGAATTCCGGTGTTTCAAATCAGCCGCTTTGTGATAGACGAGATTCGTAAAAAGAAAAAAGTAACGATTTTTTTAAATCTCATGCCGGATATGCTGACGCTGGAGGAAACGGCAAGAGACTTTTTAAAAAAGTGCAGATATAAGACAATCGAAGAATTTTTTCAGGGATTTTTAAACAAAAAGCTGGTATTTTGTTTATTGAAACGATTAAAAATAAAGCCGGAACAATCAATCAAAGAGCTGCAGGAAAAAGATTTTCTCAAAATACTTGGGTTGATACAGAGATTTCCGGTGGAAATTAGCGGATACAAGGGATATGATATGGCACAGGTAACTGCCGGCGGAGTGTCAACGAAGGAGATCATTCCTGAAAGCTTAGAATCGAAAATTCTTCCGGGTTTGTATATGACAGGAGAATTGCTGGATGTGGATGGAACCTGCGGCGGATATAATCTCCAGTGGGCTTTTACCTCCGGATATATTGCCGGAAGTCAGATATAGAAAAAGAAATCATAAGATTCATATATAGAAAAAAGAAATCCGGCGTGATATAATGAGCGTTAAAGATAAGATGTTTGTCAAAAATGTTTTGGGAAGGATGAGCGGGATGCCCGCAGATAATAGAAATTTATGATTAGAATCAATCAGTTAAAACTGCCTGTGAATCACAGGGAAGGGCAGTTGGAGAGAAAAATAAAAAAGAATGTAAAAAATGCGTCGATTCGGACATGGAAGATAGCAAAAAGATCAATTGATGCAAGAAAGAAGGAAAATTTATCTTATGTATATGCCATTGATGTGGAGCTTGAGAAGGGACAGGAGGAACAGCTCTTAAAAAAGATAAAAAATCGTAATATTCAGAAAATTACGAAACAAGAGTATCATTTTCCAAAAAACAAAAGGCAATGGCAGCATTCTCCTATTGTCGTCGGTATGGGTCCCGCAGGTCTGTTTGCAGCGCTGATGCTTGCGCGGGCAGGTGTTTGCCCGCTTGTATTAGAGAGGGGAAAGGATGTACTGGAACGGACGAAAGACGTAGAACATTTTTGGAAAACAGGAGAGCTGAATCCGGAATCCAATGTTCAATTTGGAGAGGGAGGCGCGGGAACGTTTTCTGATGGGAAATTAAATACTCTGGTCAAGGATAAGCTTGGAAGGAACCGCTTTGTTTTGGAAACGTTTGTAGAGTTTGGAGCCCCCAGCGAAATTTTGTATGAAAGTAAACCTCATATCGGAACAGATCTCCTGCGGGATGTTGTTTTTCGGATGAGAGAAGAAATCCAAAGGCTGGGAGGAGTCGTGAGATTTGAGACGAAGGTAACGGATGTTGAGATTCGGAATCATGCGGTGTGTGGCGTGATGGTCAACGGGAAAGAGAGGATTCCCTGTGAGACTGTAATTTTAGCGCCGGGGCACAGTGCAAGAGATACTTTTGAGATGCTGCATCGCAGGGAAATTATGATGAATGCCAAAGCGTTTGCAGTCGGACTGCGTGTAGAGCATCCCAGAGAGATGATTGATCGGTCTCAATATGGCAGGGAAGCGGAAATATACCATCTTCCTGCCGCACCCTATAAATTGACCTACCATACAAAAGCAGGTAGAAGCGTTTATTCTTTCTGCATGTGTCCTGGCGGGTTTGTCGTCAATGCTTCTTCGGAGCCGGACAGGCTGACGGTGAATGGAATGAGCAACTATGACCGGGCAGAAAAAAATTCCAATAGTGCGATTATTGTAGGGGTGACACCGGATGATTTTATCCAGGACGGTCCGCTGGCTGGAATTTATTTTCAGCAGTTTTGGGAGGAGAAAGCCTATCAGGAAGGGAGAGGCAAAATTCCGGTACAGCTTCTTTGTGATTTCCGGAAAAATCAAAGATCGAAAAAATATGGAAAAATTGAGCCCAATACAAAAGGAGAAACATCCTTTGGAAATCTCAGGAATTGTCTTCCGTCGGCTGTATGTGACGCAATTTGCGAAGGAATGGAGTTCTTTGAAGGAAAGATTCAGGGATTCAATCGGGAAGATACGATCTTGTGCGGGATCGAGGCAAGGACTTCTTCTCCGGTTCGGATTGAGAGAGATAAGAGTTTCCAGAGCAGTGTCACCGGGATCTATCCCTGTGGAGAGGGCGCCGGGTACGCAGGAGGCATTACTTCTGCGGCAATGGATGGAATCAAGGTGGCAGAGGCTGTCGTCACAGAGCAAAAACTATGAGGAGAAAGAAAATAAAATGCTACATAATCGTGAAAAACTAAAAGATAAAAAGAGAGTCATAATTAAGGTTGGAACTTCATCGTTGATTCATAAATCGACCGGAAATCTTAACTTATTTCGACTGGAAAAGCTGGTAAGGGTACTGACGGATCTTCATAATAGCGGAAAAGAAGTGATTTTAGTATCCTCCGGAGCCATTGGTGTGGGATTTAAATCTCTGGGACTTTCAGGAAGACCCCAGTCGCTGCCATTGAAGCAGGCATGTTCTGCGGTCGGACAAGGGCAGCTTATGATGATTTATCAAAAGCTGTTTGCGGAATATAATCAGGGATCGGCTCAAATTTTGATCACAAAAGAAACAATGTTAAATGATGAACGACGCTTTAATGCAAAGAATACATTTGATCAGCTTTTGGAGTTGGGGGTCATTCCAATCGTAAATGAAAATGATACAGTATCCACAGAGGAGATTGAATTTGGTGATAACGATACATTATCGGCAGTGGTGACGGCGGTGGTCGGCGGAGATCTCTTGATCTTATTGACCGATATCGACGGATTGTATACCGATGATCCTCACAAAAATCCAGGCGCCAAATTAATTTCAGAGGTTGAGGAAATCAATGAAAAGATTGAGGAGATGGGAAAAGGTGCTGTAACAAAGGTAGGTACCGGAGGAATGGCTACGAAAATTGCCGCAGCCAACATTGTAACAGATGCAGGGGCGGATATGGTGATTGTCAATAGTGAGCACCTGGAAAATGTAAACAGAGTAATGAGCGGAGAAGAAATCGGTACTTTGTTTTTAGCCCACAAACGTCCTGATTTTGATTTTAAGCAATATTTAACGGAGCGCCCATATTTTAAGAAAGGTTAAGCAATGAACGAGAAGAAAATAAAAAGAATTAATGAGCTGTATCATTTGCAGAAGTCTGTAGGATTGACGAAGGAGCAGGAAAAAGAACAAAAAAAACTGCGTCAGGAATATATTCAGGCAGTGAGAGCAAATTTGAGAGGACAGCTGAATCATATCAGCATTCAAAATGAAGATGGTTCCATTACACCATTGAAACCAAAAGGACTGAATTAAAAGGAGGTTTTTATGTTAGAACAAATGGGAAAGCAGGCAAAAGAAGCGTCCGTAATTCTCGGCCATGCTCAGATTGAGGAAAAAAATGCGGTTTTGCGGGAAGCGGCAAAATGTTTGATTCAAAATCAGGAATACATATTAACAGAAAATGCCAAGGATGTGGAGAATGCCAAGGATCAGGGGATGACGGAGGCTTTGATTGACCGGCTGTCCTTAAACACGGATCGAATTGAAGGGATGGCAGAAGGTCTTCGACAGGTGGCAGAATTAAATGACCCGATTGGAGCAGTGCAGCACATGAATAAGACGCCCAATGGACTGCTGATTGGAAAGAAAGTGGTTCCGCTGGGCGTTGTGGGAATTATTTACGAATCCCGTCCAAATGTTACGGCAGATGCCTTTGCTCTTTGCTTTAAAACGGGAAATGCTTGTCTTCTTCGAGGTGGAAGCGATGCAATTTATTCTAATATGGCAATCACAAATGTGATCCAAAGCGCACTGGAGTCTCTTCATATGCCAAAATACAGTATCCAATTATTGACAGATACCAGCCGGGAGACTGCTACAAAGATGATGCAGATGAATGAGTATTTGGATGTGCTGATACCGAGAGGAGGAGCCGGGTTAATTCAGAGTGTCGTGAAAAACAGTACGGTTCCGGTCATTGAAACTGGAACAGGAAACTGTCATGTTTATGTGGATGAGTTTGCAGAGAAGGATATGGCAGTCCAGATTATTGTAAATGCGAAAACACAGCGGCTCGGAACATGCAATACTTGTGAATCCGTTGTTCTGCACCAGGGGATTGTAAAAAGTCACGGTCCTGCAATTATAGAAGCTCTTTTGGAGAAGGGAGTTCAGGTTCGCGCAGACCAGGAGGTTTGCGCATTGAATGAAAACGTTATTCCTGCCACAGAAGAGGATTGGGGAACGGAATATCTGGATGCTGTAATTTCTGTGAAGACAGTGAACAGTTTTGATGAAGCGGTTGCTCACATCAATCGGTATAACACCGGGCATTCAGAGGCGATTGTTACCAATTCTTATCAGAATGCACAGGAATTTTTAGATCGGATTGATGCTGCGGCAGTTTACGTCAATGCCTCCACCAGATTTACGGATGGATTTGAGTTTGGATTTGGTGCGGAAATTGGAATCAGCACACAAAAGATCCATGCGAGAGGTCCGATGGGATTGGATGCATTGACAACAACAAAATTCATCATTTACGGAAACGGACAGATCCGCAAATAGGAAATAGATGGGATGCGAAATGTTTTTTACAAAAATTTAAAAAAACATTGAAAAAAAAAGCGGATTATGTTATATTAGGAATGTGTTCAGAGGAGTTTTCATTTTGCGTGGAAACTCTTTTTTTACGCGATGGGAAAAAATGTAAAAGAGAAAGGAAGGCTTAAAATGGCATTGTTTACATTCAGTGGCGGAGTTCATCCGGATGATGGTAAAGAATATGCAAAAGATTCACCGATTTCCGAATATCTGCCAAAAGGAGATGTTGTTTTACCTTTGGGCCAGCACATTGGCGCCCCTGCAAAACCAGTAGTGAGCAAAGGGGATCATGTCCTTGCAGGTCAGAAGGTTGCAGAAGCTGGAGGGTTTGTATCTGCAAATATTTTCAGCTCTGTATCAGGAACTGTAAAAGCGATTGAGCCAAGACTGACTCCTGCGGGAGCAAAAGTCAACTCAATTATCATTGAAAATGATGGAGAATTCAAAGAGGCTGAGTTTCAGTCTGCGCCTTATGAATCCATGACAAAGGATGATGTTTTGGCGGCGATTAAGGAAGCCGGCATTGTCGGATTGGGAGGCGCCGGATTCCCAACTCATGTAAAATTAACACCAAAAGATCCGGATGCGATTGATTATATTATTGTAAACGGAGCCGAGTGTGAGCCTTATATTACCGGTGATTACCGTATTATGATGGAAACACCGGAATTATTGATCGAGGGATTGAAAATCGTGCTTGACTTGTTCCCGAAAGCAAAAGGAATTATCGGTGTTGAAGATAATAAGAAGGATGCGATTGCAAAGGTGGAAAGCCTGGTAAAAAATGAGGAGCGAATTAGTGTGGCATCTCTGAAAACAAAGTATCCACAGGGAGCAGAGCGTTCTTTGATCTATGCCACTACCGGAAGAAGTATTAATTCCAGTATGCTTCCGGCAGATGCAGGATGTATTGTAGATAACGTAGCGACCATTGTGGCAGTTAAAGAGGCTGTAAAGGATGGGAAACCGTTATTTCAGCGTCTTGTGACGGTGACGGGAGATGCGATTAAGAATCCGAGCAATTTCATGGTGCGTACCGGTACCAACGTAAATGAATTGATTGAGGCAGCCGGCGGATTCAAAGAGCAGCCGGAAAAAATTATTTCAGGCGGACCGATGATGGGAATGGCAATGTTTACTACAGATGTTCCGGCAGTTAAAACATTTTCATCATTTTTAGCGCTGACAAAAGATGAAGTTTCCGCAAACGAACCAAGTAATTGTATTCGCTGCGGAAGATGCGTCAGTGTCTGTCCTCAAAAATTAATGCCTGCGAAATTATCTGTATTGGCAGATCATAACCAGTTTGATGAGTTTGAACAGCTTTATGGAGCTGAGTGTGTAGAATGCGGATGCTGTTCTTATATTTGTCCGGCAAAGCGGAATCTTGCGCAGTCTATGAAGACAGGTCGGAAACAGGTATTAGCAAACCGTAGAAAGAAATAAAGGAGAGAGATACATATGAGCGAATCATTATATCATGTGTCAGCCAATCCTCATGTGAGAGATAAAGGCTCAACACAGAAGATTATGCTGGATGTCATAATCGCATTATTACCTGCTACGATTTTTGGTATCTATATCTTTGGTGCGCCTGCGGCAGTAACAATTGCGGTTTCGATTGTGACTTGTGTTGCAGCAGAGTATATCTATCAGAAATTAATGAAACAGCCGATTACAATTCATGATTTGAGTGCGGTGCTGACAGGACTGCTTCTGGCGCTTAACTTGCCTTCAGAAGTTCCGTTCTGGCTTCCGGTTATCGGAGGATTGTTTGCAATTATTGTTGTAAAACAGTTATTTGGCGGACTGGGACAAAACTTCATGAACCCTGCATTGGCAGCAAGATGTTTTTTAATGATTTCTTTTGCAGCAAGAATGACAACTTTTACTTATGACGGTGTTACCACTGCGACTCCCCTTGCTGTGATGGAACAGGGAAAAGCTGTAGATGTTATGAAGTCTTTCTTAGGATTTATTCCGGGAACAATTGGAGAAACTTCTGCTTTACTATTGATTCTTGGAGGCGTTTATCTGGTAATTAAGAAAGTAATTTCACCGTTAATTCCATGCATTTATGTTGCTGTGGTTGCTATTTTTGTACTGATTTTCGGAAATCAGGGATTTGATCTTTCTTACATGGCTGCGCAGATCTTCAGCGGCGGATTAATGCTGGGTGCTATTTTTATGGCGACGGATTATGTAACTTCTCCGATTACCAGAAATGGAAAAATTATTTACGCGGTAATTCTTGGAATTCTGACCGGATTGTTCCGTCTGTTTGGACCGATGGCAGAGGGAGTTTCTTATTCCATTATTATTGCGAACTTACTGGTACCTTTGATTGAAAGAGTCACAGCGCCGACTCCGTTTGGAATTGTGAAGAAAAAAGGGGGAAAAGGCAATGAATAAGAGTATTATTTCAGATTGTATTAAATTGTGCTTGATCACAGTAATTGCCGGATTTCTTCTGGGACTGGTATATAATGTGACAAAGGAGCCGATTGCAGCACAGCAGGAAAAGACAAAGCAGGAAGCTTATAAAGCAGTTTTTCAAGATGCGGCAAAGTTTGAGACGGTAAAGCTAAATCAAAAAGATGTAGCGAAGGTTTTGAAGGCAAACGATCTTGGACAGAATACAATTACCGAAGCTGCAAAAGCAGTGGATGCAGACGGGAAACAGCTGGGGTATGTTTTCTCTGTGACGAATCCGGAGGGATACGGCGGAGATATTTCGCTGTCTGTGGGCGTCAGAGATGACGGAACCGTCAATGGATACGAGACTTTGACAATCAGTGAAACTGCCGGTCTTGGTATGAAAGCATCGGAAGATGAATTTAAAAATAATTTTAAAAATAAAAAGGCTGATAAATTTGAGGTTGTAAAAGATGGCTCCGGCAAAGATGATGATACAAAAATCGATGCGATCAGTGGTGCAACAATCACAAGCCGTGCGGTAACAAGCGGCGTCAACAGTTGCGTTGTATATGCAAAAAGCCTGAAGGGAGGGAAATAAAAATGAAGATAAATCCGATCGAACGTTTGATGAACGGTATTGTGAAAGAAAATCCTACCTTCGTTTTGACTCTTGGTATGTGTCCGACATTGGCTGTTACAACCTCTGCCGTCAACGGAGTGGGGATGGGATTGTCAACGACCGTCGTTTTGATGTTTTCCAATATGGTAATTTCAGCACTTCGAAAAGTAATCCCTGATAGAGCCAGAATCCCGGGATATATTGTTGTGATTGCTTCTCTGGTAACGATTGTACAGTTTTTATTGGAGGGCTACGTGCCTTCGGTATATTCTGCGTTAGGGCTTTATATCCCGCTGATCGTAGTAAACTGTATCATTCTTGGTCGTGCAGAAGCCTTTGCAGCAAAGAATGGTCCGGTGACCTCGTTCTTTGACGGGCTGGGAATGGGACTTGGATTTACCATTGCACTGACCCTAATCGGCGCTTTTCGCGAACTTTTGGGAGCAGGACAGATTTTCGGTCAGCAGATTATGCCGTCTTCTTATGAACCGATTACGATCTTTATTCTGGCACCGGGCGCTTTCTTTGTTCTGGCATGCCTGATTGCCGCACAGAATAAAATTAGAAATAAAAAGAGAAAAAAGGGTCTGCCGGTACATCCGTCTGCCGGATGCGGAGATTGTGCATCCTGTGGAAACCATGCCTGCGGTACCAGATTTTTCAATCTTGATGCAGATATGAAACAAGAAAAAGAAGGGGGAAGATAGAAATGAAAGATTTATTGTTAATTGCTATCGGTTCAGCCCTGGTAAATAACGTTGTATTGAGCCAGTTCCTGGGATTATGTCCATTCCTTGGAGTCTCAAAAAAAGTAGACACTGCCGCGGGGATGGGAGTAGCGGTTATTTTCGTTATTACCATTGCATCTGCTGTAACGAATTTAATTTATTCCTTTATTTTAATACCAACGAATCTGGAATATTTGCAGACCATTGTTTTCATTCTGGTTATTGCTGCACTGGTACAGTTTGTAGAGCTGGTGTTAAAAAAATCTATGCCGTCACTTTATGAAGCTTTGGGAGTATATCTTCCGCTGATTACAACAAACTGTGCGGTACTTGGAGTTGCTTTGACAAACGTTCAGAATGATTATGGATTTGCAGCCAGTATTGTAAACGGAATTGGTATTTCAGTCGGATTTACCATTGCCATTGTGATTCTGGCAGGAATTCGTGAGAGAAATGAACACAATAATATTCCGGAATCCTTTCAGGGAATGCCGATCACTCTTGTTACTGCGGGGCTGATGGCAATTGCCTTTTTTGGATTCTCAGGAATTATATAGGAGGTAGTAAGAATGGATATAACAGCAATTATTCTTGCGGCCGTGATCGTTGGAGGAACCGGATTGGTCATTGCAGTTTTGCTTGGAATTGCATCTGAGAAGTTTAAGGTTCCGGTTGATGAAAAAGAAGTCGCTGTCAGAGCCGAACTTCCGGGAAATAACTGCGGAGGCTGCGGATTTGCAGGCTGTGACGGACTTGCAGCGGCAATTGCGGCAGGCGATGCACCGGTAAATGCATGTCCGGTGGGAGGTGCGCCGGTGGCGGAGAAAATCAGCGCTATTATGGGTGTAGAAGCAGGAGATTTTGTGAAACAGGTTGCGTTTGTAAAATGTGCGGGAACCTGTGAGAAAGCAGCGGATAAATATCAGTACGACGGAGCTCTCAGCTGTGTTGAAGCGGTGAATGTGCCGGGTGCGGGACCAAAGGGCTGTGAGTACGGCTGTATGGGATTTGGGAGTTGTGCCAATGTTTGTCCGGAAGACGCTATTGAGATTATAAACGGCATTGCCTGCGTTGATCAGGAGGCATGTGTAGCCTGCGGAAAATGTGTAGATATTTGTCCAAAGGGATTGATTGAATTAGTGCCATATGATAAAAAATGTAAGGTTCAGTGTAATTCCAAAGATTTTGGAAAAGCCGTAATGTCTGTCTGCAAAGCCGGATGTATTGGATGTCGTGCCTGTGAGAAGGCTTGTAAGCTTGGAGCCATTACCGTGGAAAATAACATTGCTCAGATTGATTATGATAAATGTGTGGGTTGCGGATTATGCGCGAACAAATGTCCAAAAGGAATTATTACAGGGAAAAAAGAAAATTCATAAGTTGTCGAAACGCAAAGGCAGGAGCAAAGCAAATGTTTGCTCCTGCCTTTTCGCATAATTTTCAGGGAAATAGAATATAACAGAAAAAAGGATATTTTTATGAAATTTCTTGAATTGAGACAGAAGGATGTTATAAACTGCAACACCGGAGAAAAATTAGGTTTTGTCATTGATCTTGACTTCGAGGTGAAAACGGGATTAATTTGTTATCTTTTGGTTCCGAGAGCAACGAAGATGCTCAATTGTTTCGGGAAAAATCAGATTTATAAGATTCCTTATAAATGTGTGGTGCGAATTGGGAGAGATGCCGTTTTGGTGGATATCAATGAAAAAGAATGTCTGAAATAGAAGAAAGTCTTTTCATTGATTCTAAAAAATGTTATACTGCAAGCAGAAAAAAACGGAGGTAACAGAAGAAAATGAAATGTCCATACTGTGGAAGTGAGAATTCCAGAGTTGTTGACTCGAGACCGGCTGAAGACAATAATGCCATTCGCCGGCGGAGGCAGTGTGATGACTGCAGCAAACGGTTTACAACTTATGAGAAAATTGAGACAGAGCCGTTAAGTGTGATCAAGAAAGATAAAACGAGACAATTATATAACCGCAACAAAATTCGGCATGGAATTGTACAATCCTGTCATAAATTGCCGATCTCAATGGATCAAATTGAAAAATCGGTGGACGAGATTGAGACAAAGATTTTTAATCTGGGCAAACGGGAGGTAGAGACATCTTTGATCGGTGAGATTGTGATGGATAAATTAAAGGAATTAGATGAAGTTGCCTATGTACGTTTTGCCGCAATCTATCGAGAATTTAAAGATGTAAATACTTTTATGAATGAATTAAAAAAATTGTTGAAATAATTGTAAAAAAATTACAATTATGATAAGATAATACTATCATTTTGGGAAACCTTTCGTCGCGGAAGGAGTGAATGATCGTGTATCAAGAGGTAATCAGCGGTATCGTCTTCGGCGTTACCGGTCAGCTAATTCATGTAGAAGTTCAAATCAGAAATGGCCTGCCATATTTCTCTATGGTGGGCTATTTGTCAAAAGAATCTATGGAAGCAAAGGAACGGGTTGCATCTGCCCTGCGTTCCATTGGACATCCTTTGCCGTCTATGAAGATTACAGTCAATTTATCCCCGGCAAAAATTCGGAAAAGCGGAACTGCCTTTGACTTTGCCATTGCTGCGGCTTTTTTAGGGTGTCTTGGGATGATTCCGTCAGATCAGCTTCAGGAAATATGTATTCTCGGAGAATTGGGATTGGACGGGAGAATTCGAGGGGTAGGAAATTGTCTGCCGATTATTTTGTCAGCAAGAAAACAGGGAATCCATCGTTTTTTTGTGGCGGAGGAGGATCGCAAGTCCTTAGAAGCTATGAAAGGAGTGGAAATTGTTTTTATGGATCACCTGGAAGATGTTCTGAACTATTTTGGCGGCACATTTCGCAAAAAATCAAAGATCTTTCCACAGAAATTTCAATGGGACCAAAGAGAGGAAGATTTTGCTGATCTGAAAGGAATGGAGCATCTGAAACGCTCCATTGAAATTGCGATAACAGGACGTCATCATCTATTGATCGCAGGGGCGCCCGGATCAGGGAAAAGCATGGCGGTAAAACGAATCCCCACGATTCTTCCGGAGTTGTCAGCAGAACACCGGCTGGAAGTTCAAAGTATTTATGATGCTTCCGGTATTTCCAGACACCTTATGGACCCAAGACCGCCCTTTCGCACACCGCATTCTACGATTACGAGGGCAGCACTGCTTGGTGGCGGAAAGATTCCCGGAGCCGGAGAAATTACCCTGGCACATCATGGAATTATGTTTATGGACGAGCTTATAGATTTTCGGACGGAATGTTTGGAAGGGCTTCGGATTCCGCTGGAGGAAAAGCAATTGGAGCTTCATCGAGCGGGATCGCAAATAATTTTTCCGGCGGATTTTTTGCTGATTGCAGCCATGAATCCATGTCCTTGTGGCTATGCGCTGGAGGATGGAAAGTGCCGATGCAGTTATTATGAAAAGAAACGATATTTAAAAAAATTATCAGGCCCCCTTGTGGACCGTTTTGATTTGATTCTCGGAGTGAAAGAGCAAAGGGATGATACAAAGATTTTGTCTGAGATTTATAAGGAGCGAGAGACTGCGGCAGAGACTTCAAAACAGATGAAAAGTCGGATGGAAGAATCCATAGCAATGGAGCAGAAGCTTTTGGCAGGCAGCGGATATCAGTATTTTGGCGAAGTTTTGCCGCAGCATATGGATGTATATTGTCCAATGGAAGAGGAAGGCATCAATTTTCTGAATGCGGCATATGATATGGGGAAAATTACAAGACGAGGAGCCGATAAAATTAGAAGAGTTGCAATGACAATTGCAGTTATGGAACATCAAACAAAGATTCTTCCAATTTATTTAATGGAGGCTATGACCTTCCGAAATGCTGATTTTATAAAAGAGGTGTTGGAATATGGAGGATAAGCTTTATTGGTATTGGTTTTGTGCGAAATTGTGCCTGCCTTTGAAAAAACAAAAGCGATGGATGCATCTGTTGGGGCATCCG
>CAJMHU010000013.1 GCA_905213305.1 uncultured Anaerostipes sp.
AACCCTCGACACCCTGATTAAGAGTCAGGTGCTCTACCAACTGAGCTAATCACGCATATTTGAAGTTGTTGCTTCCTTAACGCAAGATTCATTATATATGATCGACAGACAGAATGCAAGCATAAAATTCAATTTTTTTAATTTTTTTTGTTGGAAAACATCTGACATGGTATAATATGGTGATTGAAGCGGCATATAGTAGGAATGAAAGGAAGATTTTATGGTGTTTAAAGTGGCATTGGCACAGACAACTTCGACAAAGCAGCCGGAGGAGAATTTAAAGAAAGCAGAGGAATATCTAAAAAAAGCATCGGAACAAGGAGCTTTTATGATCGTTTTTCCGGAGTATTTTATGAATTATTATCCGGAACAAAATTATGTAAAAAAAGCGCAGAAGTTATCCGGATGTTTTGTCATGAAAATGCAGGAATTGGCGCGAAAATATAAACTATGGATTCTTTTTGGGATGAATCAGAAAGCTTTTTCAGATAAAAAAAGCTACAATACCATCGTATGTTTGTCAAGTCAGGGAAAGATTTTGGGAACGTACCAAAAGACTCATTTGTTTGATGCTTTCTCATGGAAAGAATCACAGGATACTGTGCCGGGAGATGGATTTATGACGCCGATTGAGACACCTGCGGGACGTTTGGGCATCGGAACATGCTATGATCTTCGATTTCCGGAAGTAGCAAGAGACGCGGCTCTTCAGGGAGCACAGGTGATATGCTATCCGTCCGCCTGGGTACGCGGAGAAGGAAAGTATCTGCAGTGGAAGACTCTTTTAAGAGCTCGTGCCATAGAAAATGAACTTTACGTTCTGGGATGCTGTCATTACAGTGCCGGACATTATATGGGTCGGAGTGTCGGATTCGGACCGGACGGGAAAAAACTTTATGAGGGTGGTGAAGGGGAAGAGCTACTAATTGCCCGGATTTATCCGGAAAAGGTTCGAGAGGTGCGTCGGGCAAATCCTGTTTTTGAAAATTTAAGAAAAGATCTGTATCCAAGAGTCAACGCGCCTGATACGCAGTGATTATTTTGGGTATGAGAAAAATGCTTTTTGTTTTCAATATCAGATGACCGGCTCATACAGATCTTTGGTTTCAATAGAAATGCGGAAAGGGCGGATGAGTCGAATGGAATAGTTGCTCAGATACTGAATGGCGTATTGAATCATGTTCTGGATCTCATCGGCAGGGTAATCTGCATAGCTTAAAATCATACGCAGCTCCATAGAAGCCATTTGGTCAATTAAATCGATCAAAGGAGTTTTCAAAGCCATCTGGACAATTTCTTTTTCAATGCCGAAATCCATTTGAGCAAGAATTTTCAGCTCAAGATCAGTGAGATGACGGTATTTGTGGATGATGGGTTTATAAAAAACTTTTTCATTTTCAATCATCAAAGGATTAAATGGTTGTTCGTGGTTCATTTCAGATAAAAAACGTGAGTAGTGTGGGTTGAGCAGAATACGATAGTAAGCAAAGATAAAAATACAAAGCTGCATTTCAAGAGCCGGTCCTCCGGCGATTTTCCAGCAAGCGCGGGATACTTTGGCCCAAACATTATTGTAGACGGTCATTCCAAGAGTTTTCTTGTTTTTAAAATGATAGGAAATCAGCGCTCGATTGACATGAGCATGTTCACAGATTTGATCATATGTGGTGGTGACAAAACCATTTTCATAAAATAAATCAGTGCTGACATCAAGAATTCGTTGTTTGGTCTGTTCACCGGATAAATACGAATGCGACATTATGGTTCTCCTTTTATATCTGCCATTTGAAAAGTATTTGTCTGGATTAAGCTAAATTATACATTGCAATATGAAAAAATTCAATGGAAGGATTGGATATTTTTGGATACAATTACGGAATAAGTCTGCTGTTATGCAGTTTAGATACCTAAAACGAACACTTTCCTGCGGATTGAAAGTATTCGCTCTGAGTAGGTGCATTTTTGAGGGATTCTTGGTACAATAAAAAGCGGAGGTATCAGAAGATGAAAAGATTTGAAGAAAGTACGTATGGGAAAAAGGCAGGAGAACTGTTTTTGGAAGGATATAATTGTGCACAATCGGTATTTCTGGCGTTTTCAGACTTCTATGAACTGGATTGGAAGGCTGCTGCCAGACTAAGTTCGTCCTTTGGCGGAGGCATGGGAAGGCTTCGGGAGGTTTGCGGCGCTGTCAGCGGAATGTTTCTGGCAGCAGGATATATCTTTGGATATGATTCTCCGACTGATTATGAGAAGAAAAAGGAACACTATGCAAGGATTCAGAAGCTGGCGGGAGAATTCAAAGAATGCTGTGGATCCATTGTGTGCCGGGAGCTTTTGGGATTAGAACAAGGCAAAGATACGCCTGTTCCCGAAAAAAGGACGAAGAATTATTATAAAAAACGTCCATGCAGACAGATGGTGGAGACGGCAGCATGTATTTTGGAAGAATATTTAGAAACCATGCATAAAATTTAGAGGAAATCAGAGAGGTGAGAACTTTGCTCAGAGGAAAGAAGATCGGAAAGAAAATATTGCTTGCCACAGTTCTTATTTTAGCCGGAGCAGGCGGGGTGTTATTCTATAAGAATAATATTGCGATGAATCCGGGGGATACACTGTTGAAATATATGTCTTATGCAGAAGAGGGCGAATATGATAAGATGTATCAGATGCTGGATGAAGAGAGCAAACAAGGAGTATCGGAAGAAGAATTTGTCAACCGGAATCAGAAAATCTATGAAGGAATTTCGATGAAAAATCTAAAGATTACAATTACATCGAAAAAAAGAGATACTACAGTGGCGTACCGGGTGGAAATGCGTACGAAAGCAGGAAAAATTAAATATGGAAATAAGACAAGCTTTGTAAAAGAAGGCCGGAGATATCGGGTGAAATGGGATGATTCAATGATTTTTCCACAGCTTGGGGCAGAAGATAAAGTAAGAGTCAAGACGCTGTATGCCAAAAGAGGGGAAATCATAGACCGAAAGGGGAACCTTCTTGCAGGAGAGGGAAAAGTATATTCTGTTGGACTGGTTCCCGGTAAAATGAAGGAACAAACAGTGGCACAGGTTTCAAAGCTTTTGGGACTGTCAAAGGAAGAGATACAAAAGAAACTGGGTCAAAAGTGGGTGACGGAGACGTCATTTGTTCCCCTGGTAAAAATGGAAGAGTATTCCAAGGAACTCTTAAAAGTTGACGGGATTATGGTGTCCACAGAGACAGATCGAATTTATCCTCTGGGGGAAGCCGCAGCACATCTGACAGGATATATACAAGACGGAGAGGGAAAAACCGGACTGGAAAAGCTCTATGATGCACAGTTAAGAGGAACCGACGGATTGGAAATCTGCATCGTGGATGAAAAGGGACAAAAGAAACAGTCTCTGGCAGTGAAAGCTCAAAAGGATGGAACGGATCTTAAAACGACAATTGACAGTAAATTACAGATTGCCATTTATGAACAATATAAAAACGACCGGAGTGCCCATGTGGCAGTCAATTCAAAATCGGGAGAAATACGTGCTCTGGTAAGTACGCCGTCCTATGACAATCAGGCATTTGTATGGGGAATCAAAACAGATCAGTGGAATAAGATTCAGAAAGATCCTGCGAAACCGATGCAAAATCGCTGGAAAGGAACATGGTGTCCGGGATCTTCGCTGAAACCGGTGATTGGGGCGATCGGGTTAACAACCGGGAAGTTCACAGCAAAAGAGGATTTTGGAAACAGTACAACCCGGTGGCAGAAGGATAAAAGCTGGGGAGGATATTATGTGACAACGCTGCACAATTATAAAGACCACAATTTAACCAATGCAATGATTTATTCTGATAATATTTATTTTGCCAAGGCAGCTTTAAAAATCGGAGAGGCTTCTCTGAAAGCGCAATTGGAAAATCTGGGGTTCAAAAAGGAGATGCTGTTTCCTTTTGGGCTGAGTGTATCTTCCTATGGCGCGGATGGTTTTACTTCTGAAATTCAACTGGCAGACAGTGGTTACGGACAGGGGCAGATGATGGTTAATCCTGTTCATATGGCGGCAATGTATTCTGCTTTTTCTAACGATGGAAACATGTTGAAGCTTCGTTTAATAAAGGAAAAGACAGAGGAAAAGCAAATATGGAAGAAACAGGTATTTTCCAAAGATGCTGTCAAATCAATTCGCTATGCGATGAAGCAGGTGATCGAAGATTCCAACGGAACCGGGCATCGGGGAAGAATCCCCGGCGTTTCAATCATAGGAAAAACGGGAACTGCCGAAATTAAAAAATCGAAAGATGATACGAAGGGAACAGAACTTGGATGGTTTGTGACCATGACGGAGAAAACAAGCCGCACAGAAGCTCTGGAGCTGGTATCGGTTGTGGAAGATGTAAAACATCGGGGAGGAAGCGGTTATGTGGTTTCTAAAACGAAAAAGATTCTTACACCCTACTTGCAGCAGCCATAGAATTTTGCAGTTGGATAGGGTTTCTGGAAAAAAGAAATACTGCATGATTTTGAGCTTATGTCTTATCTTTTTCTTTGGTACGGGATGCGAGAAACAGCAGAGGAGGGAAACATCCTCCAAAGCTGCAAAAAAAGAAACACAAGATCAATGGAAGCCTCTGGAGATCTCATCGGAGGAAAAGGAGCATGCAGGGACACAAACAGATCATATTGGAGAGATTTATCAGAAAATATTTCCCAATAGAGAGGAAACGCCTTTGAAAAAGGAGCAGGGGCGGCTAATCAGTGCTTTGGAGCAGCAAAACTATGCAGTGGCAGATGTAGATGGAGTTCTTGCTCAAAAAAGTACCGGCAGAGCACAAAATTTTTACAATCTATGGGAACATAGGAAGACGGGAGAGCTTCAAATGATAAAATTAAATCCTTCCGGAGGCTTTAGTCTTATGACTTTGAGTAAAACAAAAAACGGGGGACATGGAATTTTGACAACGGTGATTCCAACAGATCAAGGAAGGTTTTCTGTAAGTGAGATGGTAAAATATAAGATAAAAAAGGTATGGTTGGAAAAAAAGAGTTTTTGCTTTGAATTTTATCTCTCAGATCAGGCGGAGCTGCAGACCGATGGAACAATGAAATTTTACCTTCGTGGGGAGCGAACCTCTCAATGAGATCAAAGCCTTGGGCAGAAAGCGGCATGCATCCGGAAGTTTTGGATGGAAGGAAACGATTTCCGACAAAATCTAAATTTTTGTTTATAAATTATTCACAGTCTCTTCATTGATCTTCGATGGGAGATTGATTATACTTTCTTTCAAAGGAGATGAAAAGAACGATGAGAGAAAAAATTTATCAATTTATGCAGGGAAGGTACGGAAATGATGATTTCAATCGCTTTTTATGGAAGATTGTGATCGTAGGATTTGTATTATCCTTATTTACCGGAAGAGTTGCAGTGGGGATTGTTTCGGTTGGGAGAATTTTTTATTGGATTGCACTGGTTTGTTTAGTTTCTTGTTATATTCGCATGTTCTCCAGAAATATTTATAAAAGATCTGAAGAAAACCGATGGTTTTTAAATAAAACTGCGGGAGTGCGAAATTTTTGGCAAAATCGAAAATATAGAGCCAGCCAGTTAAAAGATTATCACATATATACCTGCCCGGGATGCGGACAGAAAATTCGGATTCCAAGAGGAAAAGGAAAAATTGAAGTGCGTTGTCCGAAGTGTTATGCCACCTTTATAAAAAGGAGTTAGGATGTTTGGGTATATTATTATCAATAAGCCGGAGATGAAATTTAAAGAATTTGATGTTTATCAGGGGTATTACTGCGGGCTTTGCAGAAAATTAAAAGAACATTACAAAGCGGCAGGGCAGATGACCCTGTCCTATGATATGACCTTTGTATTGATGGTTCTTTCCAGTTTGTATGAACCGGAAACCAAGGATGCGATGACTCGATGTGCCATCCATCCTTTGCACAAACATTTGACAAAAACAAATGAGATTACGGACTATGCAGCACATATGAATGTGCTGCTTACATATTATAAATGCAAAGATGATTGGATGGATGACGCCAAGAAAAAGCAATGGGTCTTAAAACAGATTTTAGAGCGTAAAACAAAGTTTTCCAGGAATTTTTACCGGGAAAAATGGAATAAAATTGACCGTTTGCTCCAAACATTGACGCAGGAGGAGAAAAAGGACCGCAGAGATTTGGACCATATGTCCGGATTATTTGGAAAAATCATGGCGGAAATTATGCTGTATCGGAGAGATGAATGGGAAGAATTGCTGAGCAGATTTGGTTTTTATCTTGGGAAGTTCATTTATCTGATGGATGCATACGAAGATATTGAGGAAGATTTGCAGCATCGAAATTATAATCCATTAAAGCAGTTATATCAAAAGCCTGACTTTGAAGAGTCCTGTCGGCGGATTTTAACGATGATGATGGCGGAATGTTCCAAAGCCTTTGAACAGCTTCCGCTGATTGAAAATATTGAAATTTTACGGAATATTCTGTATTCTGGTATATGGTACCGTTATGAACAGGTGCGGGAGAAAAGAGAAAAGGAAAAGGGAAAAGAAGATGGCAGATCCATATGAGATTCTCGGAGTATCGAGAGATGCCTCCGAAGAAGATATAAAAAAAGCATATAAGCGTTTAAGCAGGAAATATCATCCGGATGCGAATTTGGACAACCCCAAGGCGGCAGAGGAAAAATTCAAACAGATTCAGCAGGCATATCAGCAGGTAATGAAGGAAAAAACGTCGGGATACAGTCAGGGAAATTCCTATGGCGGAAATCAGGGAAATCCTTATGGCGGACAAGGTGGTTCTTACGGAGGTCAGGGAGGCAATCCCTATGGAGAATGGAATCCTTTTGAAGATATTTTTGGGAATTTCGGCGGTTACTATGGCGGAGGAGGACAGCAGCAAACGAGCGCAGGTTATGAAAAAGACACTCATCTGCGTGCAGCAGGCAACTACGTGCGAAATGGGTATTATCAGGAAGCCAGAAATGTTCTGGATGGAATGGAGGCGGGAAAGCGCACAGCCCGATGGTACTATTACAGTGCGGCAGCCAATCAGGGACTGGGCAATAATGTTACAGCGATGGAACATGCCAGACAGGCGGTGGCTATGGAACCGGGAAATTATGAGTATCAGGCTTTGCTGAGTCAATTGGAAGGAAATGGTTCATGGTATCAGCAGCGCCAAAGTACGTATCAGAATCCATATGCTTCCGGCGGTGATTGCTGCATGAAGCTTTGTATGCTGAATTTGTTGTGCAATTGCTGCTGCGGCGGAAGATATTGGTGTTAGGAGGATGGGATGAGTAAAATTATAGGGATTGATTTGGGAACGACAAACTCTTGTGCAGCGGTGATGGAAGGCGGTCAGCCGGTTGTGATCCCAAATTCAGAAGGCGGAAGAACAACTCCGTCGATTGTTGCGTTTTCAAAAAACGGAGAGCGAATGGTAGGAGATCCGGCAAAGCGTCAGGCAGTGACCAATGTAAGCCGCACGGTGGCTTCTGTGAAACGGCAGATGGGAACCAGCAAAAAGGTGAAGATTGACAGTAAAAAATATAGTCCGCAGGAAATATCGGCAATGATCCTCCAAAAATTAAAAAAGGATGCGGAGGATTATCTCGGGGAAGCCGTCACAAGAGCCGTTATTACAGTTCCTGCCTATTTTAGTGACGCGCAGAGACAAGCCACAAAAGATGCCGGGAAAATTGCGGGACTTACGGTGGAACGAATTATCAACGAGCCTACGGCAGCGGCACTTGCTTACGGACTGGATAAGTCTGTATCTCAAAAAATTATGGTCTACGATCTTGGCGGCGGAACATTTGACGTTTCCGTCATTGAGATTGGAGATGGAGTGGTGGAAGTTCTTGCAACATCGGGAAATAACCACCTTGGCGGTGATGATTTTGACGCCAGAGTTGTTCAGTATATTTTGCGTGAGTTTCAGGCGGCAGAAGGGATTGATTTGTCCAGGGATGAGACGGCGGTGCAGAGAATTACCGAAGAGGCAGAAAAAGCCAAAAAAGAATTATCTTCTGCTATGACGGTACAGATAAATTTACCGTTTCTTACCGTTGGAAAAGACGGACCAAAACATCTGGAGATGACCCTGACAAGAGCGAAATTCCAGGAACTGACCAGTGATTTAATTGAGCAGACCCAGGGACCGGTGAGTCAGGCTTTGTCGGATGCCGGAATCAGCGCTTCCCAGCTGCATATGGTTTTACTGGTAGGAGGATCTACCAGAATGCCTGCGGTCAGTGAGAAAGTCCGTCAAATGACCGGGAAAGAACCAAGCAAAACGATGAATCCGGATGAATGTGTGGCGCTTGGAGCGGCAATTCAGGGAGGAAAAATTGCAGGAGATGCCGGACTCAATGAGATCCTGCTGATGGATGTTACGCCGTTGTCTTTGTCCATTGAGACCGCAGGGGGAATGGCTACCAGGCTCATCGAGCGCAATTCTACAATTCCAACCAGATATAGCCAAATCTTTACGACAGCTGCCAATTTCCAGACAACCGTGGAGATCAAGGTTCTTCAGGGAGAACGGGCGATGGCAAGAGATAATCAGGTCTTGGGAACCTTTCGTTTGAAGGGAATTAAGCGTGCAATGCGCGGAGTTCCGCAAATTGAGGTAACCTTTGATATTGATGTCAACGGAATTTTAAATGTATCTGCAAAAGATTTGGGAACAGGGAAAGAACAGTCCATTACGATCACTGCCAGTTCCAATTTATCAGATCAGGAGATCGAGAGAGCCGTGGAGGATGCAAAGGCATATGAATCTCAGGATCAGGAAAAGAAAGACGCTATGGAACAATATCATCAAGCAGAAGCTTTGCTGTATCAGGGAGAGCAGTATCTGTCTCAAAAGAAAAAGGAATTGAGCAGAGAACAAAAATCAGATATAAAATCTGCGATTCGTGATTTGAGAAGAGCCATGAAAGTAAAGCCTCAGAATATTACGGAAGAAGACGGCAGAAAAATAAAAGAAGCCTCTGATTTCCTGCAAAGTAAAATTGTGTAAACCTTATTTGAAACAGCATAATCAGAAAAAAGAATGGGAAGATTATTAGTGATAATTCTTCTCATTTTTTTGTGTAGACAAAATCAATTACATGGCGTATGATACAAATAGTTAGTTAAAACTAACCGTAAGGAGGAAGCAAATGAGATATCAAACAGAGTTAAGTCAGGTAAAGTGGAGCAAATGTATGCAGATGCAGCTGGCAATGCATTGCGCCCCTGTTTTGGCAGATGTAAAGCCATCCAACGCAGTGACTCTTGATTTTACAGATTCAAAAGAATTAGTGCAGTCTCTGAAAGGGACAGAGATCCGATGTGCCCTCATCCATTCCGAAGAAGGAAAATGCTTTTGGCTTCTTTACCGGGAACAGCAAATGCTGGCATATCTGATGGGAATCAAAAATCGAAAATTTTTAGAAAACTGCGGCTATTCATCCTTTCAGATTCAAAATATCCTTTATACACTCAGAAAACGATATAAACTTTACAAAAACGAACAGGGAGAGTTTCCTCATGAGCTTGGCTTAATTCTTGGATATCCATTGTGTGATGTCACTGGTTTTATTAAAAACCATGGGAAAAATTGTTTATATTCAGGATATTGGAAAATTTATGGAAATTTAGAAGAAACCAAAAAGCTGTTTGATATCTACGATTTAATTCGATACCAAATGGTGAAGCAGGTGGAATACGGGAAATCCATTGGGCAGATGGTGGAATCTTATCAAAACTATCAGGTTCCAAAATATGCCTAAAAAATAAAAAAGAAACGTTCAAAGGAGGATAAGAAATGAACGAAATTATGGTAGTTTACTGGACAGGAACAGGAAATACGCAGGTTATGGCAGACTATGTCGCAGAGGGAATTCGAGAAGGCGGGAAAGAAGCAAAAGTTGTTTCCGTAGATGAGATTCAGGCGTCTGATCTGAAAGATGCTGCCGCATTTGCTTTAGGCTGCCCTTCTATGGGAGTGGAGCAGCTGGAGGAATCCGTGATGGAACCATTCGTGGAAGAAGTAACAGGGTTTGCCGCGGGAAAAACCATTGGATTATTTGGGTCTTACGGCTGGGGAGACGGTGAGTGGATGAGAAACTGGGTCGATCAGATGCAGGAAGCCGGAGCTGTTGTGGCTGGCGGAGAGGATGCCATTTGTCAGGAAGCACCGGATGAGGAAGCGCAGGATCAATTAAAAGCTCTGGGGAAAGAGCTTGCAGCTGTCTAGTGGGAAATAAAAAGGGGTGCCGGGCATAGAAAACATGTCCGGCAAAACTTATTTGAAAGAAGGAGGGTCATAATGAGTGTTGTAATTATCGGAGGTCATGACCGTATGGTCTGTCGTTATCGGGAAATTTGTAAGAAACATCGATGTAAAGCCAAAATATTTACTCAAATGCCGTCATCGTTAAATAAAAAAATAGGAAACCCGGATTTGGTTGTTCTCTTTACCAATACGGTATCCCATAAAATGGTAAAATGTGCCGTCAGCGAGGCAGAAAATAAGAACATCGAGGTGGTCAGAAGTCATTCCAGCAGTCAGGCTGCGCTGACAGAAATTTTAGAGGAACGCTGTCAAAAGAGCAGATCAGAAATTCTAACAGTATAATATGAAGTTGGGAAAAATATATAAAAATTTGGAAAAACGCTTGACAAAATGAAATGGTTAGCGCATACTAACGATTGAGAAAGACAGAAGCACAAGCAGAAAAGAGGAAGCAAAATGCCGTTGATTATGGTTGGAATTGGAGAAACATGTATCATTCAGAGAGTCGGTGGAAATGAGGAAACCAGACGATTTCTTGAGAATCTCGGGTTTATTGCGGGAGCATCTGTGACCGTTTTGTCGGCAATCGGAGGAAATTTAATCGTAAATGTCAAAGATGCAAGAGTTGCAATCAATAAAGATATGGCAAAGCATATTATGGTTTCGTGTGACTGTGAGATCAGATGAGAAGGAAAGGAGATACCGTCATGACATTAGGAGAGGCAGTTGTTGGAACAACGGTTATAGTATCAAAGATTGATGGAGATGGCGCTTACAAACGTCGAATTATGGATATGGGGATTACAAAGGGAAGCGAGCTCTATATTCGGAAAGTGGCACCGCTGGGGGATCCTGTGGAAATTACAGTGCGGGGATATGAGCTTTCTGTGAGAAAGAACGATGCGCAGTGTGTCGAAGTAAGAGAAATTTAATGTACATAGGTTAGTAGTAACTAATATGTGGAGATCCGTAGGATCTAACAAATGTTGTTGGAATTGGGCAGAAGCCAAGGGAGGTAAAAAGAAATGGCTATTAATATTGCGCTTGCAGGTAACCCGAACTGTGGAAAAACAACCATGTTCAATGCCTTGACAGGAGCCAATCAGTATGTGGGAAACTGGCCGGGTGTTACCGTAGAGAAAAAAGAAGGTAAATTAAAAGGAAAGAGAAAGGGAGAGGATATTACAATTACGGATCTTCCTGGAATTTATTCTCTTTCCCCGTATACATTGGAGGAAGTGGTTAGTCGTGACTTCCTGCTAAATGAACACCCGGATGTGATTATAGATCTGGTGGATGCGACAAACATTGAACGAAATTTATATTTGACTACACAGTTAATTGAGACCGGAGTTCCGGTTGTTATTGCGCTGAATATGGCAGATTTGCTGGAGAAGCGAGGGATTAAAATTGATGTAGAACGCCTGTCTATGCTTCTTGACTGTCCGATTGTAGAGACTTCTGCATTAAAGCAGAGCGGCTTGGAAGAGGTTGTGGACGAGGCAGTTCGTGTGGCAAAGAAGAAGACCGTTGATCTTCCAAAAGAAATTTTTTCAAAGGATCTGGAAGCTGCCATTGCAGAAGTAAAAAAGGTGGTGCCGGCAGATGTAACCGAGGATAAAAAAAGATGGTATGCAGTAAAATTCCTTGAAAATGACAGCAAGGTTTTTGAAAGTACAGCGTTGGCTGCCAGCGCAGCTTCGATCGTAGAAGAAAACCGCAAAAAGTTGGAAGCGGCAAAAGATGACGATATGGAAAGCGTGATCACAGACGAACGGTATCAGTTTATTCAAAAAATTGTAGGAACTACGGTAAAAAAAGGCGGAGAAAAGCTGACGGTATCGGATAAAATTGACCGAATCGTCACAAACCGTATTCTCGGTATTCCGATTTTTATTGCAGTAATGTTTGTTGTCTATTATGTATCTGTAACAACTGTGGGTACCTTTGTTACAGACTGGACCAATGATGTATTTGTGGTGGCAGTTCAGAATGCCGCAGGAGGCTTCTTGGGAAGCATCGGTGCGGGAGATCTTGTGAATGGTCTTGTGGTTGACGGTATTATTGGCGGCCTTGGAGCGGTTCTGGGATTTGTGCCTCAGATGGCAATTTTATTCCTGTTCTTATCTGTTTTAGAAGACTGCGGCTATATGGTACGTATTGCATTCGTTATGGACCGTGTATTCCGTCATTTTGGATTATCAGGAAAATCATTTATTCCGCTGTTAATTTCTTCTGGATGCGGAATTCCGGGAATTATGGCATCGAAAACCATTGAGCAGGACAATGACAGAAGACTGACGATTATGACGGCAACCTTCATCCCGTGCGGTGCTAAGCTTCCGGTCATTGCCATGATGGGCGGAGTGATGACCAGCTATGCAACGGGCAGTTATGAAGCGGGAGGCTTTATGGCGCCGCTGATGTATTTTATCGGTATCGCGGCAGTTCTGGTTTCGGCAATTATTTTGAAAAAGACAAAACCATTTTCCGGAAAACCGGCGCCTTTTGTAATGGAACTTCCTCAATATCATATTCCGTCTGCGAAAACGGTGCTGCTTCACGTTTGGGACAGATTAAAAGGATTTATTATCAAAGCAGGAACAATTCTCTTCCTTGCATGTGTGGTTATGTGGTTCTTAGGCGGATTCGGTTTTGTGGGTGGAAGCTTTGGAATGGTAGAAGACAGTGCGGATAGCCTTTTGGCAGTGATTGGAGCAATTGCACCGATTTTCGCACCGCTTGGCTTCGGAGAATGGCAGGCAGTTGCATCTTCTTTATCTGGCTTTACAGCAAAGGAAGCAATTGTAACAACGATGGGCGTCATTGCAAATGTAGCAGGGGATGCGTCAGAAGATCCGGTGACTGTGGCGCAGGCTGTGCAGACATGGTTCCCGACTTCTGTTGCAGCATTTTCCTTCCTGTTATTTAATCTTCTGGATTCTCCTTGTCTGGCAGCGATTGCAACGATGGCGCAGCAGATGCAGTCCAGAAAATGGTTCTGGTTTGCGATTTTATTCCAGAATGTATTTGCCTATGCAGTAACCTTGATTGTATATCAGATCGGATCTTTTGCGATGGGAGGAGCTTTTACAGCAGGAACAGCAGCAGGAATTGTACTTTTACTGATTCTCCTGTTTTTACTGTTCAGACCAGACCCATATAAAAATCAAAAGGTTTATTCTAAGAGATCTGTGCAGGTATAGAAAAAATAACAGATTGAGTGGGAGCCGGATATGGATCCGGCTTCTTCGTCTTGGGTATTAGAAAAAGGGGGAAAAAGATGAATCCGATGAGCGTGATTATTTTAATTCTTATTTTCGGGTATTGTATATGGATACTTTATCAACAGAGGAAAAAGAAAAAACAAGGGGGAGACTGCGGAGGAAATTGTGCCGGGTGTGCAGGCTGCGGCAGCCGATTTGACGGATCAGATTCCCCGGAAAAGTACAGGAGGTGAGGAAGAATGGGAGACTCCACAACTTCCATGTTCTATCTTTTTGCGATCGTTCTTGTCCTATACTTTGTAGGTGTTGGTATTTACCAGCTTTTCCAGATGGTGAAGAAATGGCGGAAGAAACAAAGATAAGAAAGAGGTGTTGAACCATGACAGATGCAGTCATTCTTTTGGCAGTTGTCGTATTACTTGCGTTTGCATTGAAAAATTCTCTGAAACATTTTCGGGGAGAGGGGGCGTGCTGCGGAGGAGGAGGGAAATCTTACAGAGGGGAAAAAAGACAGAAAACACTGGACGGTCCGGTAATGGGCACAAAAGTGTTAAAACTTGAGGGGATGACTTGCGAGCGCTGTGCAGAAAAGGTAGCCAATGCAGTCAATGGCATAGAAGGGGCTTCGGCAAAGGTTTTTTTCAAAGAAAATAAAGCAGTTGTGTCCTATGACCGGCCGTTAAGTGAGATAGATCTGCAAAAAGCGGTAGAAGATGCCGGATATCATGTTCGGTCGGTTCAATAGAGGTTTGAGTTTGCCATTTTATGAAAAAACACTTACAGAGAGAAAAAGAAGGACTCTGTAAGTGTTTTTTTCAGTATAGAGAATTTCAACATAGCTTGTCCGCTTTCATCCTATGTTATCGTGGAAATATCCTTGTGCTTCAGCGCCTTAAGGTGTTCCTGAGAACTTAAATGTTCTTTGATTGCATGGAAACTTTCCGGACTGATGACATGTTCGATTCGGCAGGCATCTTCGGTTGCAATCTCTTCCGGTACTCCCAGGGTTATGAGCATACTGGATAAGACTGTGTGTCGTTCATAGATGGTTTCGGCAATCTGTCTCCCGGAGTCGGTTAAGCTAAGGAAACCATCAGAATCAACGGTTACATACTCTGCATTGCGAAGATTCTTCATGGCAACGCTCACACTTGGTTTGGAAAAATTTAAGTGATGTGCAATATCAATGGAACGAACATTTCCTTTTTGTTCCTTTAAAACCAAGATAGCCTCCAGATAATTTTCAGCGGATTCTTGTATTTTCAAAAAGTATGCCTCCTTAATATATTTATTTCATAAGTGTATAGCTTATTCTATCATAGATAGACATTGAATTCAACGCATAGAAACTTATAAAACTTTTCAAAAAATTGGATTGACAATGCGGTTAGATTGTGCTAACCTATATATGAGATTAGATGAGACTAACTCATAAGCGATCTTTATATAGTATAATCATTTATGGAGCAGAAACCTACGGATAAAGTGTTATGCCATAGACTTTATCCATAGGTTATGCCGTAAAAAGTGAGGCGGTAGCAGAATGTGTCAGAAAGAGGTAGAAAAAGTTTTACAGCAGAGTGGGAAGCGGATGACAGAGCAGAGAAGGATCTTATTGAATGTGATTCTTAACGGACAATGGGAGAGTTGCAAAGAGATTTACTATGAAGTTCGCAAACAGGACCCTTCGATTGGCATTGCTACGGTGTATCGCATGATGGCAACCTTAGAAGAGATCGGTGTCCTGGAGAGGAGAAGTGTCTATTGCATTAAAGACCAAATGAAACAGTAATTATTTTATAAATAAATCATACGCAAGACGAACACTTTCATGTATAGTGAAGGTGTTCGTTTTGGGTACATACAATTTTAAGAAAGTATTTGGTTTCTTTTTAGGAAATCAGATACTTTTTCTGTTATGATATAAGAAAGTTCCTGCTCCGATCGAATCAAAGGCGTGGGGACTGCGTCTGTTTTGCAATGGTTAAGAAAAGAGGGAGTGCAGTGAAAAGATGTATGTGGTACTTGCTTTTGGCAGGTTTTGGAGTGGTTTTTTTGTACAGTGCATTAAGATTATTGGGTTCCTCCGTTTCCTATCAGGAGGCAGAAGCTTCGTATCAGAAACTTAGGGAGAAGGCAGAAAGGAAATTACAAAATGGGAAAAGAAAAATTGATTTTAAAAAATTAAAAAAAATAAATCCAGATGTGATTGGATGGATCTATGTTCCCGGCACAGAGATAGATTACCCGATTGTTCAGGGAAAGGATAATAAAAAATATTTGCATGAGACGGTTGATGGAAAGAAAAATCCTTCAGGGGCAATATTCATGGATTACAAGGGCAAAAAGGATTTCTCAGCAGATAACAACGTGATTTACGGACATCATATGAAAAACGGAACGATGTTTGCTGATTTATTAAAATTTCGTGAGAAAGCTTTTGTGAAAAAACATTCTGTTATTTTTCTTACTACACCGGATGATACGAAAAAACTAAGAGTGATCAGCGCTTATGCAAAGGAGGCCAATACCAAGATTCCAATTTTGTTTTCAGCAGAAAAAGAACGGAAGGCATATTTAAAATTTCTTTGGAAAGAAAGCGAGACAGTGGATGAGAGGAACGAGAAAGAGCGGATACAGAGAATCTATACGTTTGTAACATGCAGTTATGAGAAAGAGGACTACCGCACTTTTGTGCATGCCGTCGAAGAGTAATCGTAGGTGAGGTTTTTCATGAAATTGACGAAACGAAACAAAAGAGAATTAAAAGGAATTGCAGCTTTTTTAATGATAGTAGCCGTAGTTTTTTTATGGATTGTTCAGACCATAGGATTTCCGATACAGACAAGGATACAGCAAGGAAGGATCAAAGTGATTGATGTATCGGCGTATAACGGAACGATTCAGTGGAGAAAGGTGAAGGATCAGGAAATCAATCACGCAATGCTGAAAATTGGTTCTGGAATGAATAAAAACAGGAAAGGCAGTATGGATGAAAAGTTTGCCGTCAATTACCGAAATGCCGGCTACGCGGCAATTCGGCGAGGGGTTTATTATTATTCCTATGCACTTACCGTGGAGGATGCAAAAAAGGAGGCGAAGCATTGTCTGTCGCTGCTTCGCAAACAGGGGATTGAGCCATCGGATTTAGATCTTCCGGTGGCATTTGACATCGAAGAGAAAAAGGTTTTTGATACGGGAAGAGAGAATACCACAGCGATTACAAAAACTTTTTGTGAGGAAATAAAAAAAGCAGGCTTTGAGCCGATGATATATTCCAGCGCATCTGCCTTGAAAAATTATTTTTCATATTCTATAATAAGGCAATATAAACTGTGGGTTGCACATTACACAAAGACAGAGGGACCGGATATTCCGTTTCCTTATCAAATGTGGCAGTACAGCAGCTCTGAATCTGTTCCGGGGGCAAATACCGGAAGCGGACGATGCGATGTAAATTATTATTTGGTAGAGAGCAAAACAGCGAAAGAGAGGTCAACAAAATGAGAGAGATAAAGACAGCGGCTTTGATTGGACTGGGTGCCATCGGGGGATATGTGGCGCCAAAGCTGGAACAGGCTATGGGGCATGAGGCATTTACGGTGATTGCGGGAGGAGAGCGGCGCAAGCGGTTAGAAAAGCAAGGATGTTGTATTAATGATCGAGTTTGGCGCTTTCGGATAACAGATCCTATGGAAGCGAAAGCGCCGGCAGATTTGTGCATTTTTTCCGTAAAATATCAGGGGCTTTCTCAGGCAATGGAAGATATGTCAGGGTGCATTGACGAGAATACGATTTTGATTTCGCTGCTGAATGGGGTGGAAAGCGAAGAAATTTTAAGAAAACGGTTCCCCAAAAATCATATTCTCTATTCGGTGATTCGGATTCCTTCCATCAATGATCATGGAAAAATCACATATCCTTCAGGATGGGGAGAAATTTCTTTCGGAGATGCAAAAAATGAGGAATTGTCGGAGGATGTCTGTGCAGTCAGGGATTTATTTGAAAAAAGCGGAATCGGATACCAAATTCCAAAGGATATGCTGCGCAATATGTGGCATAAATTTATGACCAATGTCAGTGAAAATCAGACGTCTGCAATTTTAAAGGCTCCCTATGGATTGTTTCAGGTGAGCCCGGACGCCAATCATCTGAGAGAGTGTGCTGCAAGGGAAGTGATATCCATTGCAAAGGCAAAGGGAATTCATCTGACGGAAGAAGATTTGACAGAGCAGAGAAAGAAAATTGAAACGTATCCATTTTATGGAAAGACTTCAACGACACAAGATATCATTCACGGAAGAACCACAGAAGTAGATATGTTTGCAGGAACCATTCTTCGCATGGGAAGGGAGCTGGGAATCCCAACTCCTTACAACCAGATGCTGTATGATTGTCTGAAAGCTTTGGAAGCATGGAATCATCATGAAAAAGCATAGGGATGATGAGTCTATGCAAGAATCCGGTTGGCAAGCTCCATGATAAGGGCGATGAGAAAACAGATTCCAAGAGCAGCAAAGAATGAAAGATTTGCTGCTTTTTCTTTTGGCCAGGTTTTACGGATATCTTTGGAAAACCATGTTTTCATATAACCAAGTCTTCCATTGAGCTTGGCAATGAATATCAGCAGTGCCAGACTGGATACCAGACTGACTGCGGCAATTGGAAAAGATACGGCGAGAGCTGTCAGATCAGCGCCTGAGGAGGTTTCCGACAGTTTTGCAAGCTGATTTGTATGAGAGAGCAGACTGGCAAAAATCAGAGAGACTGCATTAAAGGACATGTGGGCTGTGATGGAGGAAAAAATGGAGTCCGTTGCCTCGATCAACAGTCCGAAAATCATACCTAAAAAGAAAGCATAAGTAAACTGCTGAAAGTTCATATGAGCGATTCCAAAAAAGAGAGCAGTCAGCAAATTTCCCTTGATGGGATTTGCTTTGCGGATTCTGGAATACAGGACTCCTCGAAAAATACATTCTTCTGCAATTCCCGGAAGAAACGCTGTAGTAAACAGAGAAAGCGCCAAATTTGTTTGTGCCATTCGGGTAATGGAATTGGATGTCATATCCTCAAAAAAAAGATCTCCCAGCTGTGTAATAAATCCTGCGGCTGGCCGAATGGTGAAAGACAGCAGAAGAATGAGGAAAAAGGAGCCGATTTGAAGCGGACGGATTCTTAAAGTCTGCTTTAAAGGTTCCCCGCAGATGCGAAGATATAAAAAAACAAAAAGAAGAAGAATTCCATAAAACAAAGAGGTAAAAATCTCACTGTCAGAAATAAAGATTCCAAGTCCCATGGAAAGACAGAAATATAACAATACATAAAACAAACTGAAAAAACCAGCGGAACGAATATAATTCATCTGTGAATCACTCCTTTATTTTTTTAAAATTCCCGTGTTCGTAATTTCAATCAGGTTGTCTTTGAGGAGACGTCCTACGGCGCGTTTAAAAGCATTTTTACTTAATCCCAGCTCTCGCTCAATGGTTTCTGGCTTGGCTTTATCGTTAAACGGAAGACATCCGTCGTAGCTTTCGATGGTATCCATAACAAGCTTTGCATCGTGATCAATTTGAAGATACGCTTTATCCTGAGGGCTTAAAGTAAGTTTTCCGTCTTCTGTAATTGCGGTTACGCGCAGACGAAGATGTTCTCCGATGGAATATTTATTGTGAAGCTCTCTTTTTGGAATTCTGCCGAGAAACTGATCTTCCACTGCCACAAACGCTCCGTGATCAGGATTCAGATTGTAAATGGTTCCATAGACCCAGTCATTGACGTTCAAAGAGTGATCTGTAGAGAGAAGTTTTCCAATTTTCATCGTTGCGCAGAGCCGCTCACTTTTGTCGATATATAGAGAGACCAAATATTCCTTGTTGGGACGAATATGTCCCAGTTGTTCTTTAAACGGAAGGAAGAGATCTTTTTCCAGCCCCCAATCTAAAAAAGCACCGATTTTACTGATTTCTTTCACGCGCAGAGAGCGAATGGCGCCGAGTGTAATTTTGGGAACATGCACTGTGGCAATCATTCGGTCTTCAGAGTCTTTATAGACAAAGCAGGAGATGGAGTCTCCAAGCCTGGCATGTTCCGGAACCTGCTTTCTTGGAAGCAGAATACTTCCGTCGGTACATTCTTTGCGGTCGTTTAAATAGACTCCGAAATCCCGTTCCTTTACAATATATAAGTTTTGAAATTTTCCTAATTGAATCATAAACTATCCTCTTTCTATGTGAATTTATGGTCATTGTATGCAGCCTTTTGGACATTATAACATAGTTTCTATGAAATAAGGAAGAAAAAGGCAGAGAAATAGCATAAAATCGAGGTTTTATCATATTTTACTTGACTAACATCGGCAAAGACTATAAAATGATTTTATGCGAGTTCAAGAACATAGAACCTTATGTTTGAGTTGAGATTAGGAGGAGAATTTAATGAACAAGACAGAATTAGTTGCAGCAATTGCAAAGAAAACAGAATTGTCTAAAAAAGATGCTGAAAAAGCATTAAAAGCCTTTACAGATGTAGTTGCCGAAGAACTGAAAAAAGGTGAAAAAATTCAGTTAGTTGGATTTGGAACTTTTGAAGTTTCTCAGAGAGCTGCAAGAGAAGGAAGAAACCCTCGCAGTGGTGAAGTGATGAAGATTGCTGCTTCTAAAGCGCCAAAATTTAAAGCGGGAAAAGCTTTAAAAGATATTGTAAACGAGTAAGAATGTTCATTTAATATTTGCTGTTGCTGCCGGTTTTTTCAACCGGCAGTTCTTTTTATGATATAGCAAAGTAAAAACTTTTCTATTTGAGGCGGATTCGTTCGCTTTATGTTTTATGGAAAGCAGGAGGAAATGATGAGATTAGATAAATATTTAAAGGTGTCAAGACTGATCAAACGGAGAACCGTTGCCAATGAAGCCTGCAGTGCGGGGAGAGTATTGGTAAACGGCAAAGCTGCCAAGGCCGGAACAAACGTAAAACCCGGAGACAGAATTGAGATTCAGTTTGGAAACCGACAAACGGCTGTGGAAGTAGTTTCGGTGGCAGAGACGGTAAAGAAGGAGCAGGCACAGGAATTGTATCGTATTTTATAGGCATGTTTTAGATGTTTCGATCATAAGATGTATAAAACATTTTAGGAGGGAAAAGCGTCATGATAGAAGACAGACAACCTATAAAGAGCCATAAACTTAATTTGTTAAACCGGTCTTTAGGCGTAATTACCGGGGTGAAGGATGTAGTATCTTTTGACTTAAATGAGATTATTCTTGATACGGAACAGGGTCTTTTGATGATCAAAGGGATGAATCTGCATGTAAAACGCCTGCTGGTGGAGAAAGGCGAGGTTGAAATTGACGGGAAGGTTGATAGTTTTTTGTATTCTGATGTGGATGAAACCAGAGGGAAAAAAGAAGGGCTGTTAGGAAGGCTTTTGAAATAATGCAGGAAACCGTAACCAGACCGCTGTTATTTTTCATTGCCTCGATTCTTTTTGGAGGAGGCTTGTTCATAATTTATGATATCATTCGGGGATTCCGAAGAGTGTTTTTACATACATCTTTCTGGGTTGCCGCAGAAGATATTCTGTTTTGGATTTTTGTCGGACTCTCCAGCTTTCGATTTTTGTTTTGGTATAATCAAGGGGAGCTTCGAGGTTTTTTCTTTTTAGGTCTCTTGCTCGGTGTGGTTTTGTATTATTGTCTGGGAAGTTCTCTGATTCTCAAAGAAGCGACAAAAATTTTTAGAATGATCCGGCATCTTTTCCGGCTTCTGTTCGATTGGATGAGAAAACCCGCAGTTCGTGTTAGGACAAATCTCAGATGGCAATTGAAAAAAGAGAAAAAAAACGTTAAAATGGCACTAAAGAAAGGAAACAAAAGAGGTGATGCAGATGGCATTGGGAAAAAAAATCAAGGACATGGATCATAGAACCAGGATGATTGCGTTTTTTGTAATTGTTTTTGTCATTGTGATGTTGTTTGCTTATATGGGTCTTTATCAAAAATCAAAAAAGATTGAAAAAGAACAAAAGCAGATCGAAACACAGATCAAAAAGGAAAAAGAAAGAAAAAAAGAGTTAAAAGAGAAAAAAGAATATATAAAAACCAAAGAATTTATTGAAAAGATGGCAACTGAAAAATTCGGACTTCTCTATCCGGGAGAGTATCTTTTAAAAGGTGATGAATAAAAAAGCACACGGCTTCAAAAAAATGAAGTCGTGTGCTTTTTTCTTTTCCGCCTAAAGCGGAAAAAAGTGAACTATATTTGCCACAGGCAATTGCATATAATTTAGTACAGAAGGAGAAACATAATGGCAATATCAAATAAGCGATGTATCCAGATCTTGAATTTGCTGTTAAAGTACGAACGAATGACAGGAGATCAACTGGCGGTATCCATTGGTGTCTCATCAAGAACCATACGAAATGATATGAAGGATTTAAATGCTGTTTTAGAAAATCAGGGAGCCTGTGTGGTTTCAGAGATTGGACAGGGATATTATTTAAAGATTACCAATCGTGAAAACTTTTTAGCATTTCAGGATCAGATGGAACAGGAAAAGAGAGAAAAGAATTTTCAAAATATCATTCCCTCAGAACCGGAAGACCGGATTCGATACATTATCTCTAAGCTGCTGCTGTCCTCCCTAAACGGCAGAATGGAGAAATTGGATTTTTTTGATCTGGAAGAAGAATTGTTTATCAGTACTTCCACCTTAAAAAAAGATTTCAGAAGTATTGATAAAATCCTGAAAAAATATGATTTAAGGATCAGTATTACAAAAAAAATGGGAGTGAAAATTGTAGGGGACGAGGCAAAAATACGATATTGTATCTCGGAATATATTTTTAACAGCAAGGGCTATTTTGGGATGGAAGAAAATCAGTTCTATCAGAGAATCTTTACACAGCGAGAGATTGAAAGACTGCGGTCGATTTTGCTGGATGTCCTTTCGGAATATAATTTGAGGCTGACGGATCTTGCATTTAAGAATGTGCTAATTCACAGTCTGATTATGCTAAAGCGGTTTGCCAGACAGAAAAGGGTTACATACAAAAAAAGTGATATTAAATCATTTAAGGCGAAAAAAGAATTTCGGTGTGCCAAAGACATTATTGACCAGATAAGGAAAGAGTTTGGCACAGATTTGGGAGATGAAGTTTACTATCTAACGCAGCATTTAGTTTCCAGTCAGAGGTTTTTAATTGATGACCCGGAAGATGACTATGAATATAAAGAAGAAATTGAAAAAATTTTAGATTCTATTAAAACAGAAACAGAAATTGATTTGTCTGATGACAAGCAGTTAATCAATGGACTTGCCATGCATTTAAGTGCGGCGGTACAAAGAATGCGGTTTGATATGAACATTCGGAATGAGTTTTTGGATTCTGTAAAAAATATGTATCCACTGGCATTTGAGCTTGCAGTCTTGGCAGGAGAAGTTATTGAAGAAAAATTTCAGTTTAAGACTACAGAGAATGAAATTGGATTTCTCGCAATGCATTTTGGAGCAGCTCTTGAACGCAAAGGTCTGAATCGAAAGTTGGAGAGAAAAAAGGCCGTGATTGTCTGTATTGCAGGGGTTGCCACGGCAATGCTTTTAAAAGAAAAAATTGAGCAGAATTTCGGACATCAGATTGAGGTTGTGAAGACGTGTCCTCAGCGGGAAGTTACCAAAGAATTAATTGAGCAGGTAGATCTGGTTCTGACAACCGTAGAGCTTCCCGATTTTCAGTCTGAGAAAATCAAGAAAATTAATTTATTTCTGGAAGAATCAGATATTCGTACGATCAAGCATGCTTTGCGAGATTCAAATCGGGAAGAATCCATTGATTACCGGGGAATTTTCAGAGAAGATCTGTTTTTTTCCAATAGTGATTTTAAAGAAAAATCGCAGATTCTTGCTTATATGACAGAAAAAATGATGCAAAAGGATTTTATGAGCAAAGACGCGGCACAATCTGTTGTGAAGAGGGAAGAGATGGCGACGACTGAGCTTGGAAATCTGGTAGCGATTCCTCATGCGATGTCCAATGACAGCGGAGGCGCCGTGGTATCGGTCATGGTTCTGAAAAAGCCCATCGTTTGGGAAAATGAAAAAGTTCAGGTGATACTTTTGTTAAATATCCCGAAAAGCCAGTACAGTATTTGGGAGATTGTATTTAAACGTCTTTACCGCTATCTGATCGAAGATCAGGGGGTCAGCCGCTTGATTAAAGAACAAGGTTATGAAGAATTTATAGAGCAATTACAAAACAGGGAGGAATAATCATGGAAAAATTGGTACTGAATCGAGAGAATGTAAAGCTAAAGGTTGATGCCTCGGATTGGCAGGAGGCAATTCGCATCGGAGCAGGAATACTGGTAGATCAGGGATGTGCAAAACCCTCTTATGTGGAAGGGATTATTTCTGCCGTGAAAAAGCTGGGCCCGTACATTATCATTTCCGAGGGACTGGCGATGCCCCATACAAGACCGGAAGAGGGAGCCCTGGGAATCGGATGCAGCTTAATTACCTTAAAGGAACCGGTACTTTTTGAAGGGGATAACAGTCCGGTCAAAGTTATGATTTGTTTTTCCGCGGTGGATAGTGAGAGCCACATGGATATTCTTAAGATGATCGTTGAGTTTGTAGAACGCGGACTCATTGATGATATTGCGAAAGCAGCGACCTACGAGGAATTACTTGAAGTCATTGGAACCAATTAGTTTTTTAAGAAAGGAGGACATTATGTTGCAAATTTTAACTGTATGCGGAGCCGGACTTGGGAGCAGTTTTGCCTGCCAGATGAGTGTGGACGCCGTATTAAAAGAGCTGGGGGTGGAAGCAAAATTAGACCACACCGACATTTCCAGTGTGGGAGGTGCAAAAGCAGATATTATTCTTTCTGGAAAGAATTTTGAAAAGCAATTTGAGCGCTATACGCTGGATTGTCCAACGGTTTTTCTTGATCGTCTGGTAGATAAAAATGAGATTAAAGAAAAACTAACTCCGGTTTTAAAAAAACTGGGCGCACTATAAGAAAAAGAGAGTGAGGAGAGAAAATGGAAATATTAAATTTTATTATTAAGAATATTTTGACGCAGGCATCTGTTGTCATCGGTTTGATTGCTCTTTTAGGATTGGCATTACAGAAAAAGCCGATTGGTGCAATTGTATCCGGAACAATGAAAACAATTCTTGGATTTCTGGTATTATCTGCCGGATCCAGTGTAATCCAAGGGTCCCTTGCGATTTTCGGAGATTTGTTTAACAAAGCCTTCGGATTAAAAGGTCTGGTTGCATCCATTGAGGGAATTAACGGACAGGCAATGACAGATCTAGGACTGGGTTCAGAGATTGCAATTACCCTGGCAGGTATCTTTATTGTCAATATTATTTTGGCAAGACTGACACCGTTTAAGTACATTTTCTTAACTGGTCAGGCACTGCTATGGGAATCTACACTTTGTGTTGTATTTGCTTATTTCTGTGGATTAAGAGGGATTCCTTTGATCTTAATCGGTTCCATTGTCGGTGGTGCTTTTGCAACTTTAATGCCGGCGTTTGCACAGCCGGTTATGCGTCAGATTACGGGAAGCGATGACATCGCACTGGGACATTTCTGTACCTTTGGATACATGTTTACTGCTTTAATTTCAAAACTGACAGGAGACAAATCAAAATCTACAGAAGATGTTGCTCTTCCAAAGAGTCTTGAATTCTTACAGGATACATATTTATCTGTCATGGTAGTTATGGTTCCGTTTTACTTGATCGTGGCGATTTTTGCCGGACCGGCTGCCTGTGCAGAATATGCGGGAGATACCAACTACATTATCTTTATGTTCCTTCAGGCTTTACAGTTTGTAACAGGGTTGTATGTGTTAATGTCCGGTGTACGCCTTCTGTTGGCTGAGTTAGTACCTGCATTCCAGGGAATTTCCATGAAATTGGTACCAAACTCCAAACCGGCGCTGGATTGTCCGGTGTTATTTCCTTACGCACCAAATGCAGTAATTCTTGGATTTATCTTTACAACCGTTGGTTCTATCATTGGGATGTTCTTAACTCCGATGCTGGGGCTTCCGATGATTCTTCCTGGAGTTATGAGTAACTTCTTTGCAGGAGGTACCGCAGGAATTTTTGCAAATCAGGTAGGCGGACGAAGAGGAACCATCATTGGCTGTATCGCGCATGGTATTTTTATTATGATTTTACCGGCAATGCTTTCCCCAATGCTTGGAGAAATCGGATTCCAGAATATGACATGTACTGATGTGGATACAGTTGTTACGGGATTCTTCTTTATGATTATTAAATCAATTACAGGAATCTTTTAAAAAAACGGTAACGATGACAGGAGGAAAAATTTATGTTGTTCTTTAAGAAAAAAGAAAAGAAACAAAAAGAGCAGGCACCGGCTGTCAACAAAGAGGAACTGCTTTTGGCAGCGTCTCAGAAAGAAAAAGAGCTGGATGGGAAAGCAGGAGACCAACGTATTTTGCTCTTAAATGAAATCGGTTCTCTTTATACACAGGCAGAAGAAACAGATTTGGCAATTCAATATTACGAAGAAAGTCTTGAGATTTGCAAGCAGCACGGGAAAGCAACGACGGATCTGATGAAGCTGTACAATAAAAAGCGTCAGGAAGCAGCTGAGGCAAAAGACGATGAAAAAGTCAAAGAATACATGGATAAGGTTCAGGAGCTGATGCAAATGTCAAAGGATATGATTCGAGGAAACGCATAGACACCTCTTCCTGTGTTGTGGACATGATAGTAAAAGAAAGGAAAAGAAAATGTACAAAAATCTGATAGAATTATTTAAAGAAAATGAAGGGAAGGGAGCTGTTGGAGCATTTAATCTGCACTGTTTTGAGATGCTTCCGGCAATGATTCAGGCAGCTGAAGAATTAAATGTTCCGGTCATTATACAGACATCTTTGGGAACAGCGGAATATATTGGATTTGAGCCATTGATTGCGGCAGTGAAAGCGCTGGCAGAGAAATCTTCCATCAGCGTTGCGCTTCATATGGACCACTGCAAGGACATTGATGCTCTGAAAAAAGCGATTGATCTTGGATATTCTTCCGTAATGTATGATGGATCTTCTCTTCCGATTGAGGAAAATATCAGAAATACCAAGGAAGTTGTTGCCTATGCACATGCAAACGGAGTGTCTGTGGAAGGAGAGATCGGATCCATCGGAGGAGCGGAAGAGGGTGTTGTTGTAACCAAAGACGAGGCAATGTATACAAAACCGGAGGATGCACTGTTCTATGTAGAGCAGACCAAAGTCGATGCTCTGGCAGTTTCCATTGGGACAACTCACGGACAGTTTAAATCAAAAGCAAAAATCAATTATGAATTGCTGTCTGAATTGAAAGAAAAGCTTGGAGATGTAGGTCTGGTGCTTCACGGAGGAACCGGAGTCTCTGACGAAGATATGAGACGCTGTGTTCGTGAAGGAATGAAAAAGATCAACGTAGGAACTGAGTTAAATAAAAACTACATCGAAGTGGTAAGTAAAACATTTACGGCAGACGATGTAACACCTTTGACTTCTTTGAGAAATCTCTTAGGTCCGGCAAATGATAAGATCAAAGAGATTGTGATGGAAAAAGCTTCTTTATTCAAGCTGTAATCAGACACAGTGGCGGCGGGGAGGAATCCCTGCCGTTTTTGGGGAGGGAAACGTGAAAAAGACAATTGTATTACTGGCAGGGTATCCAGCCACCGGAAAAAGCTATCTCTGTCAGAAAATTTTAGAGAGAATGCCGCAATTTCATGTAGTTTCTCAGGATGACATGAAAGAACAGCTATTTGATCGCTATGGCTTTGATAATATGGAAGAAAAAATACAGATTGAAAAGGAAAGTTGGAAGCTGTATTATAAAATTATGGAAGAAGAACTGAAACAGGGAAACTCGATAATTTCCGATTATCCGTTTAGTGATAAGCAAAAAGGAAGAATTCAGACACTGGCAGAGCAGCATCATTACCAAGTGGTAACTTTCCGCTTGATCGGTGATTTGGAAGTACTCTTTCAACGTTCTCTAAAAAGAGATTTAGATCCAAAACGTCATTTGAGCCATTTGGTTTCCAAGTATCATAAGGGAGATGTTTTGACAGACCGCAGAAAAGCAGATTGTCTTGTGACATATGATATCTTTATGGACCGCTGTAAGAATCGGGGGTACGGGACATTTGTTTTAGGTCATTTGATTGAGCTGGATGTAACGGATTTTACAAAAATTGATTATCCGGCAGTGATTCAGGAACTGTATGATTTGGTGAAAGATTAGAAGGAGGCGCAGATGGGATATATTTTTTGCATCGGACAGTCTGCCTACGATATTACCATTCCCTTGACAGAGCCGATTTGTGAAAATCAGAAATACTGCATTACCCAAAAGACAGAGTGCGGGGGCGGACCGGCATTTAATGCGGCATATCTTTGTGCGCTCTGGGGAGCGCAGGTCTGCTTGATCAGCAGAATCGGGCAGGACGGCTATGGGCAGAAGCTTCGGCAGATTGCCCAACGCGTCGGAATTGGGATGAGCTATTTAATTCCGGACGATGAGATTGAGACACCGCACAGCTATATATTCTCCAATGGAGAAAATGGTTCCAGAACACTCTTTAATTTTCCGGGGAACTTAAAGGAAGTATCCTATGATTACCCTGAGGAAGAGGTATCGGTAATTTTAAGTGACGGACATGAACCGGAGATTACCGTCGAAGCAATTCGCCGGTATCAAGACGCAGTTTCCATCGCGGATGCGGGAACTTGCAGAGAAAGTACCCTGAAAGTAGCAAAAGAAGTAGACTATTTAGTTTGTTCTGAAGATTTTGCAAGACAGTATACAGGGAAGACTCTGGATTTGAACCATCCTGAAATTTGTTCTGAGATTTTTCGGGAGATTGAGAAAATTAATGGAAAATATGCGGTTATAACGATGGGAGAAAAGGGACTTTTATACCGCAGAAACGGAAATCTTTGCCGGCTTCCGGCGTATCAGGTGAAAGCTGTGGATACCAACGGCGCAGGAGATATTTTTCATGGGGCATTTGCTTATGGGCTATCCAGAAATATGCCGCTTTATGATATATTGAAATTAAGCTCTATGGCATCAGCAATCTCTGTACAATCGATTGGAGCACAGACGGCGATACCGGAATTGAGCCAGGTAATGGAACAGCTTTCAAAGGAAGGAGAACAAGATGACAAGAGAAGAGATCTTTAAAACCGTAGATCACACCCTGCTTGCACAGACGGCAACATGGGAGGAAATCAAGGAAATATGTGATGATGCAATGACATATCAAACAGCTTCGGTTTGTATCCCGCCTTCTTATGTAAAAAGGGCAAAAGAGTATATGGGAGATCGGATGGCAGTCTGTACTGTGATTGGCTTTCCAAATGGATACCAGACGACGGAGGTTAAGGAATTTGAGATTCAGGATGCCTTAAAAAATGGCGCCGATGAAATTGATATCGTGATTAACTTAGGGGACACAAAAGATGGGAAGTATGATACAATAAAAAATGAAATCAGACGATTAAAGGCTGCCTGTGGGGATAAGATTTTGAAAGTGATTATTGAAACCTGTCTGTTAACGGAAGAAGAAAAGATCAGGTTGTGTGAGGTTGTCACCCGGGCAGAAGCCGATTATATTAAGACATCAACGGGATTTTCGACGGCAGGAGCCACCTTTGAGGACATTGCTTTGTTTAAAGCGAATGTAGGACCGCAGGTTAAGATCAAAGCGGCAGGAGGAATCAGTTCCTTTGAAGATGCACAGAAGTTTATTGAGCTGGGGGCAGATCGGCTCGGCACCAGTCGGTTGGTTAAAATTGCCAAGGCGGGTGCCAGATAAACACATTTACACTTATATAATTTTCAGGAAAAGGGATGGGAATTTTTGTTTCTGTCCTTTTTCCGCGTCATACAGCAATTAGATTGTCAGAAATTTTTCTGCCAAATTTCGTATTGTAAAAGTTCTGCGCCTCTTTTATCATGAGAGATGAAACGGAGGAAATGCAGATGAAAAATGTTTTAATTGTAGGAGCCGGAAGACTTGGAAAAGGATTTATTGCTGAGACTTTTGATAATGCGGGATGGAAGATCGCATTTCTTGACAAAGATCCGAGAGTGAAAGAACAGCTTGAGAAGACAGGAAGCTTTCAGGTGAAGGTACATCGGGTAGATGAGATTCAAAACAGAACCATTACGAACTTTAAAGCATATACATGCGATGAAGAATATAGCTGCATGGAAGC
Source organism: uncultured Anaerostipes sp. (assembly GCA_905213305.1). Classification (GTDB taxonomy): domain Bacteria; phylum Bacillota; class Clostridia; order Lachnospirales; family Lachnospiraceae; genus Anaerostipes. The sequence goes on from CAJMHU010000013.1 coordinate 29,782, forward strand.
CTTTCTGGAAACAGATTTAATTGTTCTTCCATTGTATCCCGAAGATTTTAAAGAGGCAGGTCATTATTTATCGAAATGTTTTGAAAGATTTTATCAGGTTCATCCGGAACGAAATTTAACGCTGATCTGCATCACCAATAAAAACTACTTAATTCCGGAAATTGAAAAAGATTTTAAGGAGCTGTTGTCTGAACGCACCAGAGAATGGTTCGAGGATCACGTTGTCATTCGTGATTCTATCATTCGCAGAAGTACTGATGCGGCAAGCAACTATGATACTCAGATTGATACTGTGGCAGTCAACTCTTTGTTAATACAGGGACCGGTGTATAATGATTTCAGCGATGTAGAGTGGATGGAAGTCACTGACAAAATTGAAATGCTGAAGGATATAAAAGTAACGGCGGTAAACGGACCCCATGCTACATTGGCTTTTCTGGGATATTTAAAAGGATATCAGACCATTCCGGAAGCAGAGGCAGATCCAGAGATTTCAGAAATTGTAGAGAAATTAAGCCGGGAGATTACCGAAGGAATTATGAAAGAGTATCCGGTTACTCCGGAAGAACTGCACCATCTTGTTTATTTTGCGCCGGCAAAAGGGATCCTTCCGGATTCGATTTATCGTGTGGGATATGACCCGATTCGGAAACTTTCAAAGGGAGATCGTCTGACAGGAGCAGCGGAAACAAATCTGAAACATGGTGTACCGTTTGACTATATTGCAATGGGGATTGCCGCAGGGTTTGGGTATGCTCAGCCGAAGGATCCCAAAGCGATTGATTTACAGAGAGATGTCAGACAGCTGGGAATTGAAAAAGCAGTCAGCAAGCATATTGGATTTGCTCAGGATCATCCAATTACAAACGCTGTTTTAAACCAATATAAAAAATTAGAAGAAAAAGGATGGATTCAATAAAATAGCTTCTCATTTTTCTTTTCAATATAAAAACCACCTTGTTTTGTTTGTGAGAAATCACAGACAGGATGAGGTGGTTTTTTCAATCTTTCTTAAGAATTATATAGCACTGAATAGGTTTTTGTAGCAATTTTTTCTGTAAAGGTAGTATCATGCTCTACGAAAATCATCGTTGGAGCAAAATCTAAAATCAGCTGTTCTATTTGGATTCTGGCAAAAACATCAATATAGTTTAACGGCTCATCCCAAACATAAAGGTGTGCCTGCTCACAGAGACTTTTTGCAAGTAAAACTTCCTTTTTTTGTCCACTGCTGAAAGAAGAGATATCTTTGTCAAACTGGATTCTGGAAAATCCTAATTTCCTTAAAATTGTTTTAAAAAGGCTTTCCTCAATCCCGGCTTCCAGAGCATATTCTGACAAATTTCCATGCAAAAAAGATGTATTCTGGGGAACATAAGAAATTTTTAGTCCGCCTCCCTTCCAAAAGGTTCCCTGAAAGGACAGGTCTTCTCCGCAAATGAGTTTAAGAATACTGGATTTTCCGGAGCCGTTTTTGCCCTGAAGAGCAATGCGGTCTCCATGATACAGGGAAAAGGAAATATTGTCACATACCGGGCGGGAGTCGTATAAAATGGAAACATCCTGTAAGAAAAGCAGTTTTGTACTGTGATAGGTACGCGGGTGCAGGGAAAGAGGCTGTGTCTGCTCAATATTTTTTAAAAGCCTTGATTTTTCCTGCGAGGCAGCTTGCCGGCGGTTTTCAATATTTTTTGAACGCTGCATCATTTTTGCTGAGCGGTGTCCGATAAATCCTTTATCCACCTTGGAACCGGAATTTTTTGAACCGTTTTTTGTTTTTTCAACCTGATCTGACCATTTTTTTGTACGCTTTGCAGCGTGGGAAAGCTGTTTGATTTCTTTTTTCAATTTTTCGTTTTGAGTTCGCTCAAAATGGTCCAGACGTTCTTTGTTTTCCTGCCAGGTAGAAAAATTTCCTTTTTGAATTTCAATATTACAGCGGTTGATGGAAAGCACATGATCAATGCATTCATCTAAAAGTACTCGATCATGGGAAATAAGGATAAACCCATTTTTTTTCTTTAAATAGTTTTTTATAGAATCCCGACCGGTAACATCCAGATGGTTTGTGGGTTCATCAATTAGGAGAAATCCATTGGAAATCAGAAACATTGCGGCAAGCAGCACTTTGGTTTGTTCTCCATTGGAAAGCGTTTCAAAGGGTTGATACAGAATCTGGCAATCTACATCCAGAAGATTGAGTTCACAAAAAATTTCCCAATCCATGGCATTGGGGCATATTTCCTGAATGATGTCCAATACCATTTGACTTGGGTTTTTTACGGTATAAGGAAAATACTCGAATGTCACATCCGAATAAATTTCACCACTGTATTTATATTTGCCAAGCAGTAACTTCAGAAAGGTAGTTTTTCCGCGTCCGTTTCTTCCGATGAAACCCAGGTTCCAACTGGTATCAATTCGTAAACTGGTATTGGAAAAAATCGGGTCATAACATTGATCGTATGAAAATGAAAGGTTTGAAACATGAATAAAAGACATTGCAATCATCTCCTTTTCAGAATAAGGCGGATCGTTACTATAGGAAAGTCAGAACTTTCCTAGTATTATAAATAAAAATGGCTGCAAGAAAAGTTCTTTCTTACAACCATTAGGGCATAACAATACAAATTTGAAAATCGAAAAAGAAATTGATATGCGCTGTTTTGTTTCTAAGAATTTTCACCTTTCCTGCAAGAAAGACATAACTGTACTGACAGCAAAATCTGCTGACTCAGGCATAGCTATGTTAAAAAATTTCTAACAAGAAAAAGTGAACATCTTATCATCTCCGATCTAAAAAACTGCTTTTAGTATATCAACAAGAAAAAGAGAAGTCAACATTTACAGAAACTAAAATACAATGATTTCCTGGTCATCTGGCACGATTAAATTTCCATTGTAAAATTGACGTCCTTCCTGTTGATAGGCTGTCTTTCTATGAGCTAAATTATGATCTTCCGTGTGCCATAGAACCAGATTTGGAATATGAAGGGAGGTGGCGAGTTCACAGGCATCTTTGACAGTACTGTGGTGTTTTTCATATGGCTTAAACTGATCTTTCTGACTGTAAAGACAGAATGCCTCGTGGAGCAGCCAGTCTGAATCCATGACAAACTCAAGCAGTCCGGAATGATACGGCTCATCTCCCGGGAAGGAAAGTTTTAATTGCTGCTCCATTATCATAGAGAAACCAAATTGCTTTTCTTTGGAAGAAGCAATATCAAAAAAGGTAATCTGATCGCCAAGAAGTTCCAAAGTTTCTTTATGATGAACAACATGAAATAAGATTCTTTCATCAAAGTGACGATAGAACTTTTTTCCCACAGTTAATTTCGTTAGCAGCTTGATTGTGTTTACCAGTTCCTCGTGACAATAGATATGAAGATTTCCTTCATAGGTGCCTTGATTGATTGAAGTGGCAATCATGCGGATGATCCAAACCATGCCTAAAATATGATCGTTATGTGCATGAGTGACAAAAATGTGATGAATCTGTTCCAATGAAATTTGTGCGGTATCGAGAGCAGTAAGAATGCCGTTTCCACCTCCTGCGTCTACAAGAAAATATTCATCTTGCTTTTTCATAGCGAAACAGGTGTTGTAACAGTGGATGGCCTGAGCATTTCCCGTACCTAAAACAATCAATTGATCCATAAGCTCTCCTTTGCTGTGCAATATTTTTTTGTTTTGTATATTATATAACATTTCCACGAATCGACAAATATTTTTTTTGATTTTCATTATGATGAAGAGGAGGAGGACTAGAGTATGGAAATCATTCGTAAAAAGGAAACAGAAGAACATCAATTATTTCAGGACTTTAATGAAATGATCCACTATAATATGAAAGAGATGCAGCAATGCTTGTTGACGGCGGGGAAATTATTTTGCAGTTATGATAAAGAGCTTCCCGAGGGAAAAAGTGGAAGAAAGGTCGTAGAAAGCGTAATTCTGAAAGAATGTGTAGGGTGCAGAGATCAAAAAGGCTGCCGTTTTACAGTGGAAGATAAGGATCGGCTGGGACAGCTGATGGAAGAACAGGGAGGATTGAGTCTTGCGGATGTAAGAAGCTGTCATTCCTGCAAGCGGGAACAGGATTTTGTGGAGGAAGCCAATCGGATTTATGAGCGGGAATTATTTTTTCGCGCGATGGAGCAGGGCATGGTTCAGATGCGCAGGATAGTAGGGCGTCAGTATATTGAAGCGGGGCAGATGCTGGGAGAATTTTCTGAGGGGAAATTTGGCATGTCATCCAGAGAAAATGCAGAACTTTATCAGAAAATTGTCAGGGGATTTTCACAGGTGCATATGAAAATCAAAGAAATTTATTTTTATGAGAATCGGGAAAAAGGAAAGCAGATTTATTTGTTTGTGAAGAAGAAAAAAGGAAGAGAAATTAGTGTCAGACAAGCGTCGATTTTATTGTCGGAACTATTGAAACGTAAAATGAATCCTCTTCCCAGTCAAAAGAAAATGATCGGAAGCAGATATGAAATGTTTGGTTTTACTTCCGCAGCAAAATTCCATGTATTGAGCGGAATTCGTTGTGCTTCCTGTGTTGAGGGGGAAAAGAACGGAGATAGCTTTTCCATGGGCAGAATTGGAGAGCGACGGTTTGTCTCGATGATTTCTGACGGTATGGGAACCGGAGAAGAAGCAAATCGAGAGAGCAAGCGCACCATTGAAATGCTGGAGGAGTTGTTGGAAGCGGGAATTGCTCAGGATCAGGCCATCGGGCTTTTGCAGTCTATTTTTTTGCCGCGTCCACAGAAGGAGCAGTATGCAACGCTGGATTATTTTCAGCTGGATTTGTTTGCAGGAGTGGGAACTTTTTTGAAAATCGGCGCATGTCCAAGCTTTTTGAAAAGGAGAGGGAAGACAGAAATCCTTGAAATGGAGGGCATGCCTGTGGGGGTAATGAAGGAGATGCCGCTTCCGTTCTGCAGGAAAAAATTCGAGAGTGAAGATTTGTTGATTCAAGTGAGTGACGGAGTCCTTGATTCAATTCCGGGGAATGGGATAGAGAGGATCGGGAAATACATAGAAGAAATTCAGGCAATTCGTCCCCAGGCGCTGGCAGACGAGCTATTCCATAAAATTGAGCATACAAAAGGCTATGAGAAAAAGGATGATATGACGATCCTTGTTTTGGGAATCTGGGATAAGTATTGAAGAAATCATGCGGGGATGATAAAGTGATACTATGAGAAAAGTAATCGAATCTATAAAAAATGAAAAGTTAATAGAAGAGGGAGAACATATCATCGTCGGTGTTTCGGGAGGAGCGGATTCTGTTTATCTTTTGCATGTATTGTGCAAATTAAGAAAACAAATGTCTTTGACCTTTACGGTAGTACACATTCATCATCAAATTCGTCCAGAATCTGTGGATGAAATGCGGTTTGTAGAGAAATTATGTGGACAGTTGGGGGTAAAGTGCAGAACTTTTTCGGTGGATGTGATGAACGTGGCAAGGAATCAACGGATTTCTTTGGAGGAGGCAGGAAGGAAGGTACGATATAAGATCTTTGATCAAGTGATGAGAGAAGAAAAAGGAACGAAAATTGCTGTGGCTCATCATCAGAATGATCAGGCAGAAACTCTTTTATTCCGGGCAGTGCGGGGAACCGGAATTTACGGTGCGGGAGCGATGAAGCCATTGGATGTACCGATTGTAAGACCTCTTTTGTGTATCAAGAAGCAGGAAATTCAGGATGAATTAAGACAAATGGATCAGATCTGGATGGAAGACGGCAGCAATCAGAAGAATGTCTTTGCAAGAAATCGGCTGAGAAATCAGGTGATTCCGCTGCTGGAAAAAGTAAACGATCAGGCAGTGGAGCATTTGGCATTTCTTGCAGAGGATCTTCGGGAAGCCGGAGAATATCTTATGAATCAGGTGCAGGATGTATTTGAGCGATTAGCACAGTCCACAGAGAGAGGATATCGAATCGACAGTGAAGCGCTTGCCGGAGAACATCCCTGGATGCAGAAACAAGTCATAAAGATGGGATTGGAGCGGCTGGCAGAACAAAAGAAAGATTTGGAAAAGCGGCATGTGCTGGATGTGTGGAAGCTGGCGGGGAAAGGGACCGGAAAGCGAATTTCTTTGCCATATGGAATGGTTGCTGAAAAAAGTTATCAGTTTCTGCTGCTTTTGAAATCCTCAGAGCTTTCCGAAGGAACAGGGGTGCTTTTTCAGGAAGAAATGACAGATTTTACAAATATCTCGGAAAAAGATTGTATCAAAATCGTTGATTATGATAAAATAGAAAATGATCTGCAATTACGCTGCCGCAGACCTGGGGATTTTTTCGTTTTTGGAAAAGAAGAGAAGAAAAAATTACTCAGTCGGTATTTTATTGATGAAAAGGTTCCGCGAGCTGTACGGGATACAATACCTCTCGTGGCAGACGGCAGCCATATTGTCTGGATTGTTGGCAGAAGAGTCAGCGATCATTATAAAATATCAGAGGAAACCAGTCGTTTTTTAAGGCTGGAATTCAAAAGAGAAGGAGATGAGTGTGATGGGAGAAATCAGAGTTATGATTTCAGAGGAAAAGGTGAATGAAAGAATTGCCCAGATGGGAGCACAGATCAGTAAGGATTATGCGGGAAAAGAAGTTCACTTGATTGCGATTTTAAAGGGAAGTGTATTTTTTGCCTGTGAGCTGGCAAAGAGGATTACAGTTCCTGTAACGATAGATTTTATGTCCGTATCCAGTTACGGAAATTCCAGAGAGTCATCAGGAATTGTGAAGATTGCAAAGGATTTAGATGAGCCGATTGCAGAAAAAGAAGTGTTAATTGTAGAAGATATTATTGATTCCGGAAAGACACTGAATCATTTGAAACCGATGCTTGAGAGCAGAGGTCCCGCATCTTTGAACCTGTGCACTTTGCTGAGCAAACCGGATCGCAGAGAAGTGGATGTTGAGGTGAAATATGTTGGTTTTGAAGTACCAGATGAATTTGTGGTAGGATATGGACTGGATTATGCGCAAAAATACCGTAATCTTCCTTATATTGGAGTAGCGGAAGAATAGAGAGGAGACAAGATTTTGAACTCAAAGAGAAGCAGCAACGGATTTCTGTTGGTTATACTTTTGCTGGTGATTGGAATTTATTATTTTATGAGTATGTTTCAATCCGGATCAGGAGATTATTCCTACCAGCAGTTTTTAAAGGATGCAAAGGCAGGAAATGTGAAACAAGTAACCATTGAGCAGAATAAAGAAGTACCGACAGGAACGGTTACCGCAGATTATGGCGGAGATGATTATAAGACCTGTGAAGTGACGGATGTAAATCAGGCAATTGAGGAGATTAAGAAAGCAGATCCGGATCTTGAGAAAAATCTGAAGATTAAGGGAATTGATCACAGCGGAGAAATGATTTCCAATTTGGTTGGAATTATTCTGCCAATTGGTGTTGTCGTGTTCTTTATGGTAATGATGATGCGCCAAAATGGAGGCGGAGGCGGCAAGATGATGGACTTTGGAAAGAGTCGAGCCAAGCTTGCCGATCCACGAGGAAAAAAAGTTACGTTTCAGGATGTTGCGGGATTGACAGAGGAGAAAGAAGAACTGGAAGAAGTCGTAGAGTTCTTAAAGAATCCGGGTAAATTTGTGAAGATCGGAGCCAGAATACCAAAGGGAATCCTTTTGGTCGGACCTCCGGGAACAGGAAAGACTCTTCTTGCGAAAGCTGTGGCAGGAGAAGCGAATGTACCGTTTTTCAGTATTTCCGGATCAGACTTTGTGGAGATGTTTGTGGGAGTAGGAGCGGCGCGTGTCCGCGATCTGTTTGAGGACGCAAAACGTCATGCTCCATGTATTGTTTTTATTGATGAGATTGATGCAGTGGCAAGAAGAAGAGGTTCCGGACTGGGTGGAGGTCACGACGAGAGAGAACAGACCTTAAACCAGATGCTGGTTGAGATGGACGGTTTTGGTGTCAATCAGGGGATTATTGTAGTTGCGGCAACCAACCGTGTAGATATTCTGGACTCTGCCATTCTGAGACCGGGACGTTTTGACCGAAAAGTGGGTGTCGGACGTCCGGATGTGAAAGGTCGCGAGGAAATTTTGAAAATACATTGTCGGGAAAAACCTTTGGGCGATGATGTGGATCTTCATGATATTGCGAGAACAACTGCGGGATTTGTCGGCGCAGATCTTGAAAATCTGATGAATGAGGCAGCGATACAGGCAGCCAAGGAGGATCGGGCGTATATCGTCAAAGAAGATATTGATAAGTCTTTTATTAAAGTGGGAATCGGAACAGAGAAAAAGAGCCGGGTTGTACCGGAGAGCGAGCGAAGAATTACTGCGTATCACGAATCCGGTCATGCAATTTTATTCCATTTGCTCCCTGATGTGGGACCGGTCTATACGGTTTCCATTATTCCGACCGGTACAGGAGCTGCGGGCTATACAATGCCGCTTCCGGAGAATGATAATGTTTTTATGACACGCGGAAAGATGATTCAGGATATTATGGTCAGTCTTGGAGGAAGAATCGCAGAGGAGTTAATTTTAGATGATATTACAACGGGAGCTTCGCAGGATATTAAGCAGGTAACACAGTATGCAAGAGCCATGGTTACAAAATTTGGTATGTCAGATGAGCTTGGACTGATTAACTATGACAGCGGAGAACCGGATGAGGTATTTTTAGGAAAAGAGATTGGGCAGCAGCGTCCGTTTGGAGAAAATACACAGACAATCATTGATCAGGAAGTGAAACGTATTGTAAATCAGTGTTATCAGGATGCAAAAGCGATGATTAAAGAGCATATGGAGGTACTGCATAAGTGTGCAGCGCTTCTGTTAGAGAAAGAACGAATTAATCGTACGGAATTTGAGGCATTGTTTGAAGAGAAAGTAGATCTTTCAAAAAATATGGAAGAAAACTAAAAAAACGCTTGCAATTTATCTGACAATCACGTATAATCTCTAATTGTCAGGTAATTGCTTGGTGGGATTCCCGAGTGGCCAAAGGGGGCAGACTGTAAATCTGTTGGCACCGCCTTCGA
>CAJMHU010000014.1 GCA_905213305.1 uncultured Anaerostipes sp.
ACAGTGACTTGTCGCCAGTTTTAACAACTTGACATTCGCTCCACGGAAAACCTGCAAAGGCTTTTGCCCTTACAGCAACCTCACGCTTCAACACTATCAAGGTCACAACGATTTGATTATAAAGGAAAACATATGGAAATGCAAGAACTTTTTTTACTTTTTTCCAATGTACCAAAGAAAGTGCAATGTTCTTTTTTATTCGCCGGATACTTTACTGCCTTTGATATTTTTATAGTATAGAAATGAGTTTCTTCTATATATATTATCAATTCAGACTATGTAATATAGAAGAAACTCATTATTTTTTAAAGTACCTTTCGATTGCTATATATAATTTCCAAACCGATCTCTCTCCGGTTCTTTTCCTTCGCGGATTAATTGATCCAACAACAGAAAACGATATGTCTTCCCATCGTCTCCGATTCTAATCTGCTTCTTTGTCAGATTCCAGATGGTTTTCATTTCTTCCTCTGTTAATTCAAAGTCAAAAATATTCAGATTCTCTTTTATTCGCCCCGGATTGGCTGACTTTGGAACAGCGCCAAATTCATTTTGAATATGCCAGCGAAGAATAATCTGCCCCGGTGTTTTCTGATGCTTCCTGGCAATCTCTGCGATTCCATGATCTTTGAGTGGACTGTCCACTTTTACCGTTTCCTCTATTTCTTTCGTCTTGCTGTCTTTTCTGCTTTCTCCCGCTGCCGCAAACGGACTCCAGGCGACAGGAAATACATCATGATCCTTACAGTAGTCCACAATCTCATGCTGCACCAGATACGGATGCATTTCAATCTGATTTACCATCGGCATAATGCCTGTTTCATGAGCGCATGCTTCCATATGTTCCGGATAAAAATTACTGACACCAATTGCCCGAATCACGCCTTCTTCATAGCATCTCACCAGCGCTTTCCACGTGGAAACATACATATCTTTTCCCGGCCAATGCACTAAAAACAAATCAATTTGTTCCAGACCCAAACGCTGTCTGGAGGCTTCCACCGCCCTTAACGTATTATCATATCCCTGAAACCGATTCCGAACTTTTGTCGTCACAAAAATATCTTCTCTTCTTTTTCCAGACCGGCGAATTCCTTCTCCAACGGCCTCTTCATTTAAATACACCTGCGCTGTGTCGATTCCACAATATCCCTGTTCTAATGCATACTTTACCATCTCGCTGCATTGTTCATCTTTCAATTTCCATGTTCCAAACCCCAGTACAGGCATTTTTACTCCATTACTCAATGTTCTTGTCAAGTTCATTTTCATTCCCTCCAAAGAAAAAGATAACAGGGTGCACCACTCCGGGCACACCCTGTTTTCAAAATGACGATTATTCCATATTTGCGTGACGCTTAAATAAATCTTCATTCGTTTGGTTTGTAATTTTCATTAAATCCATTACCATTGCATCATAAGTAATCCAGCTTAACTCCTCAAAAGAAGAACCGGATGCCTGAACGCTTTTTTTGCCTTCTCCTTTTACTTTTTCGGTTTCTCCCGGAATTTTAATACATGCGTCTGCCATAGATCCAATTTTATTTTCCGGAAACATCGTAAGCGTTGCAACTTTTGCTCCCTGATCCTTTGCTTTTTTACTGTTAGACACTAAACTTGCCGTATTTCCGGATCCTGAGCCAACAATCAAAAGATCTCCTTCCTGAATGGATGGGGTTGTTGGTTCTCCAACAAAGTATACAGTATATCCAAGGTGCATTAAGCGATTTGAGAATCCTCTCGCTGCAAATCCGGAGCGTCCCGCACCACCGATAAAAATTCTTTTTGCTTCTACAATTAATTTTTCTACAGCTTCCAATTCTTCATTATTTATTAGTTCCGCATTTTCTTTCAACTCATCGAGAATTGCAAAAATATTCTTTGCTTCTTTCATGATATCATCTCCCTGTTCTTTACAACATTGCTTCTTTGATTGCCTTTGCTTCTGCCACCGGATCCTCTGCGTTTCCAATCGCACTTCCCACAATGACAATTTCCGGTTTTAATGCTACATATTTTTCAATGGTTTTGCTGTTAATTCCTCCGGCAACTGCAATCTCCGCTTTTTTAGAACACCCGACCATAACTTCTAAGTCCTGAATTGGTTCCCTTCCAACTGCCTGCGCATCTGCTCCTGTATGTACCGCCAAAACATCCACTCCGATTTCTTCTAATTCTGCTACTTTTGCAGGAATATCTTCAATCGTAATCATATCTACCACTAATTTTTTTCCATAATCCTGCGTAGCCTTAAATGCACCTTTTACAGTTAATACATCGGCTGCGGCACATACTGTAACATAGTCAGCTCCGGCTTTGATTGCATTTTCTGCCTCAAAGTATCCTCCGTCCATAATCTTGCAGTCTGCTAAAATTTCTTTATCTGGAAATGCTTTTTTCAATGCTGCAACTGCATCGTTCCCTGCACCTAAGCATAATGGCGTCCCCACTTCAAGGATATCCACATAATCCTTTACTTTTTCCACCAATTCAATGGCTGCCTCTGTTTTCATTTCGTCTAAAGCTAACTGTAATTTCATTTTTATTTCCTCCTGAAATCTATCTCTATTTTTTATTTTCTGACTAGCGATTGTACTGTTCTTTTAATTCCTTATAATATTTTACAATCTCCTGATACATTCTGCTGCCTTCTTCAATTCCGGTATAATGCTCAATTGCGTTCTCTATACCATTTTCATTCACATAAGCAAGCAATTCTGCAGATTGTTCATCTTCTTTGACATCAAATAGGAAAGCTGCTGCAATTCCTTTTAAAAGCATCTCGTTTTTCAGCCCTTTTTCTTCACACTGTACTGCAGGTCCTACCAGACGATCCTCATGCCCAAGCTTACGGATTGGGGCTCTGGATATACGCGCCACTGTATCCACAATTCCCGGGGTTAAAAAACGATTCAGAGCAAAGTCAATATAATTTACCATTTCCTCATGAGTAAATCCGTGTTTTTGCTCTAACAATGCCGCAACCTCCAACATTACAGTTCTTGTCATGTTTACGTTATCTTCTGAAGCAAAATAATCCTGAATAATTTCATATCCCATTAAATGTGCCATATATCCGGACCATGCATGCCCGCAGTTAATCGTATATAATTTTCTCTCCAGGAATTTTTGAAGATTATCTGTGTACTCCGCTCCCTGAATCGGAGGATTGGACGGGTCTGTCAGCTTATCCACTTCCACTGCCAATTCATGATCTTTTCCGATTTCAATTCCGTCTCTTCCATCACGATCTGTTCCGAATACCATACGGTCTACCGCAGTATTTGGAATTGCCGCAATTTGATCCACTTCCTCCTCTGTGAGAATTCCCGTTGCCACAATTTCCTTTTTCAACATATCTCCACAGAATAATGCATTTTCACAAGGGATAACATTGATTTTTTCTTTTCCTGCATCCAATCTCGCTTTCAGACCTTTCGCAAGATTCCCTGCAATTTTCGGGAAATTATCTGCCAACACCGCTGTTGTCACAAGGTCTGCATCCTTGATTGTTTCGGTAACCTCGTCCGGCTGTGTAATCGGAGACAGCGCAGAAACTTTATCAATCTCTTTTCTCTTATAATTTTCTTCAATCACATAAAGATAATAATTGTGATATTGATTCAGTTCCTCGTTTACTTTTTCATTTACATCCACAAACACAATTTCGTATCCCGTGTCGTGAAGTAAATCAGCAATAAAACCTCTTCCAATTTTTCCTGCACCAAAATGCACCGCTTTCATCTGAATTCCTCCTAACATCTCTTACATTAAAAATTTATAGTTTTATACCTCAATCCCCGGGGATTTCGCATCGTAATCAAGCAATTCCTTCAACTCATCATCCAGTCTCAAAACTGTCAAAGCCGCTCCATTCATATCTAAGGATGTCACATAATCGCCGATCCATACTTTATAGACAGACAATCCCTGTTCCCTTAAATATGCTTCTACTTCGTCGTACAACACATACAATTCCATTATTGGCGTAGCGCCAAGTCCGGAAAGCAGCACTGCAACTTCATCACCTCCTGCCGGTTCCAGATCTTGAATCACAGCCTCTGCCATATCTCTGGCTATTTCTCTGGCAGGTTTCATTTTCTGGACATTCATTCCCGGCTCTCCGTGATGACCGATTCCAAATTCTAAATTTCCATCCTCAATCTGAAAATTCGGATGTCCCACTGCCGGAATTGCACAAGGCTCCAGCCCTACACAAATGCTTCTTGTATTATCAACTGCTTTTTGTGCTGTTTGGATCACCTCATCTAAATCAGCCCCTAAAGCAGCCTTGGCTCCACCGACTTTCCACATGAAAACGCCGCCTGCAATTCCATGTCTCTTCTCTTTTGTCTCTTTGGGAGAAGACGCCACATCGTCTGTTGCTGTCACAAATTTCACCGTCACTCCCTGTTTCCTGGCTTTCCGCACCGCCATTTTGACATTCATATTATCTCCGGCATAATTTCCAAATAAACAAGCCACGCCTTTGCCGGAATCAGCTTCCATAAATGCATCGTAAAACGCCTGTGCAGACGGTGATGAAAAAACTTCTCCAACTGCTACCGCATCCATCATATTTTTTCCCACATACCCAAGAAATGCCGGTTCATGTCCACTTCCTCCTCCGGTCACCAATCCTACTTTTCCTTCCACCGGAGCATCTTTATACTTTACAACACGATCATTTTTTTCAGAGCGCACAATCAAATCACTATGCGCTTTCACAAATCCCTTTACCATATCTTCCACGATATAATCTGGATCATTGACAAACCTCTGCATCTTTCGCTCCCTCTATTCTAAATTTGTATGTCTTTCCATCATCTCTTCACTGGTCTGATGAAGATCATCCATCAGAGTCATAATGACGCTGTCATATACCAGCCAGCTCATCTGTTCAAATAAATTTCCCATGGGCTGGAGAGACTCTGCCAGATTTTTTTCTCCTTCTGCCTTTTTCGGTGTGGACCCCGGAACCGTTACAATAACATCTGCCATATTCCCAATGGTATGGTCTGGAAACATTGTGACCGTTGCGATTTTTGCTCCGACAGCTTTTGCCTTTTCCCCCATCACAATCAGGCTCTTCGTTGTTCCTGATCCAGACCCCAGAACCATTAAATCTCCTTCTTTAATTGGCGGACAGGAAATTTCACCTACAAAATGCACATCAAATCCCATATGAAGCAGACGATTTGTAAAACCTCTTGCCGCCAGACCTGAACGTCCAGCCCCTGCCAAAAAGATTTTTCCTGCATGTTTCACTGCATCTGCCAGACTCTGTACATCCTCTTCCTGCACCATACCGGAAAACTTTGATAATTCATCTGTGATAACTTTTAATTTCTTTGCCTCCATAAGAGTCCTCCTAATTAATTCTCACATTTTGTTGTGTCTTTATGTGTTGTTTTGTTGTTTTATAGCGTTATCATACATCTGCACACCACATTTGTCAATGGTTTTTCCTTTAATAATGTGTATTTTTGAGTTTTTTTGTGTATCATTTGACTATATTCATGATATATTATAAAATAATCTTAATAATACATATAAAGAGGAGGATCCTTATGGGGAAATTAATTGCCGCGGAACGGCAAAAAGAAATTTTACAGCTTCTCCATGATAACGGCAGCGTAAAAATCGGACAGCTTGCTGAACAATTTGAAGTTTCCCGGGAAACCATTCGGCGTGATTTGTCCTATTTAAACGAAATCGGTGCCGCACAGAGAAGCCACGGAGGCGCAACCTCCATGTATGAATTTGGCAGTAATATACCAATTGAGACAAGAATCAACAAAGATGCCGCGCTAAAAACAAAGCTCTGTGAAAAAGCTTTGGAATTTATCCCTCAGACAGGCGTTATCTATTTGGATGCGGGCAGTACCATGGTTCATATGGCAAAACTTCTGGCAAAACGTTCAAAATGCACCATTGTCACCTGCTCACTCAGCGCCGCCAACGTGCTGGTGCACAGTGATAATACCACAATTATCACCGGAGGACAGCTGAACGCAAATATGTCTGCGGAAGGATTTCAGACAACCAATTTTATTAATAATCTAAAAGTTGCAGTCTCCTTCCTCGGAACCAACGGCTTTGAACAGCACAGAGGTCCCGCAGTCTCTGATTTTGCAGACGCTCAGACAAAACAGGCAATTCTTCCGAATTCCAAACTAAATATTGTAATTTCTGACAGCTCAAAAGCATTTGCATCTGCTTTAATCCAGTATGCAAGCTGGAGAGACATTGATTATTTTGTCACCGACAGCGGACTGCCGAAACCACTCTATGATATGATCAGTGAATTAACCAATGTTGTCCTTGTCGATGTATAAAAAAAGTAGTTCGATTCTGCCCATGAATCGAACTACTTTTTACATATTTTAGTACTCAATGCATATTGCACGAGTGACTGGCTTTTCTAAAATTTCCGAAAACGTTCATATCGCTGATTTACAATCTCTTCTGGTTCCATTTTATCATACCTGGAGAGAAAATCTAAAATCATTTTTTTCATCTGCTCTGAAATTTCAAGAATATTGTCAATACATGCCGGTTCAGGCTCTCTGATTACCTGCTCCACAATTCCCAGCTCTTTTAAATCCTGTGCCATAATTTTCATAACCTTTGCCGCCTCTGAAGCACGGTTCCCGTCCTTCCAAAGAATTGCGGCAAAGCCTTCCGGAGACAAAACAGAATATGTTGAATTTTCCATGCTCCATACCTCATTGCCCACAGCCATGGCAATCGCTCCTCCGCTGCCTCCTTCTCCAATCATAATTGAGAGAATGGGCACTTTTAAATTAGACATTTCAAAAAGATTCCGGGCAATCGCTTCTCCCACGCCGCCTTCTTCCGCTTCCAGTCCGCAAAAAGCTCCCGGCGTATCTACAAACAAAATAATAGGCCGATGAAATTTCTCCGCCTGCTTCATTAACCGCAAAGATTTCCGATACCCTTCCGGCGAAGGCATTCCGAAATTCCGTTTGATATTCTCTTTTGTAGAGCGCCCCTTCTGCTGTCCAATAACCGTAACCGCTCTTCCTCCGATGGATGCCAATCCGCCGACAATTGCCTTATCATCACCAAAATAGCGGTCTCCGTGCAGCGACATGTAACGATCGAAAATCGTAGAAATGTAGTCAAGACTGGTCGGGCGCTCCGGAGATCTTGATATCTGAACCCGCTCCCACGGTGTAAAATTCTTACTCATATTCACAACTCCTTATGATGGTCACTAACACCTTCCGCAAATTTTTTCGTTCTACAATTTTGTCAACGAATCCATGCTCCAGCAAAAACTCTGACTTTTGAAATCCTTCCGGAAGTTTCTGCCCAATGGTTTGCTCGATCACCCGAGGACCTGCAAATCCAATCAGCGCTCCCGGCTCCGCCAAAATCACATCGCCAAGCATCGCAAAGCTTGCAGTCACCCCTCCGGTTGTTGGATCTGTCAGAACCGTAATATACAAAAGTCCGGCCTCATCATGGCGTCTTAATGCGGCAGATGTTTTTGCCATCTGCATCAGCGAGATGATTCCTTCCTGCATTCTGGCTCCTCCAGAGCAGGTAAAGATGATAACAGGAAGTCTCTGTGCCGTAGCTCTCTCTACAGTGCGGGTAATTTTTTCTCCCACAACTTCCCCCATACTTCCCATCATGAAGTCTGCCCCCATGACAGCAATCGCCACATCCTTGCCTCCAATTTTTCCTTTACCGGTCACTACTGCTTCATCCAGATTGGTAACAGATCTCTGGCGTTCCAGTTTACTCTTATATCCGGGAAAATTTAATGGATCACTGGTTTCCATTTTCGCATCCCACTCTTCAAATGTATCTTTGTCCAAAACCATTGCAACCCTGGATCTTGGACGAATCCGAAAATAATTTCCGCAAAAAGGACATACTGAATCATTTTCCATCAGATCCTCATTGTAAACCGGTTTCCCGCAGGAAGTACATTTTTGAAACAGTCCTTCCGGCGCCTGATATTCTAAAAGTGTGTCCTTCGCCTTGCGTACTCTCTCTGCCTGCATTGCCTCTTGAGGCGTTAAAGTCCGCTTTTTAAACATATCCTTTAATGACATTCTTCTCCCAGCTCCTTTTGGAATCTTTCAATAAATCCGGTATCCACATTGCCACTGATAAAATCCGGATGATTGATAATTTCATATTGATAGTCAATATTAGTTTTAATTCCTTCCACGACCAATTCTCCAAGTGCATTTCTCAGCTTTCGCAGTGCCAGCTCCCGATTCTTATCATAGACAATTAATTTTGCAACCATGGAATCGTAAAACGGCGGAATTTCATATCCTGCAAACAATGCAGAATCAATTCGGACTCCTTTGCCTCCCGGAAAATGTATATTTGACACTGTTCCCGGGCTCGGCATGAACTCATGCTTTGTATCCTCTGCATTGATTCTCACTTCAATGGCATGTCCATGAACCTGAATTTCTTCCTGACTGTAGGTTAAATGCTGTCCGGCTGCAATGCGAATCTGTTCCCGAATCAAATCAATTCCAGTGACCCATTCCGTGACCGGATGCTCCACCTGAATCCTTGTATTCATTTCAATAAAATAAAAATCTCCATGCTTATCTCTTAAAAATTCTATGGTCCCGGCGCTGTAATATTCTGCAGCCCTGGCTGCTTTCACTGCAATCGCACCCATTTCCCTGCGCGTTTCTTCATCAATTGCCGGCGATGGCGACTCTTCAATTAGCTTTTGATGTCTTCTTTGGATGGAACAATCACGCTCTCCGAGATGAACAACATTTCCAAATTTATCCGCAAGAATCTGAAATTCAATATGGCGCGGGTTCTCAATATACTTTTCAATGTACATGGTGCCGTCCCCAAAGGCATTTTCCGCCTCCAGCTTCGCGGTTTCAAAGATGTGCTCAAATTCATCTCCGCAGGCACATACTCTCATCCCTTTTCCGCCGCCTCCTGCGGATGCCTTGATCATCACAGGATACCCCATTTCATCCGCAATTTTTTGACCTTCTGCGGCTTCATAAACTGCCTCTTTTGTTCCCGGAACCACCGGAACCCCCGCCTCGATCATTGTCTTTCTGGCCTCTGATTTATTTCCCATTCGGTCAATAATCTCTGCCGACGGTCCAATAAACGTAATGTTGCATTTCTGACACATCCGAACAAATTTGCTGTTTTCTGATAAAAACCCAAATCCCGGATGAATAGCATCAGCTCCTACAGCCATTGCAGCTCCAATCACACGCTCCATATCAAGATAGCTGTCTTTTGCCGGAGCAGGTCCGATACAAACCGTCTCATCTGCCAGCTGTGCATGCAGCGCATCCCGGTCTGCCTCGGAACAAATTGCCACAGATATAATATCCATCTCACGACAAGCTCGGATAATGCGTACTGCAATTTCTCCTCTGTTCGCAATTAAAATTTTCTTAAACATTAAGAAACACCCTCTCTTATCCAATCATAAATGTGATTTCAGCAGATGCAACCATCTTTCCATCTACTTTTGCAATGCCCTTTGCAACGCCTACCGGGCCCTTGACCTTTATCATTTCAACTTCCAGACTCAATACATCTCCCGGCACAACTTTTCCTCTGAATTTCGCCTTATTTACGCCTCCGAGAAATGCAATTTTTCCCCGATATTCATCTGCTGACAGCGCGCAAACAGCCCCTGTCTGTGCCAACGCCTCAATGATCAGAACTCCCGGCATCACCGGTTCCTGTGGAAAATGCCCTGCAAAAAACGGCTCATTGTATGTAACACATTTTTTCCCGACAATGCGCTTTCCCTCTTCCATTTCCTCTACGCGGTCCACCAGCAAAAAAGGACTTCTGTGAGGAATGATCTTCATAATCTCTTTTATATCCAACATGACTTCTTCCTCCTACTGAACTACAACCAGAGTTTGTCCATACTCTACCATTTCGCCGTTTTCCACAAGAATTGCTGCAACTGTTCCGTCATATTCACTCTCAACTTCATTCATTAGCTTCATAGCTTCTACAATTCCAATGACCTGTCCTTTTTTTACAGAATCACCGACAGATACAAATGGCTCTGCGCCTTCTGCAGGCGCCGCATAAAAAGTCCCAACCAATGGCGCTTTCACTTCGTTTCCGGTCACTGTCTCATCTTTTGAATCCGTTTCTTCCGGCAACGAGGGCTCCACAGAAATCGGCTCCGGCGTTGCGGTTCCAAGCGAAGCTGCGCCAGCCTCGAAATACTTTGCTTTTTTCTTTGCGATGCGAATGGAAAACTCATCATTTTCGTATTCAAATTCATCAATCTCAGCTTCGGAAACTGCTGAAATTAATTCTTTCATTTCTTTTATTTTCATTGAAGTAAGCCCCCCCTAATCCTCAAATTTCTTCAGAAGAAGTGTTGCATTATGACCGCCGAACCCTAAGGAATTGCTCATAACATAATTTACCTTGCGGTCTGTGACCGGCGCCAAAGTGTAATCCAGATCACATTCCTCATCCAAAACCTTCAGTCCCACCGTCGGATGAATATAGTTTTCTTCAATGGATTTCACACAAGTAATAAACTCAATGGCTCCTGCCGCTCCAAGTCCATGTCCGATCATAGACTTTGTAGAACTGATTTTTACATGGTAGGCATGCTCTCCAAGAGCTTTCTTAATTGCCATGGTCTCAAACAAATCGTTGGCGTGGGTACTTGTCCCGTGTGCATTGATATAATCAATCTGCTCTGGTTTTATTTGGGCTTCCTCCATGGCAAATTCCATCGCTCTTGCGGCTCCATCTCCGTCTTCTGCCGGAGATGTAATATGAAATGCATCGCTGGTTGCGCCATATCCCACGACTTCTGCCAAAATTTGGGCGCCTCTCTTTTGTGCATGTTCGAGGCTTTCTAAAATTACAACGCCTGCGCCCTCTCCAATGACAAAACCGTCCCTTTCTTTGTCAAATGGAATGGAAGCTCTGTTAGGATCTTCCGAAGTGCTCAGTGCAGTTAAGGAAGCAAATCCGCCCACCGCAACCGGAGTCACTGCCGCTTCGGTTCCTCCTGCAACCATCACCTCTGCCTCTCCAATCTGAATCGAACGAAAAGCTTCCCCGATCGACTGCGTTCCTGTCGCACATGCTGTTACAACATTGATGCTTTTTCCTCGCAGCCCATAGGCAATGGAAACATTTCCAGCCGCCATATTGGAGATCATCATCGGCACTGCCAGCGGCTTCACCCGCTTCGGTCCTTTGGCATCAATCACTCTGGTGGTAGCTTCTACCATTTGAAGACTCCCCACTCCTGATCCAATGGAAACTCCGATTTTTGCTGTATCTTCTTCTTCCAGATTCAAACCTGCATCCGAAATCGCTTCTCCTGCCGCTGCCACTGCATATTGTGAAAACAGTTCCATTCGCCTTGCAGCTTTTGCATCCATATAATCCTTTGCTTTAAAATCTTTGACTTCTGCTGCCAGATGTGCTTTGTACTCGGACGCATCAAAATGAGAAATCGGGGCAAATCCGATTCTCTGCGTTTTAATGCTGTCCCAAAATTCTTCCACGCTGTTTCCAATTGGGGTAATTGCCCCCATACCGGTCACAACAACTCTTTTCAAATTTTTCATTGTTTCTACTCTCCTTTACATTCCCATTCCGCCGTCTACACTAATTGTCTGACCCGTAATATAGGATGCCTTTTCTGATGCAAGAAAAGCAACTGTTTCTGCAATATCTTTTGTCTGACCCATTCTCTTTAACGGAATTGCAGAAAGCAGTCCTTCCTTCACATCTTCCGGCAAAACATCTGTCATTTCCGTCTCAATAAATCCAGGCGCAACAGCATTCACAGTGATTCCTCTGGAACCTAATTCCCTTGCCAAAGATTTTGTCATCCCAATGATGCCGGCTTTTGACGCACAATAGTTTACCTGTCCCGGATTTCCCATAACACCGGATACTGAAGACATATTGATAATATGACCGGAGCGCTGTTTGAGCATAATTCTTGAAACATGCTTCATACAATTAAACGCACCTTTTAAATTCACTTCTACGACTTTATCAAACTCTTCTTCACTCATCTTTAAAATGAGATTATCTTTTGTAATTCCCGCATTGTTTACTAAAATATCAATAGATCCAAATTCTTTTTTTACAGAAGTCATCATTTCTTTTGCAACCTGAAAATCTGAAACATCTCCCTGATATGCCTTGGCACGTCCTCCGGCTTCTGTAATCTCTCTGACTACCTCTTCCGCTTTTTCTTTCGATCCGCAGTAATTTACAATTACAGCCGCTCCATACCCTGCAAGAGTTAAAGCTGTCTCACGCCCGATTCCACGGCTTGCTCCTGTTACCACTGCAACTTTTCCTTTTAACATCAAAGAATCTCCTTTATCTTTTCCAAATCTTCTGCTTTTGCCACATTGATTGCCTTGACTGTTCGATTTATTTTGCGCATAAATCCACACAAAGTTTTTCCCGGACCGATTTCAATAAAAGTGTCGGCTCCCTCTTCGATCATCTTCTCTATAGATTGTTCCCAACGAACAGACGAATAAACCTGTTTCCCCAGAAGCTCTTTCACCTCATCTGCTTTTGAAACAACCTCCGCCGTTGTATTAGATATATAAGGAACAACAGGGTCCTTTACTTCAACCTCTTTCAAAACATCCAAAAGCTTTTCCCCTGCTTCCTGAAGCATCGGAGAATGGAACGGACCACTGACTTTTAATGGCAGCACTCTTTTCGCTCCTGCTTCCTTCAACGCTTCTCCTGCCAGCTTCACAGCTTCTGTCTCACCGGAAATTACAATTTGTCCAGGACAATTATAGTTTGCAATGGTTACAATTCCGTGAACCTTCGGTAAAACCGCCTCAATTTCTTCTTTTTTCATGCCGAGGACCGCAGACATCGCCCCTTTTCCTGCCGGAACGGTATCCTGCATGAGAATTCCTCTCTGCCGTACAACTTTGACTGCGTCTTCAAAGCGCATAACCCCGGATGCCACCAGGGCACAATATTCTCCAAGACTTAACCCTGCTGTAAAATCTGGTTTTACTCCCATCTCATCAAGCTTTCTCAAAATTGCCACACTGGCGGTCACCATTGCCGCCTGTGTATATTCCGTAATATGTACCTCATCATTTTCTTCAAAGCAAAGCTTTTTTACATCAATATCTAAAACCTCATTGGCCTGATCAAAAATTTCCTTGCTGCACGCAAAAGCATCATAAAAATCTTTTCCCATGCCAACGTACTGTGCTCCCTGTCCAGGAAACATAAACACGATTTTACCCATAATCCTCACCTCACAAAATCAACTTCTTTGCCTCTTCTAAATCTTTGGCTTTCGCCAGATATCAGTTCCTGAAAATGTTCTCCCGTATGCAAGCATCCGTCGTTTCTTCAGGAACTGCTGTCTGGCTCAATGCTTTTTAAAATTAGTTTGATCTTCAAAATATTTTCTTCAAAAAATTGACTTATAACAATATTGTTATAAGCCAATCTTATAAAATCCTTAGTCTTCTACACCTTTGTCTTTTAAGTAATTGATTACATCTTCTACTGTATTCAGTTCTGCAAGATCATCAGATGGAATCTCCACATCATATTCTTCTTCTAATGCCATTACCAATTCAAACAGGTCCAAGGAATCTGCCTCTAAGTCATCTTTAAAAGAAGCCTCTAACGTAACTTCATCTTCACTGACACTTAACTGCTCTGCAATGATCTCTTTCATCTTCTCTAACATAATCGTTCTCCTTCATACTTCTTAATTAAGTTGATTCTCAAAGTATACATTTATCTACCTTTGCTTGTCAAGCATTCCTGCAGATTTTATTATACTAAGGTATGTTAAATTATGCAAGTAAATCAAATCGTTGAGTTCCGCGAATTTTCCATGTATTCACAAAATGCTCAAACTTTTATCACATTTTGCTCATAGTTTTATCACACTTTCGTTAGCTTTTTCCCTTAAAGTTAATAGAAGCCATAGAAAAGGAGGCCAAATTATTGATAGAAGTAAAACATCTTATGAAAAAATATGGAAATCATCAGGCGATCTGCGATCTGTCATTTCATATTGCAAAAGGAAAAATCTACGGATTTCTCGGACCAAACGGCGCCGGTAAGTCTACGACAATGAACATCATGACCGGATACATCGGGGCAACCGCGGGAGAGGTCCTCATTGACGGCACAAACATTTTGGAGGAACCTGAAAAAGCAAAAAAATCCATTGGATATCTTCCTGAGATTCCACCATTATATCTTGACATGACCGTCAGAGAATATTTAAATTTTGCTGCAGAATTAAAGAAAATTCCCAAGCGAAACCGTTCCAGGGAAGTATCTAAGGTTTTAGAACTTGCAAAACTTCAGGATGTAGAAAACCGCTTAATCCGAAATCTGTCCAAAGGCTACCGGCAGAGAACCGGTCTTGCCTGTGCAGTGCTTGGTTTCCCAAAGATTATCATTCTGGACGAACCGACTGTCGGACTTGATCCAAAACAGATGATTGAAATTCGCCAGTTGATCCGGACCTTAGCCAAAGATCATACTGTCATTTTAAGTTCCCACATTTTAGCAGAAGTGCAGGAAATCTGCGACTATATTCTAATTATATCCAAGGGAACACTGATTGCAGAAGGCACACCAAAGCAGTTGGAAGAACTTGCATACACAAAGTCTTCCATCGAACTCACCATTCGATCTGACGCAAAAACCATCCAAAAAACCCTTGATTCCATCGACTCCGTCGAGGAGATACAATGGCTCGGGCACACAGAAGATTCCTGCAGCATCGAAATCAGCACAAACAGCGATGCAGAAGAACTCTGTTCCTCTCTCTCGCTTGCTTTTGCAGAACAAAAGATTCCGATAACCCAAATGTATGTAAGCAAAGCAACCTTGGAAAATATCTTCCTGGAGCTTACAAATTCCGAAAATCATTTCGACACCAAAGGAGGTCTTACAGATGAAAGCAATCTATAAAAGGGAGATCCATTCCTATTTCAATTCCATGATTGGATGCGTTTTTGCTGCATTTCTAACCATCATCGGCGGAATTTATTTTATGGTTTATAACTTAAACAGCGGCTATCCCTTTTTCTCTTACTCGCTTGCAGGGGTTATTTTCATGCTTCTTGTTTCTGTTCCGGTGCTCTCCATGAAATCTTTTGCAGAAGACCGAAAAAATAAAACGGATCAGCTTCTTTTAACCTCTCCTGTTTCTCTGACAGAAATTGTTCTGGGAAAATATCTTGCAATGATTACAGTTTTTGCGGTTCCCTGCGTTATCTATTGCTTATTTCCTTTGATCATTAAATTGCAGGGAACCGCACACCTTCTTGTAGATTATTCTTCCATTTTGGCTTTCTTCCTTTTAGGATGTGTCTATATTGGAATCGGCATGTTTTTATCTTCTCTGACAGAGAGTCCGGTCATTGCAGCCATCAGCACATGTGCCGCCTTATTTTTCTTCTATTTGCTGGATAATCTGCTTGCCTATATGCCCACAAGTGCAGTCAGTAATCTTATCATATTGATTTTCATGATCACAGCTGCCGCCGGAATTGTTTATCATATGACCAAAAATCAAGTCATTGCCGGCAGTATTGAGCTTCTTGGCATCATTACGGCAATTGCGGTTTATTTTATCAAATCATCCCTTCTGGAAAGTTTATTTACAAACCTTCTGGAACATCTTGTTTTGACAGATATTTTTTACAACTTCTCCCAAAACTATATCTTTGATCTTGGGGGGCTGTTTACCTATATAACTCTGATCGCTCTTTTGGTATTTTTAACAATTCAGACTTTCCAGAAAAGACGATGGAGCTAGGAGGATATTCACATGGAAAAAATCAAAAAACTATTTCAAACCAACGATTCCAAACGCGGTGCTTTCAGTCTTACCATGACTGCCGCAGTCATCGGAATTGTTATTCTATTAAATCTTCTTGTTGGATTCATTCCGCAGAAAACAAGACAAATTGACATCAGTGATACAAATATTTATGAAATTTCCTCAAAAAGTCAAAAACTATTGAAAAATTTAGATCAAGATGTCACATTGTATGTGCTGGCTGAAAAAGATCAAGCCGACGACAGAATCCGCACATTTTTAAACAAATATGCATCTATCTCTGGAAAAATCAAGATCCAATGGATTGATCCGGTACTACATCCATCTGCTCTGACCAAATATGGCGTAGAAGCAAATACAATTGTTGTATCATCCAAAAAGACAAATCGAACAACTTCCGTTTCTTTTGATGATATTCTAATAACATCTTCTTCCTATTATAATACTTCATCGTCTGCTTCTCAATTCGACGGTGACGGACAGCTTACCAGTGCAGTCAATTATGTTACCAGTGACAAAGAATATAAGGCTTATTACACATCCGGTCACGGAGAAACTGCCTTATCCTCAGAGGTTACAAGCCTGCTGACAAAATCAAGAATTACTGCAGAAGAATTGCTGCTCCTGACCAAATCCTCCATTCCGGATGATTGCGACCTGTTAATCATCAATGGTGCTACCAGCGATCTGACAAACGGGGAAATAAAACTTCTTTCCAATTACCTGAAAAAAGGCGGCAAAATTGTAACTCTTCTTGCACAAACCGATAAGAGTATGAAAAATCTTTACGGACTTCTCGAGGATTACGGATTGAAGGTTTCCAGCGGATATATTGCAGATGCAGAACGCTGTTACCAGGGAAATTATTATTATCTTGTTCCGAACCTTTCTGTCAGCGGCGATATGGCTTCCGGCATCAGTTCCGGCTCTGTTCTTTTGGTAAACTCAAAAGGAATGACTACCACAGAGCCAGTCAGGGATTCCATTACTACAGAATCTTTCATGACAACTTCGGAAAATGGTTATGCCGTGACAGAAAAAAAACAGACCCAGGGCACTTATGTACTCGGCGCTGCTACATCAGAAACTGTTACAGTGAAAAATAAAAACGGCAAAAAAGTAAAAGAGGATGCCCGTCTGACTGTATTTGGAAGTAATATGCTAATAGACGAGCAAATTACCAGTGCTTTTTCGTCTCTTGAAAACCTGACATTGTTTACCAATGCTATTACAGAAAACCTTGATGATGCAAACAATATTTCCGTTTCACCAAAGAGTCTGGAAGTTAGCTATAATACCATCGCCCATCCGGGACCATTCAGCATTCTTGTTATTTTTGTCATTCCGCTGGCGCTGATTGTTGGCGGCTTCATTGTTTGGTTCCGCCGAAGAAGAAGATAAGGAGACCTTATGAAACAGCAAAAAAAATTACTCACTTTAATTCTCATATTCTCAGGACTTTTTGTCATGTATATGGGAATCACTCTATACCAGAAACAGTCTTCTTCTAAGTCTTCTGATCAAGAATATATTGTGAATTTAAAATCTCTGACCTCCCTTTCTTACACCAATGATAAAGATACGTTACATTTCATAAAAGACGACGGCACTTGGTATTACAGCAAACACAAAGACTATCCAATCATTCAGTCTTATCTGAAAGAAATGGCTTCAAAATTTCAAAAAGTTGATGCGGTCAGAGAGTTAAAAGGAGCAGATGCACTCAAGGATTACGGTCTTGACAAACCGACCTATACGGTAAAAGTAAAGGATTCCTCAGGCAAAGAAGTCACTTATTATATCGGAAATGCCACCGGAGACAATTATTACTTTACCTGCAAAGATCAATCAAAAATTTATACGGTATCCTCCGATCTCATCTCCAATTTATCTTATTCTCTGGATGATTTTATTGAGACAGATACCTTTCCTTCCTTAAGCACCGGAAACTTAAAAAAAGTAATCGTCACAGAAAACGGAAAACAAACTGT
Source organism: uncultured Anaerostipes sp. (assembly GCA_905213305.1). Taxonomy (GTDB): domain Bacteria; phylum Bacillota; class Clostridia; order Lachnospirales; family Lachnospiraceae; genus Anaerostipes. Next base: position 17,845 of record CAJMHU010000014.1, read on the forward strand.
CTATTCCGGTAACAAAGAAAATTTAGACGGGATTGCCGGAGGACTTGGCGTCTTTACTTTCGGAGACTGCCAAAATTATTCCGCGACCAAACAAGATTTAATTTCCTATGGACTTGATGCAGGTTCCCGAATTTCCGTGCAGATTACCTACAAAGATACTACAACCAAAAAAACAGATACCATTGCATTGTACATTGGAAAAAAGGATTCTTCCAAAGAAAACTACTATGTTCAGCTGGAAGGCTCTGATATGGTTTATTTCAGCGATGCTGATGTGATCAAGAATATTTTGAATCCGTAATGGAAGACTCCATCAAGAAAAGGCTGCCTGTTGGTGATACAGGCAGCCTTTTAAATGGTGAATATACATTAAGTATAGAAACAAGCTTCTTTCATTATTGTACTTCTTTGATTTTTTTAATTTCTTCAATCATAACCGGAAGCACTTTCATTACATCTCCCACAATTCCTACATTGGCTACATCAAAAATCGGCGCATCTTCATCTTTGTTAATTGCCACAATATAATCAGAATTCATGATTCCTGAAATATGCTGTGTTGCACCGGAAATCCCACATGCGATATAAAGCTTCGGAGCAACAATTTTTCCGGACTGTCCAACCTGATGGATTTTAGATACCCATCCGTCTTCTATTGCCGGTCTCGTAGCTCCTACCACACCGCCTAACAGACTGCAAAGTTCTTCCACCAAAGCAAAATTTTCTTTGCTGCCCATGCCGCGTCCTCCGGATACAATCACCTCTGCTTCTTCCAGATTGATGGATTCCGCAATCTCTTTTACAGTCTCTGTAATCTGAGTGCGAATCTGATCCTGTGGTACAGACACTTCTTTCTCCACAATCTCTCCCGCTGTCGGATTCTCCAATTTTTGAAAAGCTCCCGAACGCATCGTTGCAACCTGCGGACAACCGTCAATTTCTACATCCTCCAGAATGGTTCCTCCATACAGTGGACAAGTATAAATTACTTTTCCATCCTCCGCTTTCACTGCCATCACATCAGACGCACATCCTGCTCCACATTTTGCCGCGATCATCGGCGCAATGTCTTTCCCATCCTGTGTGCCGCCGATCAGCACTACTGCCGGACTTTCTTCTTTCATTAATTCTGTTATAACTGCTGCATAGGCATCCAGATTAAATTTCTCATACTCTGGTGAATCCACAGTAAGCACCTGATCTGCGCCAGCCGCCGCAACTTTCTCGGCTGCTTCTTTTATACCGTTTCCAATGACTGCCGCAATAACTTTGCCTCCCTTAGCATCCGCCAATTCTTTCGCAGGAGAGAGCATTTCCAATCCGACTTTGACCGGACTGCCTTCCGCAGTTTCCACATATACCATAATATTCTTACAATCTGCCATGTCCTTTGTTCTCCCTTCCTAGAATACTTTGGCATCTGCCATCATTGCCACAGCTTTTAATGCTGAATCTTCATCAGTTTCTTCCTGAATTTTCACTCCAGCCTCTTTCTTGGCAGGTTCATACAGTTTTACCATTTTCACCTTTGCATGATCCATTCCGACGTTCTCATCTGCAAGATCCGCAAGGTCTGCCATGGAAATATCCCCGATTGGTTTTTTTCTGGCTGCCATCTTATTCTTGATGGTCGGATAGCGTGGATCATATTCCGGTTTTGTAACCGTAACAACACACGGAGCGGATGCCTCAACCGTACGATACCCTTCTTCTGTTTCCTGTTTTGCAGTCACTTTATCGCCATTCAAAGCAATCTCTGTGATATTGGTAATTACACCCACATTCATCTCTTCTGCCAAGGTAATTCCTGCCTGACCCAAAGCCGCATCTGTGGCTTCTTTTCCGCAGAAAATAAGATCAAATTTCTTTCCGGAATCTGCCTCCAGTTTTTTTGCCGTACAATTTAAAATTGATGCAATCCCCTTGGTATCAGAGCCTTCAAAGGCATCGTCCTGTACTAAAAAAGCATGATCTGCCCCAACCGCCAAACAGTTTTTCAAAGAATTTTTGGCGCTGGCATCTCCAATACATACAACTGTAATCTCTCCCTCAGAAGCTTCTTTCAGCCGGGCTGCCATCTCTAATGCATACGTATCAAATGCATTGACAACCGGTGTTACATTGGAAAGATCCGGCGTCCCCTCTGCATTTAAGTGTATTTCTACAGAATCATCCGGAACCTGTTTGATACAAACTAAAATGTTCATCGTTCTTACTCCTTTTGCTCGTCTTATTTCCTATCTGCCAATGGTATTATTTGCGATAACGATTCTCTGGATTTCATTACTTCCCTCGAAAATCTGGAAGATTTTTGCATCTCTTAACAATTTTTCTACCGGATATTCTCTGCTGTACCCATATCCTCCAAACATCTGAATTGCTTCGGAAGCTACTTCCATCGCAATATCCGAAGCATAGCATTTTGCAATTGCGGCTTCCTTAGAATGCGGAAGACCCATATCCATCTTTGTCAATGCATGCGCTACCATTTGACGGGCGGTTTCCACTTTGATTTCCATATCCGCTACTTTAAACTGCATTGCCTGATTCTTAATGACCGGTTTCCCAAATTGTACTCTCTCTTTTGCGTAAGCAATTCCTTCATTGATTCCACGCTGTGCAATACCGGCTGCAACGCATCCCATCCATGCTCTTGCCTGATCCAGAGTCTTCATTGCAATTCCAAATCCTTTTCCTTCTCCGCCGACTAAGTTTGCTGCCGGAATTCTGCAATCCTCTAATACCACATCACAGGTATTGGACGTACGAATTCCCATTTTATTTTCTTCATTTCCTGTACTTAAGCCCGGAGTTCCTGCATCTACCAGGAACATGGAAATTCCTTTTACCCCTTTTGACTTGTCTGTCATCGCAGTAATACAATAGAAAGATGCGATTCCTCCGTTGGTAATAAAGCATTTTCTTCCATTTAGTACATACTCATCACCGTCTTTGACCGCAGTTGTTGTTCCGGCGCTTGCATCAGATCCTGCGCCCGGCTCGGTCAAACAGAAGGCTCCGAATCCTCCGTCAATGATTTTCTGACAAACATGTTTTTTCTGTTCTTCATTTCCTGCAATTAATACCGGTTTTGTTCCAAGTCCGCTGGCGGAGATTGTTGTTGCAAATCCTGCATCTGCAATTGCCATTTCTTCAATCAGCGCTGCCACGTCAACCCTGGACAAGCCAGGTCCGCCGTACTCTTCTGGAACTTCCAGAGAATGCAGCTGCATCTCGATCGCCTTATCATAAATTTCTTTTGGCCACTCACCGCTGATATCATATTCTTTACACTGCTCTTTGACTTCGTTTTCACAAAACTCATGAACATCCTGTAATAAATCCTGTGCCTCTTCTGAAATTAAATATGCCATTTCCATATCCTCCTTAAAATAACTGCTTAACTTCTCTATGATTTTTTAATTGCTTATGTTTATGTTTTTTCGCTTTGCTTAAGTTTTATTACCTGTTTCTTTTAAGTTCTATAATTTATAACAAATCTTACCCGGATTTAAAATCATATTTGGATCGAAAACTTCTTTAATTCCTTCCATAACGCGCATTTGTACCGGTCCCAGAGATTGAGCGAGATAATCCATCTTTCCGTGTCCAATTCCATGCTCTCCGGAAATCATGCCGCCAAATTCTGTTGCTTTTGCATAAACCTTATCCATAAATACGGCAACCTGTCTTTTAAACTCTTCTTCTTCCATATCATTGCTGCACGTATAAATATGTAAGTTTCCGTCACCTGCATGACCAAAACTCTTGACTCTAAAATCAGACTCTGCTTCCAAAGACTTCGTATAGGTTAAGAACTCGGCAATTTTATTGGTTGGCACAACCACGTCGCACTCATCCAGCAGCACAGTATCATCTTCAATTGCCTCTAACAGAGCTCCCCGGACAGCCCATGCATCTCTCTTTAATGCCGGTGTGTCTGCCACAAGAACATCAATCGCACCTGCCTCAAACACAACTTCGGAAGCTTCTTCAATAATATCCTCCAGCTGCTCTTCGGAATTTCCGTCGAACGTAGCCAGCAAATAAGCTCCGATTTCCGTTCCTTCCAGTTCTTTTGGATATACTTGCTTTCCTAAGAATTTCTCTGTATCCATTACAACTTCTTTTTCCATAAATTCCAGAGCCTGAGGAGCTAAATGGTGTAAAAAGAACTGTGGAACCGTGGCAATGCAATCTTCCAGATTCTCGTAAGGAATAATTAAACTGATCACCGCTTTTGGCGCCGGGATGACCTTAAGAGTTAATTCTGTAATAATTCCCAGAGTGCCTTCGGAACCAATCATCAAATTTAACAAACTATATCCGGAGCTTGTTTTTGAAACCGTTGCTCCCAGTTTCACAATCTCGCCTGTCGGGAGTACCACCGTCATGGCACGTACATAATCTCTGGTACATCCATATTTCACAGCTCTCATTCCCCCGGCATTGGTTGCCACATTCCCGCCAACCGTTGCAAACTTCTCTCCCGGATCCGGCGGATACAGCAGTCCCTGTTTCTCTGCATCCTGTGCAAGATCATTTAACAGCACTCCGGATTGAATTTTTACTACGAAGTTTTCTTTGTCATATCCAAGAATTTTATTCATCTTGGTCAAAGAAATCATCACACCGCCTCCGATGCTGACTGCTCCCCCAACCAGTCCGGTTCTGGCTCCACTTGGAGTTACAGGAACCTTATGCTCATTACAAAGTTTTACGATTGCTGCAACTTCTTCTGTACTCATCGCTTCAATCAGTACTTCCGGTCTTGCCTTTCCATAAATCGCCATCTCGTCATGGGTGAAATCATCGTTGATTTCATCTCCCACCAGAACACGTTTCGGAGCAATCTCCTTGAATTGTTCAATCATCTCCGGTGTTACCTTGTTATACGAATATTCACTCATCTATTTTCCTCCTTAAAAATAAATTACTATTTTGCACGGACAATTACCGAAACTCCGTCCGGAATTACCGTAATCGGACTGTTCTTCTTACCGAGAAACATATCCGCCATTTTAATTGCCTCATCCACATTCTCGGCATATTCCATCTGCATATCTTCCACCATCTGTTTTGGAGCTTCTGTCACAAGAATGACCTTATATTTCAAAAGAATTCTGCACAAAATCTGCGCCTCCCATTGATCCGGAATGGTTTCATCCCTCGGAGTATCCAAAAACCGTTTCATAATAACTTCTTTGTCTTCTCCTCCGGCAAATGTATCATACAGAGACTGTCCCCCATGCCCGTCGGCACAGCTTGTTACCATGATAATCACGCCACCCGGATTGCAGGTTGCCTCGGCAGCTGTCATTCCTTTCACAGATTGATAAATATTCTGATCCAATGGATAGCCCCCATTGGTAGAAATTACAATATCTGCCGGTCTGGCATCCACACCGGACAACCGATCCACAAATCTGCATCCTTCCCGATGTGCCTCATTGAACTGCCCTGCGTAAGCCTTGATCACTTTTTTATCTTCATCCAGCACCACATTGACAATAAATGCAAGCTTTGCGGTTTCTGCTGCATAAACCATATCTTTGTGGATTGGATTTCCGTCCAGAATTCCGGTTCTGGCATATTTGCTATCAATAAATTCCGAACAGTGATTTGCCATAACCGTCACCGCACTGGAGACACCCGGCAGCACACTTTTTCTTCCTCCTGAGAACCCTGCAAAAAAATGAGGTTCAATAAATCCTTCTGAAATCAACAAATCTGCTTCCCAGGCAACTTTGTTAATTAAGAGCTTACCTCCGGATGGAAGGGTTCCGATCTCCACCATCTCATCATCATTATGACTTAAATGAACAACAAAATGGATATCATCCCGATCTACATACTCCTCTCCGAATTTATAAATCAGCTCTTCCCTTGTGGTAGGACGGTGAAATCCGGTGGCAATTAAAATCGTCAGCTGTGCATCCGGATTGCCCGCCTTAATTTCATCCATCACTGCCGGAAGAATGACTTTACTAGGAACCGGTCTTGTATGGTCACTGGCAATCATAACAATATTTTTCTTTCCTTTTACCAGCTCTCTTAACGGTTCTGACTGAATGGGATGCTCCAGAGCCTCTCTTACCATTTCTTCCTGTCCTTTTTTGGCTTTGTAAGAGCTTGCATCCGACACCAGTGTTCCTTGAAATCTTTCATCAGGAATCGTAACCGTAATCCTCTCTTTTCCAAATGGAAGCCTGACTTCTGCCATATTTTTACCCCTTTCTTTACTAGATGAATTTCACGCCAAAATAGCAAACAACACCATAAACAATCACAAACAACACAAAATATTTAATAACTTTTGTTAAAATCGCGCTTTCTTTTCCAACTGTTGCTGTTGCTGCTGTTGCAACTGCAATACTCTGCGGAGAAATGATTTTTCCTGCAGTACTTCCTACCGTATTCGCAGCCACCAGCCACATTTGATTGATCTGAAGCTCCGCTCCGGTACTTGCCTGAAGTTTTGAAAACAAAACGCTGCTGGAAGTTGAACTTCCCGTTACAAAAGTTCCGATGGAACCGATCAAAGGCGCTACAAGCGGATAGAAGCTTCCCGTTACCTGTACAATAAAGTCTGCGATTGATTGAGTCATTCCGCTGTAACCCATAATTTTTGCAGTTGCCAGAACTGCCATAATCGTAATAATGGTCTTCAGCATCTGAATCACCGTATCACCCAGAACCTTAAAAATTTCTCCCACCGGACATTTTTGAATCAGCCCGCCGATAAAAGCAGCGATGAAAATCAAAATTCCGGGTGTCGCAATCCATGTAAAGGTATACGGTGCGGCTCCTGCTCCTGTATAAATCATCACATCAGACTTAATTGCAGCTAGGGGATCATGAATCGCCGGAACCAGTGTTGAAGTAATTAACAGAAATACTAAAACCAAAATGAATGGACTCCATGCAACCAATGCTTCCTTTCCTGTCAGCCTCTCATCATCATCTTCCATCTGAATATCAAACTTCGACGGTCTCCCCTTAAAAATTACTTTTGCCAGTAAAATTGTCACAGCCATACAGCACACAGAGCCGATAATTGCCGGAAGTTCCGCACCGATAAATCGCGCTGTCAGATACTGTGGAATCACAAATGAAACCCCGGACATCAAAGTGATAAACAATACATCTTTATAATCAGCAAATCCCTTTGCCCCCTCATGCTTTCCTGTCATAAACACTACTAAAAACGGAGCCACAATCACCATCACAGCCAACTGTAATACTACATAAGATGCTGTCATATGCGGACTCATTCCGGTCACATTGGCCGCTGTTACCGTCGGAATACCAATAGATCCAAAAGCCACCGGAGTTGTATTTGCCACAAGACAAACCGTCGCGGCAAAAATCGGTTCAAACCCCAGTCCCACTAAAATTCCTGCCGGGATTGCCACCGCAGTTCCAAATCCTGCCATACCCTCCATAAATCCACCGAATCCCCATGCAATAATCAGCACAAGAATCCTCTTATCTCTGGAAACAGAAGTCAGCATCTTCTTAATCCGTTCCATATTTTTCGTATGTACTACCAAATTGTACGTAAACACTGCTGCCACAATGACTAGGCAGATCGGCCAGATTGCCATTGCAAAACCTTCCAGTCCTCCTGTCAGCACATCAAGAATTTTCTGCTTCCACAAAAACAAAGCTTCCGCCACTGTAATAAGAAGTGCAATCGGACATGCAACGTGCCCTGACATCTTTAATCCGCTTAACGCAATAATCAAAAAGATAATTGGAAGCATCGCCAAAATAAATTGAATGAACATGATGAGTCTCTCTCCTTTCTGTCCAAAAGATCAATGGTTATAAAACGCCTGCTCATTAGAGCCTTTTCTCTTACTCGTTCCCTGCAAGCCCCTTTGTTGTGCGTATACGCGGATTTGTAGGATTGGTCCTACCTTTTTCCTGTATGTATATGGTAGGACCAATCAGATGAAAAGTCAAGCTATTTTTTGTTATTTCTAACTTTTAAATTCTTTTTAAACGCCTTTCTATTGTTTAATTTGCACAATTTTTTAGTTTTTAATTAATTCTGTATATTGTATTTATTGTTTGAAATCAGCTTAAAACCGTTCTTTTCAAAAATAGAAACTCATTTCTATCTCTAAAAATTTCGTCAATTTCTACAAAAATGAATTTCCTGCTTTGTATCTCTTTGAAAACTGTCTCATCTGAACTATATGAACCAGAGACCGAACATATACCTTGTTTGTCCCATTTTACTCAAACCGTACACTCCGCAAAAGATCTCATCGCTGGGAGCGTTTTTGTAATATAGGAAAGTCAGAACTTTCCTAATATTACAAAAGGAGATATCAGCCAAATCGCCGATATCTCCTTGTATGATGTTCTGATATATTTTATTAAATGGATCTTGAATTATCCGAAATATCTTTTTAATAATCCTTCAAACGCCTTACCGTGTCTTGCTTCATCCCTTGCCATCTCATGTACTGTGTCATGGATTGCATCCAAGTTCGCTGCTTTTGCTCTCTTCGCAAGATCAAATTTTCCGGCAGTTGCTCCGTTTTCTGCATCAACACGCATTTCCAGATTTTTCTTTGTGCTGTCGGTCACAACCTCACCAAGAAGCTCTGCAAATTTTGCTGCATGCTCTGCCTCTTCATAAGCTGCTTTTTCCCAATATAATCCAATTTCCGGATATCCTTCTCTATGAGCGACTCTTGCCATTGCAAGGTACATTCCGACTTCTGAACACTCACCTTCAAAGTTTGCTCTTAAATCAGCTAAAATATCTTCGCTGACTCCCTGTGCTACTCCGACTACATGCTCTGCAGCCCATTCTCTTTCTCCTGTCTGCTCTTTGAATTTATCTGCTCCTACTCCGCATGTAGGACATTTCTCTGGTGCCTGATCTCCCTCATGAACGTATCCGCATACTGTACAAACCCATTTTTTCATAATTTATTCTCCTTTACTTACTTTTGTTCATGTCTTCTTTGACATAATTTCCTTTTTACACCTTTTACAAAATCAGTAACAATTACTGTTTTTGTTATCTTAATATTACCATCGCGATTTTCCTTTGTCAATGCTTTTTTAAACATTTTTTGCAGATTCCTTTAAAATAAATCACGCTTTGTTCCATTTGACCTGGAAAATTTTCACCTGCAATCTCTCGGATTCTTTGATCCATTGATTCTATTTCCATATCAATAATTTCACCGCAGTCCCGGCATATAAAGTGATAATGTGGATCTACGTTCGCATCATAGCGATCCGCACCGCCCTCATAGGTTAATTTCAAAATCTCGCCCCGTTCACTTAACAACGCAAGATTTCGATACACAGTTCCAAGACTTATGTGCGGAAATTCTTTTTTGATATTCATATATATGGTATCGGCAGTGGGATGGTCTTTGCGAGTCATCAAAAATGCAACGATTGCATCTCTTTGTTTACTTCGTTTCATTGCTGGCTGCATAAACTTTCCTTTCCCTTTATCATAACAATAACAATTACTATTTTAGTTTATCGAAACTGTCTTCTTTTGTCAAGAGACTTCCTGTTCTTTTTCCCGGAATCTTTTGTACGCCAAAAAGGCGGCACCGGTCTGGTCCCGCCGTTTCGGCAAGTTTCAACTTAAGAGGTTTTATTCTTTTCCCATGAAGTAATGGGTCAGTTAACTTTGGAATACTTTATGAGGGTTCAGTATATTTTTCGGATCAAATGCCTGCTTGATCCCATTCATTAATGCAATCGTTTCCGGATCTAAGGACTCTTTTAAATATGGCTTTTTGGCATATCCGATTCCATGTTCTCCGGATACCTGACCGCCCAGTTCTTTTGCTTTCTGGTAAATTTTTTCCATTGCAAGTCCCATTCGTTTTTCAAATTCTTCCTGTGTCAGATCATCCCGCAGGATATAGGAGTGCAGATTTCCATCTCCGGCGTGACCGAAGCTTTTAATCCGGATATCTACTTCGTTGTGAAGATTGTGCAGATAATCTACCATTTCATTTACCTTATTTCTTGGAACAACCATGTCGACCTCATCCATATAGGTGGTAGATCCTTTAATTGCCTCAAGGAAAGCTCCTCTGGCTTTCCAAATGGATTCTTCCCTTTCCTCGGTATCGGAAATCAGCACATCAAGAGCACCTTGTTCCAGACACAGTTTGGCAACTTTATCATACTGCTGTTCAATTTCCTCTGTGGAATTGCCGTCAAATTTCAACAAAAGATACGCATCGGATTGAGAATCCGGGAATTTCTTCCCAAGGTATTCTTCTGCGTCAATAATAACCTCCCTCTGCATAAATTCCACAGCAGTTGGAATTGCTTTTGACTTAATAATCAGAGGCACTGTATCAATTGCCTTTTTTAAAGAAGGGAATGGTATCAACAAACTAATTGCCTTTTTCGGCAGAGGGAGCAATTTTAAAGTAGCCTTTGTGATAAAGCCCAAAGTTCCTTCTGAGCCGATCATCAAGTCTTTTAAAGAATATCCGGAACTGTTTTTCACGACCTTTCCTCCAAACTCTACGATATTTCCGTTTGGAAGCACAACCTCCAGTCCTCTGACATAGTCTCTTGTCACTCCATATTTTACCGCACGCATTCCTCCGGCATTGGTACTGATATTCCCTCCGATGGTTGCGGATTTCTCTCCCGGATCCGGCGGATAGAAAAAGTCATGATCTTCCACATAGGCAGACAATTCCATTAACAACACGCCGGGTTCTACCGTAATCGTAAGATTTTCCTCATCCAGCTCTAAAATATGATTCATCAGACTGGAATCTATCATAATTCCATGTTCCATTGCCACAGAAGAACCCACCAGTCCCGTTCCTGCGCCTCTCGGTGTTACCGGAATATTATTTTCATAAGCATATTTCATAATTTGGGAAATTTCCTCTGCTGACACTGCTTTTACTACCACGTCCGGGTAACTGTTGGTTCCGCTTAATTCATCGTGACTGTACTCTTCATTGATATTTTCTCCGTACAAAATTCTTTCCGGGTCAGTAATTATCTCTTTCATGGCTGCCAAGTCTGGCGCCTCAAATTTTTTATAATTCATCGCTTATGCCCCCTTCGCCGCTTTTATTTTTTCAATCAGCTTCGGTATAATATCATAAATATCACCGATCAGACAATAATGTGCCGTTTCAAAGATCGCCGCTTTTTCATCAGAATTAATTGCGACAATACAGTCGGAGTTGTTCATTCCGGCAACAAACTGAATCGCTCCCGCGACACCGCAAGTAATAACTAATTTCGGACGCACCGTCCTGCCGCTTAATCCGACCTGACATTTTGCATCCAGCCAGCCTGCCTCTGCCAGAGGTCTTGTGCATGCCACCTGTCCGCCCAATAAATCTGCAAGCTCGCGAATCATTTCCAAATCTTCTTCTTTTTTTACTCCTCTTCCTGCCACAACCAAGACGTCTGCAGATTCAATAAATTTTTCAGGCTCTTTCTTTACAATGTCCAGTACTTCCACCCGGGCTTTTAATTTTTCCTCATCAATTGCACAGGAGATAACTTCTCCATGCGTTTCTTCCATGCGTTCTGCCGCATCCATCACCTTATAACGAACAGTTGCCATCTGAGGGCGGTGATTCGGAGTTAAAATATGCGCCATAATATTTCCGCCAAACGCCGGGCGTATCTGAGAGAGATCTGTATTCTCATCCATCTCAAGAATCGTACAGTCTGCCGTCAAACCGGTTTTAAGCCGCGCCGCTACTCTCGGGGCCAGCTGTCTTCCCACGGTAGTCGCGCCTGTCAGGATCGCTGATGGCTGATGCTTTTTAATAAAATCTTCAAAAACCGCTGTATAAGATTCAATTTTAAAACGATCCAGCTGTGGAAAATCATACACAAAGACTTTATCTACCCCATAGTGGAGCAGTTCTTCCGCTTTTTCTTCCACCTTGCTTCCCATAAATAATGCATACACCGGATGCTGAATCTTTGCTGCAAGCTCCTTTGCCTTTCCAATTAATTCATATGTAACCGGATGAATGTTGCCGTCAATGTGATCGACATAAACCGCAATGCCATTCCACTGACTTTTATCAATTTCTTCCTTTTTTTCGTCTTCTACGTACTCTACGGCACCTTCCGGACCTTTTTTTACACATAATCTGCACATCTTACATGCCGCATTGATAGAAATTTTTCCGTCCTTTTCTTCCATTGCTCCAAATGGACAAATATCAACCAAAGCTTGTGGATTTTCTATTTTTTCCTGGTGAACTACTAATTTTGGCATTTCATTTTCCCCCTTTAGATAAATTTCATATCTGCAATCATATGGAATAATTTGTCTGCGGTTTCTGTACCGTCTCCGTTCCACACTTCCCGATGATCATTGGTTTCCGGAGGGAAAATACGTTTCACCTGTGTTGGAGAACCATTCAAACCATAATGTGTTTCATCCTGATCTTCCATATCATCCAGCGAATATACTTCGATCTCCCGATCCGCTGTATCCATTTTCTTTACATAAGACGGAAGTCTCGGCTGAAAAATATCTTTATCCACAGATAAAAGACAAGGATATGATACCTTGGCAACCTCCAGCTCATCTGGAAGATCCATCTCAATTGTAATTGCTTCCTTCTCTATCTTTGTAATCTTCTTTACATTCGATACACTTGGAAGATTCAGCCACTCGGATACTTCGGAACCTACCTGAGCCGTATCTCCATCCGTCGTCTGTTTTCCGCAGAGGATTAAATCAAAAGCTCCCATTTTTTTAATTCCCTGTGCCAACGTATAACTGGTTGCCAATACATCCGCTCCGCCAAATCTTCGGTCAGATAACAACGCTCCTCGATCTGCACCCATGGCAAATGCCTCCTGAATGACTGCTTTTGCCTGCGGCGGTCCCATACTAATCACGCTGATGGTTCCTCCTGTTTCCTCCCGAATCCGTAGCGCAGTTTCCAACGCATAAAGATCATACGGATTCATTTTGGAATCAGCTCCATTTCTCAGCAGCACACCGGTCACCGGATCAACTTCTACTTTATTAGAAGCCGGCACCTGTTTGATACACACTAAAATATCCATGATTCTTCCTCCTCAATTCCGATATTTTCCTTTGACACTCTCCGATAATTGGTACTACCAATTTATGTTTTAAAAAATTTGGATGCCTTCACATCCTTTTAATTGGTACTACCAATTTATGTTTCAATTATAACATATAGGACAATTTTGTCTAGTATTTTTTTAAAACAATGCACTTTTTATGAAGATTGCACAATAAACTGTATAAAAATCGTACAATTTCTACAGTACCTTTTGAAGAATCTTATCAATCATATCAAAATGATCTGTCATAGCTTTCTGCCCATTTTCAGCATCCCGCTTCAAAAGACATTCTACCATTTGTTTATGAGCTTCCTGAAGCATTCCTTTCCTTCTTTCCGTCCGCAAAATTTCTCTTCGCATATCTGCAATAAAAATATCCATGACTTCTGATAAAGCATTTAAAATATCAAAAATCAAAACGTTTTTCGATGCCTTGGCAATGGCGTAATGAATCTTTTTATCCAGCATTGTTTTTTCTTCATCATCGCTGCTGATGTCCAGTCTTTTTACATATTCCTGCATCTTCAAAATCTCATGATTCTCTGCATTTTGAACCGCCAGAATATATGCTTGAATTTCCAGCCCTCTACGAACCTGATTGATCTGGTCATAATCTAATTCATTTAACATAAACATCATAGAGAGCGTATCCACCAAATACCCTTCAAAATTTGACGAGATATAATTTCCGGCGCCCTGTCTGCTGGATACCACACCGGACACTGTTAAAATCTTTAATGCTTCACGAACGGAATTTCTGCTGACGCCCAGCTGCTCCGCAATTTCCCGCTCAGGCGGAAGACTCTGTCCGAGCACCAGTTCCTGATCCATAATCATATCGCGGATATGATGCATGACAATTTCATATGCTTTTTTTGATTTTTCTATCTTATGTTCCATTTTTTACTATAACACTCCTCAATCAATGATGCGCCATTCATCCGGCTCTCTAAAATGGTCTTCTACCATTGGATTATTATAACAAACACAGTTTTTTTGTAAAGCCCCTTGCAATCTTGCCAGAACAGGTGTAGTATAAAAGAAGTTATCAAGTAGTATTGAAAACTACGTTTATTTTGTATCATTTTCCAGACTGGAGGTATTTTATGCAAAAAAGATTAAAAGATCCCGGCAGCGCTATTACACATTTTATCGGAATGGTTTTCGCCGCTGTTGTGTCTGTTCCGCTTATTATCAAAAGTATTTTATCCGGAAATTATGTGAGAATCATTTCTCTTCTTATATTCACACTGAGTATGATTGGTCTTTATGGCGCCAGTACAGCTTATCACTCCTTCAATATTTCTCCGCGAATCAATAAATTGTTAAAAAAATTAGATCATGCCATGATTTTTGTATTAATCGCAGGTTCCTATACCCCAATCTGTACCATTGTTCTCGCAGGTACTCTTGGTTACGGACTGCTGACCATCATCTGGATCATCGCCATTCTAGGGATTGCATTTAAAATGTTCTGGGTTACCTGCCCCAAATGGATCTCTTCTGTCATGTACATTGCCATGGGATGGCTTTGCATTGTTGCCATCGCGCCGATCATCCACAGTCTTTCCCATACCTCCTTTGGATGGCTACTTGCAGGCGGTGTCATTTATACGATCGGCGGCATTATTTATGCCTTAAAAATCCCATGGTTTGAGCATCATTGGAAAAATTTCGGATTACATGAAATCTTTCACCTCTTTGTCATGGGCGGAAGTCTCTGTCATATGATTTTAATGTTTCAAATCTAAACCTTTGTTCTATTTTAAATATTCGGAGAGTTTGCTTTCCTGCTGATTTTTTTGAATCAGCAGGAGTTTTTCTTTTCTTGTCAAACGCTTGATTCTCGCTTCCCGGCTCATAGCCTCCTGTTTTGTATGAAATTCCTCTACATATACCAGCTCCACAGGTCTTCTGGACTTTGTATATTTTGCCCCTTTTCCCTCATTGTGCATCCTCAAACGGTGTTTCAGATGATTGGTCCACCCGGTATACAAACTTCCGTCTCTGCACTTCACTATATATGTTACATTTCTGATTGTTTTTTCCATTTTGTTTGTTCCCTAAGTTTTTTCCGCAATTTAAAGGGACACTTCCTGTTATGAAGTGTCCCTCATGACCTTACAAATGATGCTGTTGGTTTTCTCCAAACATTCTAATATCATTTTATTCTAAATATTTTCCCGGATCAACACTCTTTTTGTCTTTTTCCATCTGAAAATAAAGATTGGTTCCTTCCAGTGTATAATAGTCTGTCGGCGCTGCCACCTGACCAATCACCTGACCCTTCTCTACAACTTGCCCTTCTTTCACTGAAATCTTTTTCATCTGACCGTAAAGCGCCCGGTATCCGCTTCCCAAATCCAACAAAATAGTTTGTCCATATTCCGCAGATTTTTGGATTTTCTCTACCTTTGCCTGTTTCACTGCTTTCACGGAAGCTCCTTCTTTTGCCTCAATTAAAATTCCTTTGTTAATTCGATACTGGTCAAGAGATTCAAAGTACACGGTTGATTCCACACTGTAAGGCAGTAAAATATTTCCCTGAAGCGGCCAGATCAGCTTTGATGTACCATCATAGCTCATCCCCTGGTTCATCGTACTTTTTGTCTCCTGTGTTGATACGGTACGTTTCTCTGTTGTTGTCTCTGTCTGTGTTGTTCCCTGTGTAGCGCTGTTATTTACTCCTACAGATTTCTGTTCCAGCTCGACTTCCTGTTTCGCGATTTCGCGCTTCTGCCGAAACTGGACACTGTAATAAGCCATAACTCCGAGAAACAATACAAATCCGACAATCATCACCCCATAATATTTTCTCAATGGAAAGGGGTTCTCCCTGTTATTCTTTCTCATTTTCATCACCTCAAGGTTAGTTTTGCCCATTTCCCTGAGTTTATTCATACAGTTTTTTGATTCTAATCCCGCTATAAAAATATTTTAAAATGGAGGAATACTTTTTTCCTTCTTTTGCCATTTGACACGCCCCGTACTGGCTTAATCCCAATCCATTTCCTTTGCCCAGACAGACCATCCGCACTTTCCCTTCATACGACTCCAAATAAAAATTATTGGACGCCAAATGAAACCATTCCGCCCAAGCTGTTCCTGATACAACCACCGAATCTGCCTGTACCTGTTTCACATATCCGTTTTTTGTCATTCTGCGAATTTTCAGATTCTTTTTCAAACGCTCCTCTTTTAAATCTATTTTTTTATTGTTTTTGACAGTTCTGATAATTTCCGCATATGTAACGATCTTGACAGACATATAATCTTCTGCCTCCACGTCGTAAAGACTCTCCCGTTCTTTTAAGTATGGCATTTTCGTTCCAAACCATTCTTCGCCGCTTAAGGTTGTTCCCACACTGATTCCATGAAAATACGGCTCAATGCAGATATTTTTATACGTTATTACTTTTCCCAGCGTATCACTGACCGCTTTCCTTCGCTTTTGATCTACCCGCGCATATTTTTTATTTCCCAGCGCTTCCAAAAGCTCTTCATCGGTCTGTTTCTTATATGGAAGTTTATTTTCACTGATTTTTTTTGAAGTTCCCATTCTGCGAATCAAATCAGTTCGCAAAATAACTGTCTGGGCTTTCAAAGCTTCCTCCTCCTCATCCATGGAAATTTGTCCCGGGAGGATCCACAAAAGAAATTGTTCTAAATCAATTTCCTTTTGATTTGACAAAATTTTATAACCGCTGTCATATCGTTCCGGCTGAATCTCCGACTTTTCATTTCCTTTGGTCATAAAAACGGTAGTCAGGTATGGAATTGTAATGAATAAAAATAATAAAAAGAAAACGTATGACATTTTGTACCTCATGCTCATCCCCCTTTTGTCCGTCTTACTATTTTATGTTACAATAGAAGAAAATATGAAGGGAGAATGAAAATTTATGAAAACCTATCCTTTTACCATCCAGTCGATTCGAGGTCTGCATGCGCGCCCCTGCGCCAGTCTCGCTGCAGCTGCCAAACAGCTGGAGGCATCGATTTATCTTGAAACCAATGGCAGAAAAATCAATGTCGCCGATCCCATTGCTCTTATGTCATCTGGAATTTCATATGGAGATGATATTATTTTACGAATTTCTGGAAAGAATGAAGACGAGGCATTTCAAATCATCAAAGATCTGATTGACAGTGAACTTTTCGACGATTAGAGCCGATGATTCCATTGTGCTCCGCACTGGACGAGCTTCGCTCGATAAGGTATACCCTCTGGGGGCACTCGTAAATACATAGTGCTCCGCACTGGACGAGCTTCGCTCGATAAGGTATAATTTAGGGGAGTCATACAGAAACTGGAAAGGGGATAAAACGCTTTTATGAATACACATCAACTGACCTTGCTGACCGATCTTTATGAATTGACGATGATGCAGGGGTATTTTAAAACCGGAAACGATGAAACGGTAGTTTTCGATGTCTTTTATCGGGAAAATCCTTCCGGCAGCGGTTATGCTATTACCTGTGGATTGGAGCAAGTCATTGAATATATTAAGAATTTGTCTTTTTCATATGAAGACATTGATTATCTACGAAGCCAGAATCTATTTGATGAGGATTTTCTGGAATATTTGGCAGGCTACCATTTTACCGGCGATATCTATGCGATCCCGGAAGGTACTGTTGTTTTTCCAATGGAACCGCTTTTAAAAGTAACGGCTCCGATGATGGAAGCTCAGCTGATTGAGACAGCTGTTTTAAATATTATAAACCACCAGAGCCTGATTGCCACCAAGACAGAACGCATCGTGTATGCGGCAAAGGGCGACGGCGTCATGGAATTCGGACTGCGCAGGGCCCAGGGACCGGATGCCGGCACCTACGGAGCAAGGGCAGCCATGATTGCCGGATGCATCGGCACCTCCAATGTGCTCTGCGGGAAAATGTTCGATGTCCCGGTAAAGGGAACCCATGCCCACAGCTGGATTATGAGCTTTCCCGACGAGCTGACCGCCTTCCGCACCTATGCCAAGCTCTATCCCTCCGCCTGCATCCTGCTGGTGGATACCTATGATACCTTAGGTTCCGGCATCCCCAATG
>CAJMHU010000015.1 GCA_905213305.1 uncultured Anaerostipes sp.
GAAGCCGCCTCGTTAATATTGTACAGGTCAAACAAAAACCGATTTGGAACCCAAGCATTTTCTTTCAGTATCTCCCGAAGGATGGGGGGGACTGTGACAAATGCCTTGTCCTTTGGCTTGAAATCAAAAATAGCATTTAGAAACATTCGCATAGTTATCACCTATCATTTTCATAATCAAATTCCGATTTGTTGATTTGTTCGTAATCATATTTTATCATACAGACTTTAAGAAATCTATTCCTCAATTATTCACAACTGTGTCATGAATAATTGCGGATAAATTTCCAGACGAATATATGGTCAGTCCGGAAAGAAATACGGATATCTAGATAAACTTGTTCATGGTGCCGGACTTATCGAAATTGCACATGCTTATTATGATTTCTTTGCTGAAAGAAAAGCATCAGAAGAAAACATGATAAAATGGCAGAAAAAGAACCACAATGAATATTCCATTAACGGGACGGGCAGGTGTATATCATCTGCTTGTTTTATTTTAGATTTGACATTGAAATCTTACGGGTGTAATATTTTGGAAAGACAAAGAATTTTTTAAGATAAAATCTTGCACATGTAATATAAGCTCGAATGTAAAAGGACGAGGTGAAAAGGCTGGTATATATGAAAAAATCAGAGATAAAGGGTTGAGGTATTGATTATGACGATAAAAAATAAAATGATTTCTGCCTGTCTTATGTGTTTAGTGGTATTCAGCGTAGTTGGCTGTTCGCCAAAAGATGGGGAGAAAAGTAATAATTTCATATCAACTCAAAATATGGAGTTGATATATGAAGAAACAATTTCTCCGAATAAATAATATGTTGAAAAAGAGGAAGATATTGTGAATTATACCGTGGAAGTATATCAAGATGATGATCATATGATTTTTGTCAATGCCAATTCTAATTTTGCAGGTTTTCAACCGCTACAATATGAAGTTGAGGCTGGTACGGATATTACAAAGGAAGATATCGATATCGAATGGACAACAATCATGGGGAATCCTACTCCAACAAAAGAGGATTTGTTGGCTATAGTGTATGTGTCTATTTCAGAAGATGGGGAAGTGATTAGTAAGAGAAAAATCAGTTTTATCAATAAGGCGATTGAAATTTTAGAAGATGCTTTGGACAAAAAATAGTTCAGGAAATTCAATTTTACATTAGTTCTTTTTTGTGGCAGCATTGTATTCTATCTTGCATGGAATTTTGCGAAAAAATTCTATTGTAAATGGTAAAGATGTTATAAATGAAACAGGGACACTAACGGTATATCGGGATATGAAAGATGAAACGGATTATTAAGGAATTACAAAAATCATTTGAGGAGAATGCAGAATGAAAAAAGCAATTAATAAATTTTGGGGGTTGCTCCCATTTCTAATAATTATATTTTGCAGTATTTTAGTGGCAGTGATAGAAAAAGTAACGGACAATACATTTAGAATACTTCCACGTAATATATTGATATGTTCAGGAATAATAAGTATCGGAATACTACTATTATGGCTAAATACACGCAAAAAAATATCTGCTCATCGCATATTTTCGTTTGTACTAAGAATTATATCAGTTTTTCTGATTGGAGTTGTTACCTTAACTGGTTTGTTTATTATGGGATTTTCACATGGTCCAGAACATATTGTTACAAAATATGGAATAAAGATGGTGGCGAGTGTTCACAGCTTTTTGGATGAGCAAGTAGAATACTATGAATATAAAAATTGGTTCTTTTATGGTCAGAATTTAGGGTATGAGTATTATGGAAGCGGTGGAAATGATCCGCTTGCTCAAAAACCAAAACCAGACCCTGTTCGTTTTACTTTTTATGATTTAGATGGACATGTTATTGAATCAAAAGGCATAAATTAAGGAATTGTCAAAAAACTCACATATAAAGGCAACCGAGAAATCGACGGTCCTATGGGCAGGAGGAACTACCATTTGTTTCTTCTTCTATATATGAAAATCCGTATTGGTTTCATGTTGTTGTGTCAAATGCAGAAAATGATTTATCAAAGTTAAAAGCCTTTGATACGCCTGGAAGAACCGGCAAATATCCTGGACAGTAACCAATGGAGAAATTCTTCATCAGGAATTAAAATAAATAGATTGCATCCCGGGCGGCCGCATGATAAGATAGTTCTGTAAGTTATAGAAAACAGAACTTTATCATGCAGCCGCCTGTGCTGTATCATACTCGGTTATAACCCAGACGTTCAAGGAGTTCTTCCAGGTCTGTTCAAGAGAGTTTCCCCTGTGATGGATAAAAAGAGGATATTCTATGGTTTTATCATCTCTGTTTTCTGTAGAAAAACAGTAACGAAAGGAGGGGGACGGAGTAGGATGGAAAAAATTACTTGACAATTCAAGGAGCATATAATAGTATAATAAACAGAAGCGAACAACTGTTCGAGTGAAAAAGGAGAAGATTCGGTATGGCAAGTGATGAAAAGAAAAAAGCGCTGGATGCGGCGATTGCAAAGTTAGAGAAGGATTTTGGAAAAGGTACTGTGATGAAGCTGGGAGAGGGCAGTCATGTTGCTGTAGAGACGGTTCCTACAGGGTGTCTGAGTCTCGATCTGGCACTGGGACTTGGCGGTGTTCCAAAGGGACGTGTGATTGAGGTTTACGGTCCGGAGTCCAGTGGTAAGACGACAGTGACACTCCACATGATCGCAGAAGTACAAAAGAGAGGCGGGATTGCAGGATTTATTGATGCAGAGCATGCTCTGGATCCTGTTTATGCGAAGAAGATCGGAGTAGATATTGATGAATTATATATTTCACAGCCCGACAGCGGAGATCAGGCTCTGGAGATTGCTGAGACGATGGTGCGCTCCGGAGCAGTGGATATTATTGTGATTGACTCTGTTGCGGCCCTGGTGCCAAAGCAGGAGATTGAAGGAGATATGGGAGACAGCCATGTCGGCCTGCAGGCGAGACTGATGTCGCAGGCACTGCGTAAGCTGACACCGGTCATCAGCAAATCCAACTGTGTGGTTATCTTTATCAACCAGCTCCGTGAAAAGGTAGGCGTAATGTTTGGAAATCCAGAGACAACGACAGGTGGACGCGCATTGAAGTTCTACGCTTCTGTTCGTATGGATGTCCGCAGGATCGAGACGCTGAAGCAGAGCGGAGAGATGGTCGGCAACAGAACCCGCATCAAGATCGTGAAGAATAAGATTGCGCCTCCGTTTAAAGAGGCAGAGTTTGATATCATGTTTGGAAAAGGAATCTCCAAAGAAGGAGATGTTCTGGATCTGGCAGTTGGTATTGATCTTGTCAAGAAGAGTGGTGCGTGGTATGCATATGAAGGAGAGAAGATCGGACAGGGACGTGAGAATGCAAAAGCATATCTGACCAGTCATCCGGAGGTGATGGAGGAGCTGGACAGAAAAGTACGCCAGCACTATCATCTGATCGAAGGAGAGGAAGAGGTAAAAGAGAGTGATCTGAAGCTGACTCCAAAAGAAGAACAGATGGAACTGTCGATCGAGGGAGAAGAATAAAAAATGGTCGTCACGAAAGTAGAGATGCTGACCAAGATCAAGTATAAAGTGTATTTAGATGAGGAGTTCGCCTTTGTGTTATACAAGGGCGAACTGTTGCATTACCGGATTGTTGAGGGGACTCTTTTGGAGGAGGATACTGTACAGGAGATTCTGCAGAAGGTGATCTGTAAAAGAGCAAAGCTTCGTGCCATGCATCTTCTGGAGGATATGGACCGCAGCGAATCGGCACTGCGGAAGAAGCTGCGTCAGGGATTGTACCCGCCGGAAGCAGTGGAGGCAGCGATTTCTTATGTGAAGTCTTTCGGATATCTGGATGACGCGCGGTATGCGGAAAATTTTGTACAGAGCAGAAAGGCATCCAAGAGCAGACGAGAGATTTTATATCAGCTCTGCCAGAAAGGTGTATCAAGGGAAATTGCGCAGCAGGTCGTAGAAGAGTGCTTTGACGGACAGGATGAGACTGAGGCAATCCTTAAGATTATCGAGAAAAAGCGTGTGGATCTAAGGACGGCTACACCGGAGCAGATGCAAAAATTATACGGTCATCTGGCACGAAAAGGATTCCGATATGAAGACATCCGTCAAGTGATACAAAATTATGATGAGAATGCTTGACAGGGTTGGTAAAACAGTATAAAATTTAAGTGTTGTATTTATGTATGCAGATACATAAACATGTACAATGAAAATTAAATAAGGAGGTGCTCCTGTGCCGGTAATTTTATGTGTAATTATTGCGGCGGCCCTCGCGTTGATAGTCGGTGTCGTAACTCGCTATCTGACCATTACCAATCTGAAGAACAATGCGGAATCCAAGATTGGAAATGCGGAAGCGAAAGCAAGAGAAATCATTGACGATGCCGTGAAAACTGCTGAAACGACAAAAAAGGAAGCTCTTTTGGAAGTGAAGGAAGAGTCCATCCGGACGAAGAATGATCTTGAAAAAGAGACGAAAGAAAGAAGGTCGGAACTGCAGCGCTATGAAAAGCGTGTGCTGGCAAAAGAAGAAGCAGTAGACAAACGTTCCGAAGCTATTGAGCAGCGTGAAGCAAAATTTACAGCAAAAGAGGAACATTTAAGACAGCGTGAAGCCAAAGTGGAAGAACTCAGTCAGAAACGAGTGCAGGAACTGGAAAGAATCTCAGGTCTTACCTCCGAGCAGGCAAAAGAATATCTGTTGAAAACTGTTGAAGAAGATGTGAAACATGAAACAGCAAAGATGGTCAGAGAGCTGGAGTCTCAGGCAAAAGAGAACGCAGACAAGAAAGCAAAAGAGTATGTTGTCAATGCGATTCAGAGATGTGCAGCTGACCATGTAGCGGAGACTACGATTTCAGTCGTGCAGCTTCCAAGTGATGAGATGAAAGGAAGGATCATCGGACGAGAGGGACGAAACATCAGAACTCTTGAGACTCTGACAGGTGTAGAGCTTATCATTGATGATACACCGGAGGCAGTTGTGTTATCCGGATTTGATCCGATCCGAAGAGAAGTTGCCCGTATTGCTCTTGAACGCTTGATCGTGGATGGACGTATCCATCCTGCAAGAATTGAAGAGATGGTGGAAAAAGCACAGAAAGAAGTAGATTCTATGATTCGCGAAGAAGGAGAGGCAGCAGCCATCGAGGTTGGTGTACCGGGTATCCATCCGGAATTGCTGCGTCTGCTTGGACGTATGAAATTCAGAACAAGCTACGGACAGAATGCGCTGAAGCATTCCATCGAGGTTGCTCAGTTGTCAGGACTTCTGGCAGGCGAGATCGGGCTGGATGTGCGTATGGCGAAAAGAGCCGGACTTCTGCACGACATCGGTAAATCGATCGATCACGATGTGGAAGGATCTCACATTCAGATTGGTGTGGATCTTTGCAGAAAGTACAAAGAATCAGCGACTGTGATCAATGCAGTCGAAGCACATCATGGCGATGTAGAGCCTCAGACGTTGATCGCCTGTGTTGTACAGGCTGCAGATACGATCTCAGCAGCAAGACCAGGTGCAAGAAGAGAGACATTAGAGACATATACAAACAGATTGAAACAATTAGAAGAGATTGCAAACCAGTTCAAAGGTGTTGACAAATCTTTTGCTATTCAGGCAGGTAGAGAGATTCGAGTAATGGTAGTTCCAGATCAGGTAACTGATGATGATATGGTACTTATGGCCAGAGAGATTGCTAATCAGATTGAATTTGAATTAGAGTATCCTGGTCAGATCAAGGTAAATGTGATCCGCGAATCACGCGTCACGGATTACGCAAAATAGAAAACTGAATATGAAATGAAAAGCGGAATTTCTGAAACATCGCAAGATGGGAAAAGAAGTTCCGCTTTTTCGTGGATGAAAGGAAGAGTTGTGTAATGAGCGAAAAGATCAAACGTCTGAAGAGAGAATTAAAGTATAAGGGAGCGATCGTAGATTTTTATCAGGATACGATGGAGATAGACGGTACTCATACGGCCACATGGGATTTTATCAGTCATAAAGGGGCTGCAGCGGTTGTTCCTGTAACAGAAGATGGAAAAATTCTGATGGTGCGCCAATATCGAAATGCACTGGAACGTTATACACTGGAGGTTCCGGCAGGCGCGCTGGATGCGGCAGATGAGCCGGGAATTGTATGTGCAGGCAGAGAGTTGGAGGAAGAGACTGGATTTCGCAGTGAGAATCTGGAATGGCTGATCACATTGCGGACAACAGTGGCTTTTTGCAATGAACGAATTGAGGTTTTTGTAGCAAGAGATCTGATTCCCTCCAGACAGCATCTGGATGAAGATGAGTTTATAGATTTAAAGGCATACACACTGGAGGAGTTAAAAGAAAAGATTTTTTCCGGTGAGATAGAAGATTCCAAGACCATTGCCGCTCTTCTGGCATATGAGACGAAGTATCGAAAAACTGAATAAATAAAAAGTCCCGGCATATAATGAAATATCGAAAGGAAAAGGAGAAAAACCATTGAAGATGTTTCATGTAAAGAGGCAGCTACTGGCTCTTTTTATGCCGGGATTTTTATTGGGAATTTTATATGTCAATCTGGAAGCGGAGCAGTTTGCAGCGGGGGCAGGGATTTTCAGCGAATATTTTTTGAAACAATATCGGGTGGCAGATATTCTGACGGGAGAGTATATCTGGTATTTGCTGCAGGTCCGTCTTTTGCCGTTTTTAGTGCTGCTGGGATCTGCTTTTACAAAATTCAGAAAAGCGGCAGTTATTCTGTTCTTGATTTGGACGGGCTTTTCTGCCGGACTTCTGTTTTCTATGGCAGTTCTCGGGATGGGAGTAAAAGGGAGCATCCTGTGCATTGCAGGAATGCTCCCCCAGTTTTTATGTTATATTCCAGCGTATCTGATCGTGGTGTGGTATGCGTACTGCTACCCGCGTATGCAGTGGAATATACAGAAAAGTCTGGTTTCCGGAGGTCTTCTTTTAGTTGGTATCGTGTTAGAACTGTATGTAAATCCGGTTTTGGTCGGCGCATTTTTGAAAACCCTTTAAGCAGAGATGAGATGTTTTAAGACAACACTGCAGCAGATGCTGACTGCAAGCTGGCTGATCAATAAGCCCCATAAATATCCCTGGATACCGAAAACGGGAATTGCGAAAAACACACTTCCGATGCGGATGGCAAGCCCGACTGTGTTGATCGTAAAAGAGGTTGTTGTTTTGCCAAATCCGTTCAGGACACTCAGCAGAGAACCATTTACATACAGAAAAGGACAGATCCACGCCAGTGTGATGATAAAATTGCCGGCCAGATCAATGGCAAACAAAAATTGACCGATCAACTGTCCGAAGAACAGGAAAAACAGACAGCAGAACAATCCCATGAGAAAACAGGAGCCAAGTACTTTTTGCAGCAGTTTTCTGATGCCGGATGCCTGGTCTTTGACCTGAAGCTCGGCAACTGTCGGCATCAGCATGATAGAAACAGAATTGGTGATGGCGGACGGGAATAGAATACAGGGAAGTGCCATTCCAGTCAGAACGCCATAGGTACTCAATGCTTCGGAAGTGCTGTGATTATAAAGTTTCAGACAGCCGGGGATCGAAACAGCTTCAATTCCCTGGAGCAGGCCAAGCAGTACCCGGTTGGCAGTAAGCGGCAGAGACAAGGGGACAAGTTCCCGGAAGCGGAGTCTTATAGAAGAGAAAGAAAATCCCGGACGGAAAATATCAGATCGGCTCTTTTGAAGTCTTCTGACAGAATAAAAGGTAGAAAACAGTTCTCCGAATGCAATTCCCGCAGCTGCGATGGAAATGTCCGCATGAAGTCCGTTTCGTATCGCGAAGCGGTACAGGCAGAAAACAGATAAGATCCTGGCAGTCTGCTCGATCAGCTGTGAAACGGCAGGTATCTGTGTCTGTTTTAAACCATAGCAGTACCCCATGATACAACCATGAATAGAAGAAAGCGGCAAAGCGTAAGATAAGAGAATCAGGATCTCTTCACAACGTGGATCGCCGAGCAGCGCAGTCGAGAGATCGGCTGCGTTTTTTTGCAGGATGATCATCGTGATCACAGAGAGCAGGCATGAAATAAAAAGTCCGAGACAAAGTGTCTCAGAGGCTTCCCTGGGTTGATGGAGGGATTGTTTTCTGGCTACGGTTCTGGAAATGGCGGTCTCTAATCCTGCGGATGTAAATGAGATGCAGAGAGCAAATACCGGAAAAGTAAGCTGGTATAGGCCGACATTTTCTTCTCCGAATGTGTGGCTTAAAAAGATACGGTAAAAAAATCCCATGAACCGACACAGAAATCCCACGGCAGTCAGGATCAGGGTTCCTTGTAAAATTGTTTTTCTGGCAGACATAAATTCACCTGGAAAGAAGTGTTTTTAATAACATATTCGGTATTTTGCCTTGACAGAACAAAACGGCAATGGTATTCTACAAGAGGAAATCCTAGTAAAACAATAGGGATTAGAAAATAAGCGAATCAGCAAGAAGGTGAGAGCGTGAAATTATCTACAAAAGGAAGATACGGACTGCGCGCACTGATTGATCTTGCACAGCACGGCGGGGAAGGACCTGTATCGATCACAAGTATTGCGGAAAGACAGGAAATTTCGGAGCGGTATCTGGAGCAGCTGATGTCAAAATTAAAAAAGGCAGGTATCATCCAGAGCATCCGCGGAGCACAGGGGGGATATGTCCTTGCAAAGGAACTGGAAGAAGTTTCGGTGGGGGAGGTACTCCGTGCGCTGGAAGGAGATCTCAATCCGGTAGAATGTTCCGGGTTTCTCTTAGAGGGCGGCTGCCAGGCAGCAGATAACTGTGTGACAAAGTATGTGTGGCAGCGGATCAATGACAGTATCAATCAGACCGTAGATGAGATGAATTTAAAAGCACTCGTAGAAGTGGGCGAGAATCTCAGGGAGAGCAAGGCCGACCAGACGTGTGTTTCCAATAGAGACTGCAGAAAATAAACAAAAGGAGAAAGAACATGAGCAGACTGATTTATTTAGACAATGCGGCAACAACGAAAACTGCACCGGAAGTAGTAGATGCAATGATTCCGTACTTTACAGAGCACTATGGCAATCCATCCAGTGTGTATAGTTTTGCTTCCGGAAATAAGGAAGTGGTGAGCAGACAAAGAGAGATTATTGCGCAGGCACTTGGCGCACAGGCTAACGAAATCTATTTTACGGCAGGGGGGTCCGAGTCTGACAACTGGGCACTGAAAGCGACTGCCGAAGCGTATGAGAAGAAAGGAAAACATATCATCACGACAAAAATCGAGCACCATGCAATCCTGCATACATGTGAGTATCTGGAAAAACAGCGTGGATTTGAGATCACATATCTAGATGTGGACGAGAACGGTGTCGTAAAGCTTGATGAACTGAAAAAAGCGATTCGTCCGGATACGATCCTTATTTCTGTGATGTTTGCAAATAATGAGATCGGAACGATCCAGCCGATCCAAGAAATTGGAGAGATTGCACAGGAACACAAGATTTTGTTCCATACAGATGCAGTACAGGCATTTGGCCAGATACCGATTGATGTGGATGCCTGTCATATTGATATGCTCAGCGCAAGCGGACATAAGCTCAACGGACCGAAAGGAATCGGATTTTTATATATCCGCAAAGGAGTCAAGATCCGATCCTTTGTACACGGAGGTGCACAGGAGAGAAAGCGCCGTGCCGGAACAGAAAACGTGCCTGGTATTGTTGGAATGGGGGCAGCTGTGGAGCGTGCGATGCGGACAATGGAAACAAGAACCGCAAAAGAGCGAAAACTCAGAGATTACCTGATCGAGCGGATTGAGGCAGAAATTCCATACTGCCGCTTAAACGGAGACCGCACGAACCGGCTTCCGAATAATGTAAACTTCAGTTTCCGGTTTATCGAGGGAGAATCTCTTTTGATCATGCTGGATATGAAGGGAATCTGTGCATCCAGTGGTTCTGCCTGCACATCAGGGTCTCTGGATCCGTCGCATGTATTGCTGGCGATCGGACTGCCGCACGAAATCGCACATGGTTCTCTGCGCATGACACTGGGAGAAGAGACGACCAGAGAAGATCTGGATTATACCGTAGATACACTCAAAGAGATCGTGGCAAACTTAAGAGGTATGTCACCATTATATGAAGACTTTATCAAAAAACAGAATGCATAATAAAAAGGAGTATTGATATGTATACAGAAAAAGTAATGGATCACTTCCAAAATCCAAGAAACGTAGGAGAAATTGAGAATGCAAGCGGTGTGGGAACCGTTGGAAATGCCAAATGTGGGGATATTATGAGAATTTATCTGGATATCGATGAGAATCAGATCATTCGGGATGTAAAATTTAAAACATTTGGATGTGGAGCTGCGGTTGCTACAAGCAGTATGGCAACAGAACTGGTCAAAGGAAAAAGTATTTATGAGGCGCTGCAGGTGACGAACAAGGCGGTTATGGAGGCTCTGGACGGACTTCCGCCGGTAAAGGTACACTGTTCTCTTCTTGCAGAAGAGGCAATTCATGCGGCGCTCTGGGATTACGCAGAGAAGCATCATATTAAGATCGAGGGGCTGGAAAAGCCGAAATCTGATATCCACGAAGGCGAGGAAGAGGAAGAAGAGGAATACTAAAATGAGTAAAGTTGTTGTTGGAATGTCCGGAGGGGTGGATTCTTCCGTAGCGGCATACCTTTTAAAAGAGCAGGGGTATGACGTGATCGGAGTGACCATGCAGATCTGGCAGGACGAAGAACAGGCCGCTCAGGAGGAAAACGGAGGCTGCTGCGGACTCAGTGCGGTAGATGATGCAAGAAGAGTGGCAGCTGCACTGGAAATCCCATACTATGTGATGAATTTTAAAAAAGAGTTCAAGGAAAATGTGATCGACTATTTTGTGGAAGAATATCAGAATGGAAGAACGCCCAATCCCTGTATTGCCTGTAACCGGTATGTAAAGTGGGAATCTCTTTTACAAAGAAGTCTCTCGATCGGTGCAGAGTATATTGCGACGGGACATTATGCAAGAGTGGTACAGCTGGAAAACGGAAGATATACTCTTCGGCGCTCTGCTACGCTTGCAAAAGATCAGACTTATGCATTGTATAATCTGACACAGGAACAGCTGAAAAGGACTTTGATGCCGGTGGGGAAATACACAAAAGACGAGGTACGTGCCATTGCAGAAAAGATCAATCTCAGGATTGCCAACAAACCGGACAGCCAGGATATCTGCTTTGTGCCGGATGGTGACTATGCCGCTTATATTGAAGAAGAGGCAGGGGTGAAAGTTCCGGAAGGAAATTTCGTGCTCACAGACGGTACGGTGCTTGGACGGCATAAAGGGATTACCCATTATACGGTAGGGCAGAGAAAAGGTCTGGGTCTGGCACTTGGATATCCCGCATTTGTTTTGGAGATCCGTCCGGAAACCAATGAAGTTGTGATCGGGACAAAAGAAGAATCCATGACTACACAACTTCGAGCCAGAAATCTGAATTTTATGGCAGTGGAAGATTTAACCGAGCCTTTACATGTATTTACCAAAATACGCTATAACCACAAAGGCGCCTGGTGTACAATAGAGAAGACGGGAGAGGATGAAGTACTGTGTACCTTTGATGAACCACAAAGAGCGGTCACTCCCGGACAGGCTGTTGTATTTTATGATGGAGAGTATGTGCTCGGCGGAGGAACGATTCAATGATAACAAGTGATTCTCATATGCATACAAGATTTTCCACGGACAGTGATGCAGATATCCGGGATATGATCGAGAGTGCGCTCAAAAAAGGATTGCAGTCCATTTGTATTACCGATCATATTGACAAAGATTATCCGTTTCATGAAGATACCGGTGTAGAGGCATTTCTGGTGGATCTGGATGAGTATTTTCCGAAGCTGGCAGAGTGGAAAGAGGCATATGCGGAGAAAATTCAGATCCGGAGAGGGATTGAGCTGGGGCTGCAGCCTCATCTTGCGGGATTTTATGAAGAACTGACGAATCAGTATCCGTTTGATTTTGTGATTTTTTCCTGCCATCAAGTGGAAAATCAGGAATTTTGCCGGCAGCAGGTTCAAAAAGGCAAAACGCAAAGAGAATACAATCGAAGATATTATCAGGAAATATTAGATGTAGCCAAGATTTATAAGAACTATAGTATTCTGGGGCACTTGGATGTTGTGAAACGTTATGATCTGAAAGGGGAAATCGCATTTGATGAGATCAGAGATTTAATTGAAGAAATCTTTGAAGTAATTATTGCAGATGGAAAGGGCATTGAACTCAATACATCCAGTTTTGCCTATCAATTAAAGAGTTTGATGCCATCCAGAGAAATACTGGAGTTATATTATGACATGGGGGGAAGAATCATTACGATCGGTTCTGATGCTCATAATGCAGACCGCATTGGAGATCACATAAAAGAAAGCGAAGAGATTTTAAAAGAAATCGGATTTGGAGGAATCTATACATTTGATCGGATGGAACCCAGATTTCATTCCTTTTCATAGAAAAATTAAAATCAGGCGCCGGAATTGTTCCGGCGTCTGATTTACTGATCTAGTAAAATAAGAGCAATAAAAATCAGATCATCATCGCCGATATTTTCGATGGCGTGCCCAGAACCGCTGGCTGTAAAGGTTGTGTCACCTGCGTGAATTTCATAAGTAGTGCCATTGTCATTGTAGAGAGCGCTGCCCTGAAGAATGTGATAGGCTTCTCCTTCTCCCTCGTGCATATGATAGCCAAGAGAACAACCCGGAGGGACAATCACCTTGCCAAAAAGGCGGCTGCTGTTTTTCATTTCCGCTTCTGTCAGAAAACTTACTTTTTGAATCGGGGTTTCACATCCATTGGCGCTTTTTAATGTTTCTGTAAGTACATCTTCTTTTTTTAAATACATGAAATTCTCCTCCTTTTTTGATGCCATAAAATTAGTATAGTATCTTTTTATCGGAATAGCAAATGAAAAGATGACAAAAGTGTAAGATTTCCGTAAGGTAGTTCGATGGAAGAAGGAAGAATTCAATGGTAAGATAAAGACAGCTGAAAGGAATACTGATAAGGAGATGAAAAAAATGAACCCTGTATTAAAAGTAGAAAATATTGAAAAGTATTATGGAAACAGACAAAATTTAACAAAAGCAGTAGACCGAATTAGTTTTGATGTGGAACCGGGAGAATTTATCGGCATTATGGGAGCATCAGGAAGCGGAAAAACAACGCTGCTCAACTGTATATCCACAATTGACCGGGTTACCGCGGGAAATATCTACATTAACGGTATGGAGATCACAAAACTGAAAGGAAAACATCTGTCAAAATTCAGAAGAGAAGAATTAGGTTTTATTTTTCAGGAATTTAATCTTTTAGATACCTTAACTGCGTACGAAAATATAGCACTTGCATTGACAATTATGAAAATCCCCGCAAGAGAGATTGATGAAAGAGTTCGATCTATTGCAGAGAAATTAATGATTACAGAAATTCTCGAGAAATATCCGTACCAAATGTCCGGAGGTCAAAAACAAAGAGTTGCCAGTGCCAGGGCAATGATATCCAATCCTTCGATTATTTTGGCAGACGAGCCCACAGGAGCCCTGGACAGTAAATCGGCAAGGATGCTGCTGGACAGCATGGATACAATGAATGTCGAGCTGGGGGCTACGATTTTAATGGTTACCCACGATGCATTTACTGCAAGTTATTGCAAAAGAATTTTATTTATTAAGGATGGGAAAATTTTTAATGAGTTGATCAGAGGACAGGATTCCAGAAAACAATTTTTTGATCGGATTATTGAAGTTGTGACTCTGCTGGGAGGTGACAGTACCAATGTATTCTAAAATTGCATTTAGTAATGTAAAGAAAAGTATTCGGGATTATACTATTTATTTTCTCACATTAACCTTCGGAATCTGTCTATTCTATATGTTTAATTCCATTCAGTCACAGCAGGCGGTTTTAAAAATTAATGAAAGTCAGAGATCTATGATGGAGCTTTTGTCATCTATGATTAATGGAATATCTGTTTTCATAGCAGTGATTCTGGGATTTTTGATTATCTATGCCAATCAATTTTTGATGAAGCGCAGACATAAAGAGATGGGGATCTATTTAATTCTTGGAATGGAGAAGGGGCAAGTATCAAAAATTCTGATCATTGAAACAATGTTTATCGGAATCTTTGCTTTGATTGTGGGATTGGCAGCCGGAGTTTTTCTATCTCAGGGACTGGCAGTGCTGACGGCAAAAATGTTTTCCGTACAAATGAAGGAATTTGGATTTGTTTTTTCCACAGATGCATTTTTTCAAACTATCTTGTATTTTGCGATTATTTTCATCATTGTAATGATTTTTAATGGAATTTCAATTTCAAAGTATAAATTGATTGATCTGATAAATTCTGCGAAAAAGAATCAAAAATTAAAAGTCAATCATTTATGGTTTTCTGTTGTGATGTTTATCATTTCGGCATTGTGCATCGGCTGGGCATATCACTTGATCATTGAAAACGGAATGCTGGAAGCCGATCTGAATTTCTGGATGAGTATTTTGCTGGGAATTGCAGGAACCTTTTTATTTTTCTTATCGCTCTCCGGATTTCTGCTGCGTCTTGCCAAAAGCAATAAAGCATTTTACTATCGGGGACTTCATATGTTTGTTCTGCGCCAGATCAACTCCAAAATTACAACGGCTTTCGTATCAATGACAATGCTTTGCCTGATGCTGTTTTTGGCAATCAGTGCGTTTGCCACAGGAACAGGCATGGCAGCAACTGTAAAAAGTGATTTGAAAGATGTTACAAAGTTCGATTATGGATTTTATGATTACGAGACAAAACAGGAGGAAACGAAGAATCCTGATTATTTGACGCAGCAATTAAAAAAAGACGGTATTGATTTGATAAAAGATGCCAAAGACATTGTGCCAGTCATGCTGTTTTCTGATACAAGTGATATGACAAAATCTAAATATACCATGGAAGAATTTATGAAGGGAAGGGAGGAGCTGGCAGATTTTCCGAAAACGCAGATGAAAGAATTATATAAGGTGCCGATCAGCTTTGTGAGATTATCGGACTACAATAAATTTCGTAAAGTGACAGGAAAGAAACCGTTGACATTGAAGGATCATCAATATGCATTGAGCTGCAACTACAGTAATTTGATTGAAATGATGCAGCAGGCGGTCAAAGATCGTCAAAAGCTGCATTTCGGAAAGGAAACGTTTGATTTAAAGTATCAGCTGCTGGAGGATACATATTTTATATCCACAGGAAAATATGATGCCGGAACTGTCATTGTAAATGATGTATGGATTGAAAAGCTGGGTCTGCATCCGATCACAACTTATGTAAGCATCAATTGGAAATCAAATGGAGCTAAAGTGTCAAAGCAAATGGATGAACAGCTGGAAAAAACTTATGGTCTGGAAAAACAAAAACCATTTACAACTTCTATTTCAAGAGAGAATGTTTATGTGTCAAACACAGGACTAAGTACAATGGTGACTTATGTTGCTGTGTACATCGGATTGGTATTTCTGATTACCTGCGCTGCTGTTCTGGCATTGCAGCAATTAAGTGAGAATGCGGACAATATTGAGAAATATCAGCTACTGGATAAAATCGGTGTGCCGAAAACAATGGTTTATGGTTCTATCAAAGCACAAATTATAATCTATTTTCTGATTCCTCTAAGCCTTGCGCTGGTTCACTCTTATGTGGGGATTACAACAGCCTCCAGCTTAATTTCCACATTAGGACATATGGATATTACCAGTGCGGTAATGAAATCTCTTATTACCGTTTTAATTATTTACGGAGGTTATATGCTTGCCACTTACTTTGGAAGTAAAAGTATGCTGAAGGGAAAATAAAATTTATTTTTAGAGAGATGTGCAAAATATCAGTGCTGCACGTCTCTTTTTCTATTATAAAATGCTCCGCGGGCTTGTTGTGATATAGGAACTGCGTTCTCTACAAGTGACTGAAAATGAAAGAAAATGATTGACTTTGACTGAAAACGTGATATACTGAAAGGGAGAGAAATGAGGTGAATGTATGCTGCCGCAGGAAAGATTTGAAAAAATTTTAGAGATTGTGAAAGCACAGCAGTCAGTCACTGTGACTGAGCTTACGAATCGGCTGAGAACGTCGGAATCCACAATAAGAAGAGATCTGACAGAGTTGGATCAAAAAGGACTCCTAACAAAGGTTCACGGCGGGGCAACGGCACGCAAGTCTGTATTGTTAAGAGAAGAAGCTGTCATTGCAAAATCAAAGAAAAATCTCCATGAAAAGCGAAGGATTGCAGAGTATGCGGCAAGATTGATTGAAGCAGGAGATTTGGTATATCTTGATGCAGGAACAACGACAGAGATGCTGCCAGACTATTTAAAGGAACCAAATGCAGTTTATATAACCAATGGTATTTCACATGCCAGAAAGCTAATGAACAAAGGTTTTGAGGTACATTTGATTGGCGGAGAAATCAAACCGGCAACCGAAGCAATTGTCGGTGAAGAAGCAATGGAACATTTGGAGAAATATAATTTTACCAGGGGATTTTTCGGAACCAACGGCGTTGATCTTGAACATGGAATGACAACGCCGGATTTCAGAGAAGCCGCTGTCAAAAGGAGTGCGATAAAAAAGTGCAGAAACGCTTATATTCTGGCTGACCATAGCAAGTTTGATAAAATTTCAGCTGTTACGTTTGCAGATTTACAGGATGCATTGATTCTTACAGATGATCTGACAAATGAAAAATATAAGAACTTAGAAAATTTACAGGAGGTAATTCATGATTTATACAGTAACATTTAATCCGGCAATCGATTATGTGATAAAAGTGGATGATCTGACTC
Source organism: uncultured Anaerostipes sp. (assembly GCA_905213305.1). Taxonomy (GTDB): domain Bacteria; phylum Bacillota; class Clostridia; order Lachnospirales; family Lachnospiraceae; genus Anaerostipes. Next base: position 16,854 of record CAJMHU010000015.1, read on the forward strand.
TGGGTACGGTAAATCGTACGATAAAAGAAGACGTTTATTGTGGGGGAAAGGGAATTAATGTATCGAGGGTGTTGTCCAATCTTGGAATGGAGAATACCGGACTTGGGTTTATTGCGGGATTTACCGGAGACGCAATCGAAGCAGGAGCAAAAAACTTAGGATTTAAACCGGAGTTTATTAAACTGCGGGAAGGAATGACAAGAATTAATGTGAAAATTAAATCCGGGGAAGAAAGTGAGATTAACGGAATGGGACCGATCATTCATGAAGATGAACTGGAGATGATGTTTCAAAAGCTTTATGAGCTTCGGGACGGAGATCTTCTGGTTTTGGCAGGAAGTATCCCGGCAAGTCTTCCGGAAGACATTTATGAGCGGATTATGGATCGGCTACAGAAAAAGAAAATTCAAATTGCTGTCGATGCAACGAAAGATTTATTACTGAATGTACTAAAATATCATCCGTTTTTGATTAAACCAAATAATCACGAGTTGGGAGAGATGTTCGGAGTTGTACTGAAAAACGAGGAAGAGATCATTGAATATGCGAAGAAACTGCAGGAGAAGGGCGCCAGAAATGTTTTGGTATCAATGGCAGGAGACGGAGCCATTTTGATTACTGAGGACGGTGATGTCTATGTGACGCCTTGTCCAAAGGGGGAAGTGAAAAATTCTGTGGGAGCGGGAGATTCTATGGTTGCGGGATTTTTAACCGGTTATCTTCAAAGCGGAGGAGATTACAAAGAAGCACTGAAAATGGGAACTGCGGCGGGAAGTGCCAGTGCATTTTCGGAAGATCTTGCCACCGGTGAAAAAATCATGGAATTATATCATAAATTGTAAGAAAAATTTAATAGGAAGATAATATCTTTATGTTAGAATAAATCTGGTAGCAATGTCAGATTTATTTTAATATAAAGAGAGTTTGGAGGGGCAAAGATGACAAAACAAGAGATCAGAATACTGATTCGGGAGCGTCAAAGAGGTTTCGATCCAATCCGTCGGGAAATTGCACAGCAATCCATTTTAAAACAGGCAGCAGAACTTTCAGAATATCAGAAGGCAAAAACAATTTTTTGTTATGTAAGTACGCTGGAGGAAGTGAATACATGGCCGTTGATTGCCCATGCACTGGAGGTGGGAAAACGAGTTGGGGTGCCGAGATGTATTGGAAAAGGAAGGATGGAAGTAAGGGAGATTCATCGTTTAGAACAATTAGAAAAGGGGGCTTATGGAATTATGGAGCCTGCAAAAGATTGCCCTGTAATCGGGAAAGAAGAGATTGATCTTGGAATCATCCCCTGTGTCAGTGCGGATCGTCAGGGACATCGTTTGGGACATGGTGCGGGATATTATGATCGTTTTCTGGAGAAAGCAAAGTTTCCTAAAGTACTGTTATGTTTTCGGACTCTGATGATGGAGGAAATACCGACAGAGAAATATGATGTGCAGATGGATCGGGTGATTTTTGAAAAAGAGGGGGAAATGCTGTAATGAAAAGGATCGTAAAAAGAGCAGTAGTTTGTTTGATGGCGGCAGGATTATCCTTTGGGATAATCTGGACAGGAACAGAGGTGAAAGCCGGCGAGCGTCATTTTTTGGAAGAAAAGCAAACAAGGTATATACAGCCGGAAGAATGGAATCCTGCGGAAATTAAGGCATATCAGTTTGATTCCTCTGATGAATATGACGGGTATCTTTTGTCAGGAGGGATGAAATATTTTAATAAGAATTTTAAGAAATCGGATCGGATGGTAAAAATTCAGATTGTAGACTCCGGGTATTTTGTGCTTTTATCGGAGAATGAGGATCAAACAGATGTGGTGCTGTATGACAAAACGAAGAAAAAGGTGTTGGCCAGATCAACAAAAGACGATGATATGAAATATAGCACAAGGGTGAAAGTCGGAGAAGTATTTTATGTTAAAATGCCGGAAAAAGTGAATCATATTATTTTGATGCCTGCGGTTATGAAAGAAAGCTTTGGGGCTATGAAGGCAGAGAATACTTATTATCAGGCAGGAACGGGAGCGTTTACATATCATCCGTTTTCTGTTTCCAAACGGTCGGCTGTGGAAATTACAATTTCTTCACTGCTGAAAAACGGAGGGGCAACCGAAGTATTTTTGGAAAAATATACAAACGGCAGATGGAAGAAGATCGCATCTGAAGTAAAATTAAATTATAGTTCAAAGGATGATAGCTTTGTTTATGGATTAGCCTCCGGAAGATATCGGATGGCATTGAGATCGGGGACGAGACAGCTGGTATCAGCTTCTTATTCTAAAATGACAGTCAAGAAAAAGGTTTCTTTTAAAAAGTCAAAAGCAAACGTTATAAAATTGGAAAAAAATATTTATAATCTTTATACATCGAAAGAAAAAGCAGCCAGATGGTATCGGATTCAGGCAAAGGCTGAGAAAAACAGGAGAGAATTGAGCTTTGGAAAAGATACGGTGTCCGGAGGATATCGGTTTACAATTTACCGAAAAGGAAGAAAGAAGCCGGTGAGAACTGTCAAGGTTAAGAGCAATATCAATGAAAAAATAGTGAAGCTGCCAAAAAAGAGGGGAACTTACTATATTAAAGTATCAAAGTTAACAAATGATACCAATGGCATTTATGAAATTGGATATTATTAGTCTTTCATGGAGGTAGGAAAGGAGACTGAGTATGAAAAAAATCAATTTATCCAGCAAAGCCTGTCTATTGCGCAGCCTTATGAATTCACGAATCCTATTTGGATATAGAGTCTCAATCATGAGCAGTATCATAATTTTTGTAATGACATTGTCTGTGATTTTTACCGCGAAGCCTGTAAAAGCAGAGGAGCAGATGTGGTCTTCAAAAGAGATAATGGAAATGTCAAAGAGTGGAAAGAATATCTCATCTGCCAGAAAAACAGAACCGGAAGAGTGGAATCTAAAGGAGATAAAGGCGTATAAGTTTGCTGGGATTGAGGAAGCAATGAAATATATGCTGATCAGCGGAGTCAAGTATTATAATCAGACGTATTTTTCCGCTCCTTACAAAATTAAAGTAAAGGTTGTGGAATCGGGTGCCCTGTCTTTGATGATGACAGCAGATAATGAAAAAAATGGTGTTCTTTATGACCAGAATATGAGCTATATCCAAAGAATTCCTTCAACAGGATTTGTAAAAGTGGATGCCAGAGCCGGAGAATACTTTTACGTAGAATTTCCTGCCAATGCAAAGGAGGGTATCATCACAGCCTGCGTTTTGGAAAATCAGTTTCAGAGTTTAAAAAATGGAGCGGTGAAGATTCAAAAAGGAACCGGAAATTTTACCAGACATGCATTTCAGGTGAAAAGAAGATCCCGTGTGTGTCTGACCCTGCAGACGATCGATGGAAATGCCGGAAAAGCAGAGATGTATCTGCAGAAAAAGAGTAACGGTACATGGAAGAAAATCGGAAAAAAACGGTTTGTATCAGGAGATGGAGCCAATGTAATGTATGGTCTTTCTCCGGGCAGCTATCGTTTGATGTTGAAATCAGATACAAAACAGGGCGTTTTTGTTTTGTGTGATCGAACAGCAGTCAAAAAAAAGGTATCTTATAAAGCATCGAAAGCTAAAAATCTGAATGTTGGAAAAACAATTTCCAATCTTTATACGACGGGAGAGCAAGCGGCTCGATGGCATCAGGTTTCTGTGACAACAAAGAAAAAACAGAGAAAATTGAAATTTACTGTGTCAGCGAACCAAGGAGGATTTCAATTTAAAATCTATAAGGAAGGGAGTCAAAAGCCATATAAGATCGTAAGATTAGCAGGAGAACGTTCTAAGACGTTCAAACTTCCGCGAAAAATTTGCACTTATAAGATTCGTGTATCAAAAATCAGTAAAAAAACCAATGGAACGTATAAAATAAAATATAAGTAAGGATGCTTTCCAGTCAAAATACGTGCAGGTTTAGCTGTATTTCATCAAATATAATAATGAAGCAGAGCAAGTTCAGGGTAGAAAGAACTGCTCTGCTTTATTTATTCAAAGAATTAAATTCCGGAGGAAAGCTGATTGGCAAGATTTACAATGGTCTCAATAGGATTGGCAAGTTTGCTTTGATTCATTGTATGAATGTAATCCTGACGATGTTCATAAACGGTATTGACGGCATTTAACAGTGTATCGCCGGTTACATTTTCTTCCTGAAGAACATAGCTGTAGCCTTGTTTTTCAAAGGATTTTGCATTTAAAATCTGATCTCCGCGGCTGGCATCCAAGCCAAGGGGGATGAGAATGTTTGGTTTGCGCAGAGCAAGAAGCTCGCAAATCGCATTGGCTCCGGCGCGGGAGATAACCACATCTGCGCACGCAAAATAGTGTTTTAATTCTTTTTTTACATATTCAAATTGCTGATAACCTTTTCGATTGAGGAGACCGGAATCCAGGTTTTTTCGACCGCACAAATGAATGATTTGATATTTTTCAAGCAACGGATCTAAATGATCTCGAACAGCACGGTTGATGGCAACGGAACCGAGACTTCCTCCAATAATCAAAAGGACGGGTTTTTGGCTGTCAAATTCACACAGGCGCAGTCCCTCCTCCCTGCTGCCCTGAAATAATTCTTCGCGAATGGGAGAGCCGGTTAAAACCGCTTTTCCCTCGGGTAGGTGGTGAATGGTTTCAGGAAAGTTACAGCAAACTTTACTGGCGCTTGGAATACTTAATTTGTTGGCAAGACCCGGGGTCATATCAGATTCATGAATGATTACCGGAATCTGAAGTTTTTTTGCAGCTATTACAACCGGGACGGTAACAAAGCCTCCTTTTGAAAAGACAACATGTGGTTTTAGCTTTTTCAGCAAATTCTTTGCTTCAAAAAATCCTTTGATCACACGGAAAGGATCTGTGAAATTTTTCAGATCAAAGTAACGGCGGAGTTTTCCGGAAGATATTCCATAGTAAGGAATTCCGATATCCTCGATTAGCTTTCTTTCCATGCCATCATAAGATCCAATGTAAGAAATATCATAACCTTCATCAATTAATTTGGGAACCAAAGCCATATTTGGTGTCACATGTCCGGCGGTTCCGCCGCCGGTTAATATAATACGTTTCATTCCTTTTTCACCTGCCTATTGATTTTTTTTGTATTCCATCAGAGCTTTGGACAACTGGTCCGGGCAGGATGTACCGCGGAAACCACATTGAATGCCGGACAGCTTGTCAATGACTTCTTCAACTGGAAGTCCTTTGGCCAATGCTGCCACGCCGGTAGTATTTCCCTGGCATCCTCCGACGAAACGAATATCCTTTAAAATGCCATCTTCTATTTCAAATTCAATTGCACTAGAACAAGTACCTTTTGTTTTGTATAACATAAAAATCCTCCTGTAACTGTATCAATACAATAAGAGTATACCTTATCGAGCGAAGCTCGTCCAGTGCGCAGCACTATGAAATGAGGGAAAGAAAATTTTGTCATAATCTTTTTTGACAAATATATCGGTGTTTTATCTAGCACAAAAAAATATCTCATGGTAAAATTATATACGAAAAGATTCATTGATATTCGTAAGAAAAAATGGGAGGTACAGTAAATGGGCAAGGTATTTGACGAAAACAGTATTTTACTAAATCAGAGTTTTGATCATAAGGTAGAGGCAATTAAAGCAGCAGGTCAGATGTTGATTGACAGAGGATGTGTAGAGCCGGAGTATATTGACGCTATGATCGAGCGAGATGAAAAAGTGTCCGTCTATATTGGAAATGGAGTGGCAATTCCTCATGGTGTTGCAGGATCTGAAAAATATATTAAAGCGTCCGGTGTTTCCTTTCTTCAGGTACCGGAGGGAATCAGCTTCGGAGATGGAAAAGATGCGTATATTGTGATTGGAATCGCAGGCGTCAATGACGAACATCTGGACATTTTAGCAAAATTGGCAATTACCTGCTCTGATCTTGATAAGGTGGAAGAACTGCGGACGGCAGAATCCAAACAAAAGGTACTAGATATCCTTGCAGACGTTTAAAAATCAGAAAAGGAAGCAAGACATTCACAGCTTTTGGAAAAAAATTCAGAAGCTGTGGATTTTTTTTATCATATATCATAAAATGCTCGGCAGAATGCGGCAGTTGGAGGAGGCTTTGTCCACTGTGAGAAGAAACAGGTAATCTTGACAATTACATAGAATTCCTTATAATAAAATGTAAACTGGTTATAATTATAACTGTTTTAAAAGAAAGTATTTAGAAGGAGGAATGATAGTGTTGGTAAGGACAACGGATATGCTGTTGATGATACGAGGACTGGAAAAACTATATGATCAATGCATCGAGAAGGTCCGAAGGGATCATCAGCTTTCTCATATGGAAATTAAAATTATCAGTTTTCTTTATAACAATCCGGAAAAAGATACGGCGGCAGATATTGCGGAACTTAGAATGCTTCCTAAGGGAAATATTTCAAAAGCAGTTGAAAGTTTGATTAAAAAGGGGTTATTGTATCGAATACCGGATCAAAAGGATCGAAGAAAAGTTCATCTTGGATTGAGAGATTCTGTAAAAGATATGGCAGCAGAGATTGATCTTGCAAAAGAACGATATGAGCGAAAAATTTTTCATGGAATCTCAAAAGATGAGCTGGAACTATATTTTAAAGTCAACAGTCAAATTCTGAGCAATACACTGCAGGGACTGAAAGGGGAAGAAAATGAATGATCGAGATTTTTTAGGTACAGAGCCGGTAGGAAAGCTTTTGGCAAAGCTGGCGTTTCCTACGGTGGCAGCGCAATTAATTAATATGCTTTACAATATTGTGGATCGAATTTATATTGGTCATATTCCGAAGGTGGGTGCATTGGCATTGACCGGTGTGGGTGTATGTATGCCTTTAATTTTGATTGTATCGGCGTTTGCCGCTTTGGTAAGTAACGGAGGAGCGCCGAGAGCAACAATTTTTATGGGAAAGGGAGATCATGCGTCTGCGGAAAAGACGTTGGGCAACTGTTTTTGTACGCAGATTCTCGTATCCACACTCTTAACCGTAATTCTTCTCATTGGGAATCGAAGCTTTTTAATGTCTTTTGGAGCCAGTGCCAATACCATTGAGTATGGCGTAGCATATATGAACATTTATGCAATAGGAACCATTTTTGTTCAATTAACTTTGGGAATGAATGCTTTTATTACAGCACAGGGATTTGCAAAGACAGGAATGCTGTCTGTATTAATTGGAGCAGTGGTAAATATTATTTTAGATCCGATTTTTATTTTCGGTTTCGGAATGGGGGTAAGAGGCGCTGCTTTAGCCACCGTTTTGTCACAGGCTATGTCCTGCATATGGGTTCTTAGCTTCCTATTTGGAAAGAAAAGTCATTTGAAGATTAAAAAGAAATATTTGAAGTTAGAAGCAAAAATTATTTTGCCGAGTTTAGCTCTCGGCGTTTCTGTCTTTATTATGCAGGCAAGTGAGAGTATCATTTCAATTTGCTTTAATTCTTCTCTTTTAAAATATGGGGGAGATGTGGCGGTGGGGGCTATGACGATTTTAACCAGTGTTATGCAGTTTGCAATGCTTCCGCTTCAGGGATTGGGTCAGGGCGCTCAGCCGATCATTAGTTATAATTACGGAGCCAAGCAGGTAACGAGGGTAAAGGATGCATATAAGCTGCTGTTGAAAGTAAGTATGTTTTATTCTACTCTCTTATGGCTTTTTGTTATGGTCTTTCCAAAAGGATTTGCCGCAATTTTCACATCCAACAGCGAATTGCTGCAATTTACACAAACTGCTTTGAGAATTTATATGGCTGCAGCCCTTTTATTTGGAATTCAATTGGCATGTCAAATGACATTTACTTCTTTGAGTAATGCAAAAGCTTCGATTATTGTGGCTGTTATGAGAAAATTTGTTCTTCTCATTCCTTTGATTTATATTATGCCGCAGATTATGAGAGAAAATCAAACGAGAGCAGTCTATATGGCAGAACCAATTGCAGATGTTCTTGCAGTGACCTTTACAGCAATTTTGTTCTTTTTTCAATTCCGCAAAGCGCTGCGTCAGATTTCTTAAATCAGTGACAGGAAAATTGACAAGTATGTGAATTTCCTCTAAACTGAATTTAAATGATAGAATAGGAGAAAACAGGAATGATTGGTATTATTGGTGCAATGGAAGAAGAAGTCAGTCAGCTGATTGAGGCCATGGATCGGAAAAAAATCACCCATCGGGCAGGAATGGATTTTTATCAAGGAGAGCTGCAGGGAAAGCAGGTGGTGGTTGTTCGGAGCGGAATCGGAAAGGTCAATATGGCGGTATGCACACAGATTTTAGCAGATTGTTTTGAAGTTACACATCTGATCAACACAGGCGTAGCAGGAGGACTTTATAAAGATATTGAAATCGGAGATATTGTCATTTCCGGTGACGCTGTTCAGCATGATGTGGATGCCACGATATTTGGATATCAAAAGGGAGAAATTCCAAGAATGGATACATCGTATTTTCAGGCAGATCAAAATCTGGTGACTGTTGCAAAAGAAGCGTGTGAGAAAGTAAATCCTGAGATTCATTGTTATGTTGGAAGAGTGGTGAGCGGAGATCAATTTATTTCGGATAATGAAACAAAACATGCGCTTATTCGCCAATTTGACGGCTATTGTGCAGAGATGGAAGGAGCCGCAATGGCTCAGACAGCCTATTTAAATGAAATTCCGTTTCTCATTGTGCGCGCAATTTCCGACAAAGCGGACCAGGAAGCGGCAGGAAGTTACGAAGAATTTGAAAAAGCGGCAATTAAACACATTGTTCGGCTTATTTTTGGAATTTTAGACAGACTTTAGTCTAACTTTGTAGGAGGGTTTCTCTTAAGTTTCGATGTCATTACTTTTATAATTAGGATACAAAGAATTATAAAAGGAGATAGTGATATGGAGATGTTAAGAGAAACTTTTTTTATTCAGGGGCTAATGGCTTCGGTTTTTATTGCAGTGGCTGTGAAATTGCTTGTCTGGAGAAATTATCACAGACTATTTGTGTCAACGGAAAATATGGACAGGCCGAAGCGTTCCTGGATTGGAACCTTAAAGAAGAAATTTGAAAATTATTACACGCTGAATGCAAATGTGAAAAATGCAGGCTGTATTGTGGATAAGTATTTTGAAGCCCATAAGATTCTGGGGATAAATTCGATGCTTTTGGAGCAAATACCGGGATTTTGCGGAATTCTTTGTGTTCTTCTTGGTTGTATCGGTGCAATTCGGGGGATTTCAATGAATACAGATATTAATTTCTGGGGAAGAAGTCTGATTTTAAGCGCTGCATTTGGAATCGGAATTTTTATGTTGGATTATTTAACGAGAATGGATCATATGAAAAGGATGATTCGGATGAATCTTATTTATTATTTGGAGAATGTGCTGCCAAATCGAATCGACAAGAATTTATCCAAACAAAGCAGGGTCAAATGTGAGGAAGTTCAAAAAGGGAAACAGATGGAGAAAGAGAAAGAACAAACACGGCAGATTGCCGGGCATTGGGAGCAAATTGCCAGTGCCAAGGAGCTTTCTCTGACGCCGGAGGACATACAAACTTTGAAAGATTTTATCAATGACTTATAAATTGCGGAGATCCTTAATAAAATAAGAAAAAAGGATATTTGTATATGAAGCGTACGATCATCATAGTGGCTACGGCAGGTGTACTGATGCTTGGAGGCTGTTCCAGGCAGCAGAAGGTGCAGAATACCGAAGTGAAAAAAGAACAGGTGGAGGAGACGGTTAGTGAGGGAGCAACGGAAACTCAACGTTGGTGGCTGAAGAGAAATGAAGATCATAAGGTCCCGGAAGTTTCCGATAAAATTGACCTTTCTGAATATGACGCATATTATGCAGACCCAAAGCCCGGAAAAAAGAAATGTGTTTACCTGACCTTTGACTGTGGCTATGAAAATGGCTTTACGCCGAAAATTTTGGATGTTTTGAAGAAAAATAAAGTTCCTGCAGCGTTTTTTGTGACAAAACCATTTATTCGTGAGGAACCGGAACTGGTGAAAAGAATGAAAAAAGAGGGGCATGTGGTTGGAAATCATACCGTACATCATAAGAGTATGCCGTCTCTGTCTGATCGGGATAATAAACAGGAACTAATCGACTGTGCAGAGTTTTGTAAAGAGAAAACCGGGTATGAAATGGACCCTTTTATTCGTCCTCCCATGGGAGAGTATAATGAAAATACATTAAAGCTCACACAAAAAATGGGATATAAAACCATCTTTTGGAGTATGGCATATGTTGATTTTGATGTGAACAAACAGCCGGGAAAGGACTATGTAATCAAGCATTTTCAGGACTATATACATAACGGAGCGATTCCTTTGATGCACAATGTATCCCAGTCCAATGCAGAGGCTCTTGATACAGTGATTAAAAATTTAAAAAAGGAAAAGTATGAATTCCGTTCCCTGAAAAAATTAGCAGACTATTGAAAGACTTTTACTTGTTTGGTAGAATCAGTACTGGAACAAAATAGAGTATCAACGAAGATATATGACAGGAGAAAGCATGAATAAAATTGCGCAATTTCATAAAGTGAGTTTGGAACAGTTTGCATTGGATTGGAAGGATACATTTCCAGATGCTTCACAGGAGATGATTCAGGAAATTTATGATCAGATTTTGCTGCCTCGAAGGGCTACAAAAGGATCTGCCGGATATGATTTTTTCAGTCCGATTGATTTTTCTTTGGCTCCGGGAGAGACGATCAAGATCCCTACAGGAATCCGGGTATTTATTGAGGAGAATTGGGTGTTGAATATTTTCCCGAGGAGCGGTCTGGGATTTAAATTCCGGCTCCAGATGAATAATACAGTTGGAATTATTGATAGTGATTATTTTTATTCCGATAATGAGGGGCACATTTTTGTTAAATTGACCAATGACAGCAATGAAGGGAAAAAAGTTTCTGTAGCCAAAGGTACGGGAATGGTACAGGGAATTTTTATGCAGTATGGAATTACCATTGATGATGAAGTCACTGAGGTGAGAAACGGTGGTTTCGGAAGTACAACCAAATAAGATAGAATCGGCCGGAGTCTTGGGGGGACTCCGGCCTTTTATGTAAGAGAGATTGGATATAATGAGATATTTTTTAGTGGCCCTCCCTAAACCTTATATTTTGGGAACTATAGGGCAAGGGTTTGTTAATTTTATGTTATTAATAGTTTCTGTTGTGATAATAATTTATCACTCAATCTCTCTTACACTTAGTAAACCGATTTTTTCGGAAAAAAGGGAACCAAATTTCAAAAAAAATTAAAATTTTTTTTGAAATAAGAGATTTTTATGTGGGGAAAGTGTAAAAATTTCTAAAAAACGTCAAAAAGACAGGAAAACCTGCCTGTGTGAAAAGTTTTGACGAGTAAGGATCTTAAAATAATTGGTTAAATGATGTCAAAGATATTAGTATTTTCTTTTATAGGTAAAGGTATCGCTGTTTACCTTAGCTCCGCCTTTGGACTTATATATTGTTACGGTGCTATGTACGCGGTAAGTATAGCCTTTGGAAACGAAATAACTTCGGCTATATCCATGAATACTGGTATCACCATGTGTGCCGCTAGTCAGAGTATGCCAGGAGCCGCCGGAATAGCGCTGGAGCTTCATTGTAATTTTAGAATAGTAGGAATCTTTGCTTGGAATAACACTGGTATAAAAAACAGCTTCTCCTAATGTTTCAAAGGACAGACCGATTGTTACATCCTCAAATCCTGCCCAGCTATCTGCAGCGGAAGCGGAAGAAACAGAGGAAACAAATGTAATTGCGCAAATAGAACAGAGAGCAATTGCTTTACGAAGTCTTTTCATAAAAAAATCCTTTCCATCCTTACTGTGCTCTTAACAGTTTCCGGATAGAAAGGAGGAAAAAAATAAGACCTAAAAAGGTCTTACTAAAACTTATTTCGCTAGTTTTATATTTTGGGCAATTTTAATCATCTCATCTTCGGATAAGGAGGAAATAATATTAAAAATACTTTTGTTATGATACCATAAAAGACGGTTTTTATCGCCAGTTATGCAATAGTAGGATTTAGAATTTTTTGTAATTTCAGAGTAACCATCGTTTATTAAATTAGTATAACTATCGTACTTTTGATCGGTTTGAATCTTTATATAAATGTAGTCATTAATTTTTGAATTTTCATATTTATAAATCTGTTGTTTTTCTTTATATAGATATTGCTTTTTGGTACATTTGTATCCATCTGGCATATATCCAAAAATAAAATTAATCTTTTCTTTAGAATTTTCTTGGACATTAACTTTAGTTTTGCTGCCATTGCTGTTTTTATTAAAGACAAAATTTAATACAGGTTCCCGCACAGCTTGAATATTCATAGCTGCAGCAGATCCCACACCAATGACGGCAACTAAAATTACCGCTATTTTTTTTCCGAACCGCATGTTCTCTTTTCTGGCTTCCTTTTTGTAAGCTTCTTTGAACATCCGATTCATCTTCTCATCAAATTCTTTGGAGGGTTCCAGTTCTGGAACATCTTCACATTTTTTAATCTCATCATCTATGTACTGCCGGCCACCATATTCGATGATGTGATCTAAAAGTTTTTCTTGCTCGCCGACGATTTTTTTATCCTGATCACTCATAGAAAGTCCTCTTTCCGAAACATTTTCCTAAGTTCCTTTTTGGCTACAGATATCCTTTTCTTTACAGCGCGTTCCGAGATACGAAACATATCTGCAATCTCACGGTTTTTAAAACCATATACATAATGAAAAATCATAATGTCGCAAAGTTCTGGTTTCAATTTTGAGAGTTTATCTTTGGTAGATTGAAGATTGATAAAACGGAGATATGCATCTTCCGGGTCTGCCAGATCATAGGATTCTAAGCCATCTTCATAGTTTAAAGGCAGATGAGCATTTTTCTCTTCTTCCGAAGCAATCGTTCTCATGACATTTCTAAGAATTGCAAAGAGAAAGAAAAGAGCTTCATCTTCCGGTACATTTAAAACTGCTGTGGGGTAAAGAAGTACCCTTTCAAATACTCGCTGTACGGCATCTTCAGCAGTGCTCTTATTGGAAGTATACTGAAACGCCGAACAATATAATCTGCTGGAGTATTCCTGATACAAATGAGCTATGTATTGTGTAATTTGCCTCCCGGAGGGGCCTGATGGCTGTCCTTTCATAAAACAACTCCTCAAATGGTAGTATAACTCATGTGGACAAGATGTTTACCATGTAGTTTAAGTATAATAAAATTCCGTCACTCTGTAAATGATTTCAAAGAAAAAAATGAAAATAATGGGACAGTTTCGTCACTGCGTTTTTCAAAGCTCATGACGGAGCGGTCATAAAATATTTGTCATTCTTCGATGACTTGAATTTCAAGAAAATCGAAATCAATATCCTCTACAAAACTGTCTTTTGTGAAACGAGTTTTTGCATGGAGAAGAAATTCCTGCTTGTTATTTTCCAGCCAGAGAGGTTTTGAGAGATCAAATTCATAACAGATTTCCTCCAAAGCCTGATAAACTTTGCGGGTACGATTGAGGTCATTATCAATTGAGATCACAGTATCCTTTTGCAAACGATTTTCATAAAAAATTTTTCCCCACATCCGAAACATATAAATTCCTGCTTTCAAACCATAGATAAATACTTCTTTGGATTTAGTATAGAAGTATTTTTGTTTCTTGTAAAGCACATTTGATGTGTTATACTAAAAAAAAGAAGAAAAAGGGAGAAATTCATGAAATTATTGAAAAGATTGTTTTTGGATGGTTTGTCAGGAATGGCAATTGGATTATTTTCTACCTTGATTATAGGTACAGTTTTAGAACAGGCGGGCAGACTGATTGGAGGAGATGTCGGAAATACCATTGTTTTGATGGCGACCATTGCAAAAATACTTACCGGAGCAGGCATTGGAGTTGGTGTAGCCGGCAAATTGGGGGAGTCTGCGCTGGTATGCGCTTCGGCAGCAAGTGCAGGAATGATAGGAGCGTTTTCGTCAGAATTGGTAAAAGGCTCGATTCTTGTCAAGGGAACCATCGTTTTATCGAGTCCCGGTGAGCCTCTGGGAGCGTTTCTGGCAGCTTATGCAGGCATTGCAGTGGGGCGTTTCTTTGTAGGACGTACAAAACTGGATATTATTTTGAGTCCTATGGCTACAATTTTAACTGGAGGAATTGTCGGGATTACGGTGGGACCATATATATCCCAAATGATGAGACAGTTTGGAGAGTGGATTCTCTGGGGAACGGAGCAGCAGCCGTTGGTTATGGGAATGGTTGTTTCTGTTTTGATGGGAATGGCACTGACACTGCCAATTAGTTCCGCGGCGTTGGGGGTTATTTTGAATTTATCCGGAATTGCAGCGGGGGCTGCGACGGTCGGATGCTGTGCTCAGATGATAGGATTTGCGGCGGCAAGTTTTCGGGAAAACGGGGTTGGAGGGCTGTTGGCACAGGGAATTGGAACTTCCATGCTTCAGATTCCGAACATTGTGAGAAAGCCATGGATTTGGATTCCTCCGGTGCTTACCAGTGCGATTCTCGGCCCGATTTCTACGGTATTGTTGAAGATGACAAATAATGCAATTGGATCCGGTATGGGAACGGCTGGATTTGTGGGGCCAATGATGGCATATAAAACAATGATCGGACAGGGAAAATCACCAGTAACTGTGGCAATTATGATCTTAATCATGTATATTATTGCCCCGGCATTTTTAACCTATTTTATCGCAGAAGCAATGCGCCGTACTGGTATGATTAAATCGGGGGATATGAAGCTTGAGATTTAATGGCGATTGACGTTTCGATACCGGAGGAAATGAAAGACGCCAGCTCTACCACAACTTGAAGTCTGGTATTTTGAATGGTTTCTTCATTGGAATCAGAAATAAGATTTACAATTCCGGTGATCGACAGATGTCCGACGGGCGGAAGTTTTTTGGAAACTCCCTGTCCCGGAAACAAAGGCATCGGAGACAGTGTGATATATCCGATATGTTCCTGGCATCCCAGACAAGCATCAATGGCAATAATAAAAGGATCTTCATACGTATGATAAATTTTTTTCATTGTTTCTTCCAGATTTTGCGCATGAATTGGTTCACGCAGATTGCCGTAAACAGAATACAGACGAGAGCGATGCATTAAATAATGTCCCACCAAAGGTCCGAGACAGTCTCCGGTGGCACGATCTGTTCCGATACATACAATCACCAACGGCTGTCTCTTTTTACGGCGTTTCTTGATCTGATTTCTAAGATCACTCTGAAAATTTTGAAAATCGACAGTTTGTGCAGAATCGTAGTAGAATATTTTTTCTGAAAACAGCATATAGATCCTCCTGATTGTTAGATTCTCTTCCTAGTTTATACAAAAGAGAAAAAAGTATGTAGAAAAAAATTAGAATTCTTCGACGCGGTTTGATAAAAAATTTTCAATTCTTATGGTAAAGTCTCCTTGATATTAGAAGAAAAGGAGGCTTTTTTTGTGAAGACAGAGCAGCAGCTGCCAAAAAATATTCGGCAGATTGGGAGTCCGGTGGGACATACAAAGGTATATATAGAAGATTATGTGATTACTTTTCTGAATGCATTATCAATGGATAAGAATACATATGTGAGAGGCGCAATTTTATTTGGTGAGAAGAAAAATATCGGAAGTGATACGGTAATTTTTGTGCGCGGGGCAATCGAGGGACAAAATCTGGAGCTTGATTTAGAAGAAGCAGTGTTTGATGATAAAGTTTGGCGGGAAATCTATCAGGAAAAGGACAGGCTGTTTCCGGATCTTGAAGTCATTGGATGGGCTTTATCAAGAATGGGATTTTCTGTGCGGTTAAATGATAAAATTAAAAAAACTCATTTTGAAAATTTCCCCGGGGAGGGAAAGGTTTTATATATGATAGATCACCTGGAGCAGGAGGATGCATTTTATGTTTATCGGGGACAGGACCTTGTAAGGCAGAATGGATACTATATTTATTATGAACGAAATCCAATGATGCAAAATTATCTGGTAGAGAGAAATCAACAGCTCCGTGAGGCACAGTCCTATGAAAACATGATGGAAGCAAAGAGAGATGAGAAGCTTGTGCAGCAATTTCGTGAAAAAATTTCCCAGAAAGCAAAGAGCAGTCAGCGCAAGGGAACCGTGCGAAAGCTGTCATCTGCAGCGGCAGCAGCTCTGGTCATCGTGATCGGAGGTACAATGTATTATTATGGAAAAAATGATGGGACAATAGATTTTCAGGGGATGGTGCAAGGTGCAGTTGAGACAATGGGAAAAGGCGTGAGCAGTCAGATTGAGTCGGAGGATGAAACAATTCCGGATACCTTAGATACGGAAGCATCAACAAAACAGAAGGAAACGAAAACATCAGAATATAATACGAGCCAAACTGCCGCAGCCACAGAATCCTCCACTGCAACAGCTGTCACCACAGTGAATGAGACCGCTGCCGGAACTTATCAGACTTATATTGTAAAAAGGGGAGACACACTGGTTTCCATCAGCAGAAAAATGTATGGAACTCAGAAATTAGTACCTCAAATTAAGAGTGTCAATGGAATGACCAATGAGAATGAAATCTATCCCGGACAAAAATTAAAAATTCCAAATCAAGATTAAACAGAATATCGCCTCAAAGTGCTTCGCACTGGACGAGCTTTGCTCGATAAGGTATAATAACGTGTATTCAAGTAGCAAAAATGTTTTGGAATGGAAGGATGCTTATGGAACAAAAGACGAAATCGGGATTTTCACTTTACATTAATTCAAATGAAAATTTCCAGAATGCGATGTTTGTTCGAGAGAGGAAAAAGAAGTATCGAATTGGGCTGGCAATTGGATTGGTATTTATTTTAATTTGCGGATTTTTTGCATACCGCTATCGAACTTACCATCAATTAAAGGTTGTAAAATCAATTGCAAAGGATTTGACAGAATCTTTTCAATCGTTTGCATATAAAGATGGAACCATTTGCTACAGTGAGGATGGAATTTCCTTTTTGGATAAAGATGGAAAAGAGAAATGGAATCGTACCTACTCTTTTGATAATCCGATTGCTTCTTACTGTGGAGATTACATTGTGGTGGCATCGAAAAATGGGAATGAGGCAGTTCTTTTGGATGATGAGGGCCAGATGAAAAAGTTTAGTGCTTCGTATTCAATTGTCGATGTGGAAGTTGCCAAACAGGGGGTTGTGGCAATGAATCTGCAGGGAGAGAACGGAAATTATATTGAGTTATATGAAGCTGCAAAGAAAAAGCTTGTTAGTATTAAGGTAACGTCAGAGCAAAATGGATATCCGCTGGACATTGATTTATCATCGGATGGAGAAACGCTGGCAGTAAGCTATTTGGTAGTAGACGGAATTAATACAAAAAGCCGGATTGCTTTTTATAATTTTGGCGAAGAAGGGGAAGAAAAAGAGGATCAGTTAATCGGAGGGTTTGATTTTAAAGATACGGTGATTCCGAAAATACAGTTTATGGGGGACTCTACTGTGGCAGCAATCGGAGATAATCAGCTGATATTATTTAAAGTAGGAAAAGCACCAACAAAAAAGAATGAGATTTCATTTGATAAAAATGTAAAGAGTGTGGCAATTAATGATCAGCATATTGGAATTGTATTTGAAAATCAGAAAAAATCAGCGAAAGATAAATATGAAGCAAGAGTTTACAGTAAATCAGGTCGAAAGGTTATGTCCAAGGATTTTTCTTCAGAATATAATAAATTGCTGCTAAATGACGGAGAGATGATTTTAGCAGGAAATTATCATTGTTCGATTTTGAATTTTACAGGGCATGAAATGTTCCAGAAAGATTTTAAAAAGAGGATTTTAAATATTTCACCAACAGGAAAAAACTGCAGATATCTATTTTCGTACGAAGATAGCACACAATTAGTAGAAGTGCAGTAGAAATGGAGTACATATGGGACAAATAATTTTGGGTATTTTAGGATTATACTTAATTTTTCAGGTGGTTATGGGATATCGAAGAGGACTGATAAAAAGTATGCTCAATTTAGCAGCATGGATTTTAACCTTTGCGATTGCGTATCAGAGTGCGGGCTCGTTTCAGGGGATGGTTCTTAAGTATGCGCCGGAAATTCAAGGAACGATTTTAACAGATCAAATTGCATATTTGATAGCTTTTACCGTAATTGTAATTTTGTGTAAAATTATTTTTTCTATTATAATTCGGATAATTAACAAAATTAATAATATTCCGGGAGTAGGATTGATCAATCGGGCAGCCGGAGGAATTTTGGGGCTGGCAAAAGGTTTTTTAGTGATTGCTTTTGTACTGTTTTTTATTTCATTAATGCCGTATGTCGGTTTGAACCGACAATATCAGCAGGCGGTTGGAGGAAGTCCTATGCTCCAGCAAATGGTTCGGGAGAATCCAATTCAGAAGATGATGAAACAACAAATCCAATCTCAGGATTTGCTAAATATTAAAATCAAATAAAAGATAATGATACATTCCGTCGGAAAGATGAAAAATCTCTAAGGCGGAATGTTTTTTCTTTAGAATAAATAATAAGAAACATTTTCAGATATTCACAGCGTAATTATGAAAAAGAAGATGCATTTTGGGGTGTTTGGTGGGGAGAAAACTAAATTTTTTGAAATAGCAAAAAGGTGTTGACACTAATTTAAAATAGTGATAATATA
>CAJMHU010000016.1 GCA_905213305.1 uncultured Anaerostipes sp.
AACACCAGCACCGCCAGTTGGACCGGCACTTGGACAGCACGGTGTAAACATTGTACAGTTTACAAAAGAATTTAATGCGAGAACAGCAGATCAGGGAGATATGATTATTCCTGTAGTAATCACTGTATATCAGGATCGAAGCTTCAGCTTCGTTACCAAAACTCCGCCGGCGGCAGTTTTACTGAAGAAAGCATGTAAAATTCAGTCTGGTTCCGGAGAACCGAATAGAACTAAAGTAGCTACAATTTCTAAAGCTGATCTTCAGCAGATTGCTGAGACAAAAATGAAAGATTTAAATGCAGCTTCCATTGAAGCGGCTATGAGCATGATTGCCGGTACTGCAAGAAGTATGGGAATCACAGTAGAAGAGTAGTATTGAACACTGTATAAAATTTAAGACGAAAGTGGGAGGGTGAACTCCCGATATTACCACAGGAGGTATTTTAGAATGAAAAAAGGTAAGAGATATTTAGAGCTTACAAAATTGGTGGACAAGACAAATACTTATGATCCACAGGAAGCAGTTGCTTTAGTAAAAAAATTAGCCAATGCGAAATTTGACGAGACGGTGGAAGCTCATATTCGCCTTGGAGTAGACGGACGTCAGGCAGATCAGCAGATTCGTGGAGCAGTGGTACTGCCTCATGGAACCGGCAAACAGGTGAAAGTGCTTGTTTTCGCAAAAGATGCAAAAGCAGAGGAAGCGAAAGCAGCAGGAGCTGAGTATGTTGGAGCAGAAGAATTAATTCCAAAGATTCAGAAAGAAAACTGGTATGATTTTGACGTTGTTGTAGCAACTCCTGACATGATGGGGGTCGTTGGTCGTTTAGGACGTGATCTCGGACCGAAAGGATTAATGCCGAACCCGAAAGCCGGAACTGTAACAATGGACGTTACAAATGCAGTAAAAGAAATTAAAGCAGGTAAAATCGAATATAGATTAGATAAATCCAATATTATCCACGTACCAGTTGGAAAAGCTTCATTTACAGAAGAACAATTAGCGGACAACTTCCAAACGTTAATCGATGCAATTATCAAAGCAAAACCTGCTGCAGCAAAAGGTCAGTATTTTAGAAATGTAACGATTTCTTCTACTATGGGACCTGGAGTGAAGATTGATACAACAAAATTTGCTTAATTTTTAACAATTTCCCCTTTGTGAGATTCACAGAGGGGATTTTTGCCCCCTAAATTGGAATGAAGAGAGGAAAATGAAGATGAAAGACTTAACCACAGGGAATCCGTTTCAGGTTATTATGCGTTTTATGGTCCCCATGCTTTTTAGTATGATTTTCCAGCAGGTATACAGCGTTGTGGACAGTGTAGTTGCCGGAAAGTATTGGAGTGAATGCTCTTGGAGCAGTGGGAGCTTCTCAGCCTATTACTGCGGTATTTATTGCATTTGCAGTGGGGACAGGAATGGGAATGAATGTTGTTATTTCCCATTTTTTCGGAGCCAAAAAATATAAAAGAATGAAGAGTACCATTTCGACCTCTGTCATTGCGGTTTTGGTGATGAGTGTCATATTGACAGTTGCGGGAACCTTTGGGTGTGATGGGATGCTTGAAATGCTTTCAACTCCGGAAAACATTTTTTCGGATGCGTCTTTATACTTGAAAATATATGTGTGGGGTGTTGTTTTCCTGATGTTGTATAACGCAGCTACATCAATTTTTACAGCAATGGGAGATTCTGTAACTCCATTATTGTTTTTAATTTTTTCCTCTGTTCTGAACATAATTTTGGATGTTATGTTTGTGACGAGTCTGAATATGGGAGTGGCGGGAGCTGCCTGGGCAACATTTATTGCGCAGGGAATCGCTTCGGTTCTGGCGGTTGTGACAGTATTCTTTAAGGTTCAGAAAATCAAAACGGGAAAGTATCGTAAATTTCACTGGATTCTTCTCGGAAGAGTGCTGGCGATTGCTCTGCCAAGTATTATGCAGCAATCCTTTGTATCGGTGGGCCAGTTATTTGTTCAGGGAAGAATTAACAGCTTTGGCTCTGTGGTTGTGGCAGGATATTCTGCGGCATTCAAAATTCAGTTATTTGTACTGGCGGCATTGACAACTGTCTCCAATGCGATTTCAAGTTTTATTGCACAGAATCTTGGAGCAGGTAAGACAGATCGTGTAAAGGACGGTGTGAGTATCGGATTAAAAATAATTCTGGCAATGGCAGTTATGTTTTTTGCAGCCGGTTTTTTGATGGCAAAATCTCTGATGGGACTTTTTGTGGATGGAGCAACGAAGGCTTCATTGGATGGAATAAAAGTCGGAGCCGGATTTTTACACATTGTCACACCTTTTTATCTGGTGATCAGCATTAAATTTATTTATGACGGAGCTCTGAGAGGAATGGCGGTAATGAAAGCTTTTATGATTTCTACATTTACCGATTTGATTGTCCGGGTAGTATTATCCTTCTTGTTTTCTGTTCCGTTGGGATATATTGGAATCTGGTGGGCATGGCCGGTAGGATGGTCTCTGGGAGCGGTACTGTCCATATACTATGGAAGAAAAGAATTGAAAAAATTTTAAAAAATAATTGACAAGAGAAAAATATTGTGGTATTATATTACAGTATTACTGCCGAAGACAGCAGGTGCCGCATGGCGCAACGTAGATCAACCTGCCGAGGAGAGTTTTAGTTTTATGCTAATTATGCCCTTTGTCTTTGGAGACAGAGGGCTTTTCTGATATAAGAGTGCGGTGGTACACAAAATAAATCAAGGAGGTGCACCATTTCAATGGCAAAAGTTGAGTTAAAACAACCAGTTGTAAATGAGATCAAAGAGTTACTTACAGATGCTCAGTCTGCAGTATTAGTTTCTTACCGCGGAATCACTGTAGAACAGGATACTGCAATGCGTAAAGAGTTAAGAGAAGCAGATGTTGAGTATAAAGTTTATAAGAATTCAATGATCCGTTTCGCAGTAAAAGATACTGATTTTGAATCATTATCTGGAGATTTGACAGGACCTACAGCAATTGCTGTTTCTAAAACAGATGCAACAGCTCCTGCGAGAATTCTTGCAAAATATGCGAAAGATATTGAAGTTCTTGAAATGAAATCTGGTGTTGTAGAAGGAACGTTCTATGACAAAGACGGAATCCAGGTAATTGCAAGCATTCCATCAAGAGAAGAATTACTTGCAAAATTCCTTGGAAGCATTCAGTCCCCAATTACAAACTTTGCGCGTGTTATTAAGCAGATTGCTGAAAAAGACGGTGAAGGGGCAGCGGCTGAATAATTATCAGTGAGATTATTAGAATATTATTAGGAGGAAATTATAATGACAACTCAGGAAATTATTGAAGTTATCAAAGGTTTATCAGTTTTAGAATTAAATGAATTAGTAAAAGCTTGTGAAGAAGAATTCGGTGTATCTGCAGCAGCAGGTGTTGTAGTTGCAGCAGGAGCAGGCGCTGAAGGCGGAGCAGAAGAAAAAGACGAATTTGATGTTGAATTAACAGAAGTTGGCGGAGCTAAGGTTAAAGTCATCAAAGCTGTTCGTGAAATCACAGGATTAGGATTAAAAGAAGCAAAAGAATTAGTTGACGGAGCTCCTAAAGTTGTGAAAGAAGGCGCATCTAAAGCAGAAGCTGAAGATATCAAAGCAAAATTAGAAGAGCAGGGAGCAAAAGTAACTCTGAAATAATCAGGGACTTAAGTTCTTTTTATAATGAAAATGAAAGTGCAGTATTAGCTGAAAAGTTGATACTGCACTTTTTTCGTGATATAGTAAGGTTCTTATCTTTGTATATCATAGGTTAAGAAGGAGGCTGCTATGCGAAAGATTATTGATGACAATCGTCTGATTTACAAATGTTGTTATTTGTATTATATAGAGCGGAGAAATCAGACTGATATTTGCAGGATACTCGGACTGTCAAGGACCAGTGTTTCCAGGATGTTGGAGCTCGGGCGAAGTAAAGGAATTGTGCAGATCGAAGTCATAAATCCGGATGTTTTTGATTTTGGTGAAATTGAACAGAAGCTGCAGGAGAAATATCGTCTGAGAGAAGTTATTGTTGTAGAGGGCGATCCTCTGGATTCCAAGGAAAAACACAGGGACAGACTTTCTGAGGCCGCATTTACATTTTTATCAAATATCCTGGAAGATGGAGATTGTGTGGGAGTCAGCATGGGGAGAACGCTGCATCATGTGACTCAGGTAAAGCAGGAATATGATCTTCGAAGTCAAAATCTGCTGTTTGTTCCTATGTATGGAGGAATCAGTCAGAAGAGAACCAATCGTCTGGATGTACAATCCAATCGGATTGCAGTAGAATTTGCCCAGAAGTTTGGCGGTGATTATGTGCAGTTTCTGGCGCCGGCGGTATTTTCATCGAAACAGGTAAAGGATATTTTTTTGAACGAAGAAACAATCCGCTATATCTATCGTTATTTTAATAAACTGCGGATTGCACTTCTGGGGATCGGTGTACCGGAAGCCGGAAAAACCGGATTATTTTATGAAGGATATCTGAATGAGAAAATATTAAAAGAGTGCATGGAAAAAGGAGCTGTTGGAGAGACTGCCCTTCGTTTCTATGATATCCACGGAAACCGTCAGGCTTTTCGCCAGTTTAATGAGCGTGTTGTAGGAATTGAAGAAGAGCAGCTCCAAAATATTGAGATACGAATCGGAATTGCAGGTGGCAGAGATAAATCAGATGCAGTAGAGGGTGCCATACAAGCGGGGGACATTAATGTTCTAATTACCGACCTGGCATGTGCAAATAAAATGCTGGAATCTATGTAGGCAAATGTGGATATGCCTTGATTAAAAAAAACATTTAAACAAATGTTCTATAAATTAAATTGAAAATGACTATATAAAACCTTACAATAAAAGCATCAAAGGGAAACAACGTGAAGAGTAATATAAACGGAGGTAAGAACTATGAAAATTTCTCTGGGGTGCGATGAAGCCGCATATGATTTAAAGGTAGCAATCAAGGAACATTTGGAGAAACAGGGGCATGTGGTGGTTGATCAGGGAGCTGATGCCGGAGAAACTGTTTTGTATCCGGATATTGCCGTAAAAACATGTCAAGGCGTAACGGAAGGTGACTGCGATCGAGGGATTCTTGTTTGCGGAACAGGAATCGGAATGGCAATGACAGCCAATAAAGTTCCGGGAATTCGAGCTGCCGTCTGCCATGATCCTTTTTCTACAGAACGCTCCATTTTAAGTAATGATGCCAATGTGATGTGTATGGGGGCAAGGGTCGTTGCTCCGCAGCTGGCTCTGTACCTGCTAGATATCTGGATGGGACTGGAATTTAAAGATGGTCCTTCTACTCCGAAGGTAGAACGAATCATGCATTATGAACATGAGTTTTCAAAATAACGGAGGATATGAGTATGGATGAAATTTTAACAATGACAATGGAACAGATGGGAACGGCAAATTTTGACTGCAGTTGTGGAAAACATCACCGGATGGACATAAAGAAGTTGATCATGGGGAAGGGCGTTCTGCCTAAAATAAAGGAGATTGCAGAGCCGTTTCATGATGGAAAAATATTAATGGTCAGTGATAATCATACCTTTGCAGCGGCAGGAGAAAAGGTACTGGGGCTTCTGGAAGAAGATCATTTTCAAGTGAAAAATTTAGTTCTGGATTCCGGAGATGATATTTTGATTCCGGATGAAGGGGTAGTGGGAAAAGTGCTGCTGAATATAGAACGGGGAACGAAGCTTTTAATCGGAGTAGGTTCCGGAAGCATAAATGATACTGTAAAATATATTTCTTCCAGAACCTCCATTCCATATGTGATTGTATGTACCGCTCCTTCCATGGACGGATACGTAGCAGACGGCGCTCCGCTGATTTTAGACGGAAAGAAAATTTCCTTTGAGGCAACTCTTCCGTATGGAGTCTTAGGTGATACGGAGATTATGAAACATGCGCCTCAGAGAATGATTCAGGCAGGCTTTGGAGATGTTCTGGGGAAATTGACTGCGTTGACGGATTGGAAATTAGCCAAAGAATTAAATGGAGATTATTATTGTCAGACGTGTGTAACTTTGGTGGAAAGAGCATTGGAACGCGTTATCAGCCGTGTGGATGGACTGGCAAAACGGGAAGATGAAGCCATCTTGTTTTTGATCGAAGCGTTAAATCTAACCGGCGTGGCGATGGGGCTGATTGGGATTTCCAGACCGGCTTCGGGGGCAGAGCATATGCTGAGTCATTATTGGGAGATGGATTTTATTGCAAGAGGCAGATTTCCGGAGCTCCATGGGATTAAGGTCGGAATGGCAACACCGGTGATTGCAGAAATTTTCCAACTGATGAAAGACGATGTGCCGGAGGAAATCTTAAAGGATGCTCCGAGCAGAGCTTACTGTGAGGATTTGCTTGGCAGAGTGGAAGCTCCGGTGTCTCCGAAAGAAATCGGAATTGACAGGGAACTCTTTTATCAGAGTATTTTAAATGGATATAAAGTGCGGAACCGATACAGCATTCTGCAGTTGGCGGTGGAAAAAGGAAAGATTGAAGAAATTGCCAAAAAGGTAACGGACCGTATTTACGGAACAGGCGAATAAGCAGAGAACAAAGGAGGGTCATATCTATGAATCCTGTAGATCAGATTCGATGTTTCGTTCTGGATATGGACGGAACAATATATTTAGGAGGAGAACTCTTTGATTTTACCAAAGATTTCTTGAATCGAGTGAAAGATACCGGAAGAGAATACTATTTTTTTACCAATAATTCTTCAAAGAGCCAGCAGGCTTATATTGATAAACTGGCAGGAATGGATATTGAAATTCAGCCGGAGCAGATGATGATTTCAAGTCATGTAACCATTGAATATTTAAAGAAGCATCATCCGGGAGAATCAATCTATGTGGTTGGTACTCCGTCATTGATCGGAGAATTTCAGGCATTTGGGATGCCGTTGACAGAAGAAAATCCGGACATCGTGATTCTGGGATTTGACACGACTCTAACCTACGAAAAAATATCAAAGGCTTGTCACTATGTTCGGAATGGATGTACTTATTATGGAATTAACCCGGATTGGAACTGCCCGATGGAAGGGGGCACGTTTATTCCGGACTGTGGGTCCATGGCAAAGCTTATTGAGGCGTCCACAGGCAGATTTCCTGAATTTTTTGGGAAACCTTCCAGACATACATTGAACTACATCATTGAGAAAACCGGGTATCGGGCGGAAGAGATTGCGATTGTAGGAGATCGTCTGTATACAGACATTGCGGTGGCAGACGGCAGCGACGTAACATCAATTCTTGTGTTAAGTGGAGAGAGCAGTGCTGATGATGTGGAAAAAAGCGATGTAAAACCGGATATGATTGTAGAGTCCTTGAGCGATATTGCAAAAATGTTATAAAAATGTTAATACCAGTGGAGGTTCGTTGAGAGAACCTCCACTTTTTGTGATAGGTGCGCTTCGTCCTGTTCTTGCGATGAGCCGATTTTAAAAACAATTGTTTATATAGAAGTACAAAATAAAGCATTTAAACAAATGTTCAATAAAATCTGTTTCAAACGTAAAAATAAACTGCTAAACTGTAGTTACAAATTACGAAGAGAAGGAAAGGAGGAAACAACTATGGAAATTTTGCCGATTTTTGGGGTCTTGCTATTCTTATTTGTGATGCAGTCTGTGGGGGGATTTTTTCAGGTGAAAGATTATCGAAAAGCAGTACATAGAGTGAATCAGGCAGGAATGGTAGGAATTGGACAGAAAAAAGGAAGAATGTTGTCGAGAGGACATATTGCGGTAATTGCCTGTGACAAAAATGGGGTGATTACCAAAAGTGAAGTGTTGGACGGAATGACTTTTATGGCAAGATTTCGACCGGTTACAAAATTTTTAGGCCAGGAAATGACAGGCAGAAGCATCTATGAATATTTATGGCAGATTCGCAGTATGGAACCGAAAAAAAGAAAATGCTATAAAGGATACGAGCAGGCAATGGAAGCTTTGGAAAGCCGTCTGGCCCATGAAAAACAAGGAGGAAACTAATGGAAGTTATTTCAAGTTTTGCAAATGGATTTATGACGTTGTTTCAGACGGGAGGAAAACAATTTTTAAGCTGGGTAACATCAATCATTCCCACTGTCATTTGTTTGATGACTGCGGTAAACGCAATTATTAAATTGGTGGGAGAAGACAGAGTAGAAAAGTTCTGTATGAAAATTACAGGGAATCGGCTATGCAGATATATGTTTTTGCCTCTGATCGGAATGATTTGTCTTGGGAACCCGATGGCTTACACATTTGGACGCTTTGTGGATGAAAAATACAAGGTACCGTTTTTTGATGCGGCAATTAGTTTTTGCCACCCGGTTTTAGGATTTTTCCCAAATGCAAATGCAGGTGAATTATTTGTATATATGGGAATTGCAGCGGGAATTGAAAAGCTGGGGCTGCCTTTGGGAGAATTGGCAGTACGCTATTTCCTGGTCGGATTGGTAGTCATCTTGATTCGTGGATTAGTGACGGAACGGATTTTCTTATTTTTACATGGAAAATATCAGAAAATGGAATCACAAAAGGAGGCGGCATAAATGTATCGAGCAATTAAAGTAGAAGCGGGATCCGGAGGTTTCGGGGGACCTTTGGTATTACAGCCGACAGAGGAATGCAATATTATTTTAAGTATGACGGCAATCGGCGGCATATGTCCACTGGCAGAGAAAATTGCGGAGATGACAGGGGGAACGCCTGTAGACGGACATAAAAATAACGTTCCGGACGAACAAATTATGGTAGCGATTGTAGATTGTGGTGGAACGTTAAGATGCGGAATTTATCCTCAGAAAGGCGTATTTACAATTAACACAAATCCGGTGGGGCAATCAGGTCCTCTGGCAAAATTTATTACTCCGGATGTGTATGTATCGGCGGTAGATGAGTCATGTCTGAGTTTTACAGAAGAGCAGGCTGAGGTCAAAGAGCACAAGGCGGTGGAAAAGAGTGCGGAGACCAAACCGCAGCCGGAGCGGTCACAGAGCCAGGAAAAGCCTGGAATTATCACAAGATTCGGAATTGCAGTAGGTAAGGTTGTAGGTAAGTTTTTTGCAGCCGGTCGTGAAACAATTGAGATGGTCATAAAAAATATTCTTCCGTTTATGGCATTTACCAGTACAATCTTAGGAATTATTACAGCATCGGGAGCCGGGAATTTTATTGCAAAAACAATTTCGCCGCTATGTTCCACACTGCCTGGAATGCTTGCGATTTCCGTAGTCTGTGCCTTGCCGATTTTATCTCCGGTATTGGGACCGGGAGCAGTCATCGCGCAGGTTGTCGGTACGCTTCTTGGCTCTCAGATCGCAATGGGAAAAATTCCGGCGCAGTATGCTCTTCCTGCTTTGTTTGCAATTAATGCTCAGGTGGGATGTGACTTTATACCGGTTGGTTTAAGTCTTGCAGAATGTGAGTCAAGTACCATTGAGCTGGGTGTACCGTCTGTGCTTTATTCCAGATTGATCACAGGACCGCTGGCAGTAATTATTGCGTTTGTTGCAAGTACAGGTTTATATTCATAATGTATCGGTCAGAGTGAATGAAAAAGGAGAAAGTTTATGAAATATTTTACAAGAATTAAAGGTTTAGGAAAGGATTCTCTGAATTTTCTTGGAGATCGGGATACAAATTTTATAATTTTATTTAACGAAGATGCGCCGGATGCTTTTTTGGATTTGTGTGTCCTTCATTCGGTGGAAACTCTGGTTGCGGATATTCAGCCGGGAGATAAAATGATTATTAATGAAAAAGGATTTGAGGTGACTTCAGTAGGTTCAGAAGCTAATCAAACTCTTCGGGGGCTGGGACATTGCACCATTAGTTTTCAGGGGGCAGAAGAAGCTCCGCTTCCGGGATATATTTCAGTAACTGGAACAGAACCGCTGCTTCCATCAGATCTGCAGCCTGGAATGACCATTGAGTTTATCTAAAGGTTATAACGCTTTTGGAAAGGTGAGGATGGTGAGAGCCGAAGAATTTTCCCCTTTCTGAAAAATGAAGGCATTCCTGCAGGAATCAAAGCTTTTTTATTTGATTCCTGTGGGGATGCTTTTTTGACACTTTTGGCAATTTGGACCTACCAATTTAGCCAATTTGCTGGAAAAGAGGTTTTGATTATGGTAGGATATAAGAAGGATTGTATCGAAAGGAGAGCGTTATGAAATTAGTCATCATTGAACCTTTGGGTGTAGAGGAAGCGCTGTTAAGAGAAATTGCCGGGAAGGCGCTGCCAGATCATGTGGAAATTGTTTCTTATGATACGAGGGTGACAGATACCGAAACCTTGATTGAGAGGGGAAGGGATGCCGATGTCATCATGGTAGCAAATCTGCCGCTCAGCGGTGAGGTCATTGTAGGGTGCCAAAATCTTAAGATGTTAGCGGTGGCATTTACCGGAATTGATCACATTGATCTGGATGCATGCCGCAAAAGAAATATTGTTGTGAGCAACTGTGCGGGATATTCCACTGCGGCAGTTTCAGATCTTGTGTTTGGGCTTCTGATTTCTCTGTATCGTAGGATTGTTCTGTGTAATGAGACTGTGAGAAAAGAGGGCACCAAAGAGGGACTTGTTGGCATGGAACTGGAAGGAAAAAAATTCGGAGTGATCGGAACCGGAGCTATCGGAACCAGAGTGGCAAACATTGCAAAAGCATTTGGGTGTCAGGTTTATGCTTACTCCAGAACAGAAAAACAATTGGATGGCATCACGTATGTAGGTTTGAATGAATTGTTATCCATCTGTGATATTGTATCGCTTCATGTGCCTCTCAATGACAGTACCAAAGGACTCATCGGAAAAGAACAGCTTCAAAAAATGAAAAAGGAAGCGGTTTTGATTAATACTGCGCGTGGACCTGTTGTGGATTCTCAGGCGTTGGCAGATGCACTGAACGAGGGGCAAATTTCAGGAGCAGCAGTGGATGTGTTTGAGGTTGAACCGCCGGTTCCCGCAGATCATCCTTTGTTTGGCGCAAAGAATCTCATTGCAACGCCCCATGTGGCATTTGCAACAAAAGAAGCGTTAGTAAAACGTGCAGTCATCAATTTTGATAATGTGAAATATTGGATGGAGGGGAATCCAATCAACGTCATGAACTAGAGGATGGGAATGTCAGAAAGAATTCAAATAAAATAGCAGAGGGAACTGGGAAATGAAACAGTGGACGAAAAAAATGATTTTGTGCATGCTGCTTTTAACGGCAGGCAGCTTTTGGCTGCACATCGAATCGGCTTTTGCAGCAGAGCATCAATGGTCCGGTCCGGCATGGGCTTATGATACTCCTGACGAGGCAAGAAATTATGATATGGATGAGGAGAATCGAGCCGGAGTAGCAGTGGGCGGCTATATTTATTTGAAATATGGAAGCAGCTATGAGAAGGAGAACACAGCATCTAAGATAGAATATCAATGGAAGACATCCAACCACAATGTCAGAGTGGAGCCGGAAACGGATGCAAGCTGTGCTAAAATTACAGGGCGGCAGACGGGAACGGCACAGGTTACAGTCACGGCGCTGTATCGGAGAGAAGACGGAAGCATAGAAAAGTCCAGAGTAAAATCTATGGATCTTCAAATTACTGAGCCAAAGCTGAAACAGGACAAAATTGGTCTTGTCGTTTATAATGAAGCGAAGATTTCGCTCACCGGAGCTTCTTCCTATGGAGCAGATCATGTATTATATGCGGCAGATCGGAACAATGATTTCTATGTTTCGGATCGCGGACAGATCTTTGGTTTCCGAAAGCAGACGAGAAAGATTTTTGTCTTTGTTGATGGAATGATACTGACGGCTGATGTAAAATGTACTAATCCTCTGATTCGAGCTGCTTATGTGGTGCAGAAAGGGAAGCCAGTTTCCTATAAAGTGCGGGGCGCCAGCGGGTATATGCCGGTATCGTATCAGATTGGAAATCGGAAGTATGCTTGGATCTCTTCAGGTGGAACGGTAAAAGGGAAGAAGTACGGAAAAACTTCTTTGATAATCAAAGTTGACGGCGCAGTGGTAAAGTTTGATGTTTATATTAGCAAAACCAACGCCTACAAAGCAGTAATGCGGGCTCATTCCATTTGTAAGAGCAAGCCCAGGTACAGTCAGAAGAAGCGAATGAAAAAGGGATATGTAGATTGTAGTTCCTTTATCTGGAAGGCATATGAAAGTGCAAATATGAATTTTGGCAGCAAAAATTATGCGCCGACGGCAGCAGATCTTGCCAGATGGTGCGGGAAACAAAAGAAGCTTTTGAAATTTTCCTCCTATAATAAAAAATCCTCAAAATTAAGACCCGGGGATCTGATCTTTTATAAAAAAAGAAATGGAAAAAACGGGAGATATAAAAATATTGATCATGTAGCAATGTTTATCGGAAATGATACCATCGTACATGCGGATGGCAGGAGTGTGTCTTACGGCAGTCCGTGGTATCGCAAAGCGGCAGCGATTGCGCGTCCGGTAAAATAAAAAAGTGAAAGAAAAAAGAATTCTGGAGACAGGATTCTTTTTTTATGGAAACGGATTGACAAATCCGGAAAATATGATAATATAAATATAACCAGTGGTAACATAATGATATAATCATTTGTATTGAAAAGGAGTTTGTATGGATGAAATTTTGAATATGAGTATCAATGAGATGGCGGGAGTAAGCTTTGCCTGTAAATGTGGAAGAGTCCATCGACTGGAGATTGAAAAGCTGGTTATGGGAAAAAATGCAATCCAACAGCTGCCGGAAATTTTGAAAGAGTTTCAGAACTGTAAGATTTATATGCTAAGCGATCATCATACCTATCAGGCAGCAGGAGAGCAGGCGTTTCATATTTTGAAACGAGAAGGCTTTGATGTGAAAAGTCATAGCCTGGATTCCGGTGAAAATCTTTTGATTCCCGATGAAAAGGCCGTCGGAGCAATGTTTATGGAATTAGAAAGAGATACCGGCATGATTCTTGCAGTGGGTTCCGGAACCTTAAACGATATGGCAAAATATATGTCCTCAAGGACGGGAATTCCATATACGATTGTGTGTACAGCTCCGTCCATGGATGGATATGCATCATCCGGAGCGCCTCTGATCAGGGAAGGTAAAAAGATTTCTTATGAGGCTGTTTTGCCTTACGCCATTGTAGGGGATACGGAGATTATGAAACAGGCGCCGATGAAACTGATTCATGCAGGATATGGGGATGTCATTGGGAAGCTGACAGCTCTGGCGGATTGGAAGCTGTCTCATGAAAAAACAGGAGAGTATTACTGTGAAACCATTGTAAAGCTGGTGCAGAAAGCAGTGGACAAAGTGGTTGTTCATCGAAAAGCTTTGGCAAAAAGGGATGAAACGGCAATTCTTTATCTGATCGAAGCTTTAACGCTTACGGGAATTGCAATGGGCTTAATTGGGGTATCGCGTCCGGCTTCCGGTGCGGAGCATATGTTAAGTCACTATTGGGAGATGGCGGTGATTGCACGGGGGGAAAATCCGGAATTGCACGGAATTAAAGTGGGAATTGCCACACCGATCATTGCAGAAGTATTTGATGAGATGTCAGAGGAACTCCCGGATGCTGTCGAGAAAATGGCGCCGTCCCGAGAAGAAATTGAGGAATTTTTAGAGGACGAAGGAGCTCCGATTCACCCCCTGGAGGCAGGAATTGATCGAGAACTGTTTTACCGGGGAATTTTAAATGGAAATACGGTGCGGGATCGGTATAGTATTTTGGATTTTGCGGTGGAGCATGGAAAGATTCAGGAGATCGCAGAAAAAATCACAGAACGTGTCTATGAGAAAAACTCTTAAGAAAGGAAATGAAAAAATGACAGGTATTTTAATTGCAACCCATGGGGAGTTTGCATCGGGGCTTTTGAACGCGGTAGAATTGATTGCCGGAAAGCAGGAAAAGGTAGGAACGATCGGATTACACCATGAAGATGGAGTCGAAGAGTTTGAAGGCAAGGTCAATCAGATGCTGGATTCTCTGGATGAAGGAGACGGTGTTTTGGTTTTTGTGGATATTCTGGGCGGTACACCGTCCAATGTCATATTCCGAAGCCTTTCCCGGAAGAAATTTAAAGCCATCGCAGGGGTAAATATGGCAATGGTAGTTCAGGCAGTGATGATGCGGGACGCCATGTCCTACGACGAGCTTTATGAAAACGTGTTGGAGACAGCAAAGCAGCCGCCGATTTTACTTCATGAAATGTATGAGGAAATGCAAAAAGAAACAGAAGAAGATGAAATTTAGAGCAGGTTATAAAGCATGAAGAGAAAAATAGACAAAAGAGTAAAAAGAAAAACTCTTTTGTCTATTTTTTATAATCTATATGATAAAAACGCTTTGCTCTTTAGTTAGTCGGTGAAAGAATGGAGTCCGCAAATACCGTCATGGCAGCTTTGACATCTTCTTTGATTGCTTTTTTTCCGACGGCGATCAGATCATGGAAAAAGATCTGTTCCTCTTGCGCAGAGGAGATAAAATCGCGGATTGCATTTCCTCCTGCCAGAGAACTGTATGTATAGTAATTGATTTTTGTGATGCCGTTTTGGATGGCTGTTTTAAAATCTTCATCGGAGACGCCGGAACCGCCGTGCATAACAAACGGAAGGTCGATGGCTTCTTTTATTTGTGTAATGCGGTCAAGATCTAACTTTGGCTCTGTCAGATATACGCCGTGGGTTGTTCCAAAGGAAATGGCAAGAGCATCTACGTGGGTCCCTTCTGCAAATTTTTTTGCCATAAGTGGATCTGTATAGCAATCGTTCAGAGAATCGAAATCCTCAGCCCCAACAGCGCCTCTGCCCTCTCCGCCGCCGACGGAGGAGGTAAAAATATGACCAAGCTCGGCTTCCACAGAAACGCCGGCTGCATGGGCAATTTTCACAATCTCTTTGGTTTCTGAAAAATTTTCTTCATAACTTTTGGAGGATGCATCGTACATAATGGACGTAAAGCCTAATTGAATTGCACGGACACAAAGTTCAAAAGAGGCGCCGTGGTCTAAATGGACACAGACCGGAACAGAAGAGCGTTTTGCATATTGAAGCATGATGGGACCGATTTCTTCCAGAGGAATCAGATTTTCGTGAACCTCTGCATGTTGTAAAATCACGGGAACATTTAATTCTTCTGCTGCAGAAATCACTGCCTGAACAGATTCTAGGTTGGGCACATTGAAAGCCCCCACAGCATATTTGCGTTGTTTGGCGTCATCAAGAATTTCTTTCATAGTTACTAGCATTTGCGATACCTCCTAAAATCCAAATAAAATGTAATATGTTTAATGAAATTATAACCAATGGTAAATATAAAGTCAATATAGATAATACCAATGGTATTAAACTGAATGTTTTAAAGTTTGCAGATTTTCAGAAACAGATTTGCCCGGCAGGAATAGACCGGAGGTTCCTCCGGTGAAAATTTCCGCTCCTGCCCGGGAGAGTGTTCCGATGGTGGAGGAATTTACATTCCCATCTGCCTGAATCGGGATGGAAAGACCATGCTGTTTTAAAAGACCGGACATCTGCTGAATGTGGTCAATTGCCTGAGGCTGAATCTTTTGTCCGGAAAATCCCGGGGCGACAGTTAGCTTTAAAATCCATGCGCATTCTTTTGCCAGATCAATAAAATCGTTTTGAGGTGGCGTATCTGCACGATAGCATAGTACAGGCTCGGCTCCGCAGCGTTTGATTTCATCAAAAATTTGAAGAGGATTTTCTAAACTCTCATATGGAACTGCGATATAGTCGGCTCCACAGGCAGAAAAGCGATGAATGTATTGTTCCGGGTGACAAACGGCAAGATGAACTTCGATGGGAAGTTTTGTTGCTTGGGACATTTTTTCCAAAAGCACATCGCCAAGCATAAAGCATTGATTGAAATTGCCGTCTACGACGTCATAGTGGAAAAACGAAATTTCAGACGCTTCACATTCCCGGATCTGTTTCTGCAGGTTTAGCAGATCCATGCAGGAAACGGAAGCAGAAAATGAAGGTGTGGATAATACTGCTGATTTCATAAAATGTGCTCCTTTCTTAAATGGAATTTGAGTTTAGTATAGAAGAGGCGTAAGACAAATTCAATAGAATATTACCAAAGGTAATTAAATTTGTGAAAAATAGATAAAAAATCCCAGAAAATTTGTAAGAATGTACAAAAAAAGAAAAAAATATTAAATAATATTGACAAAATAGTGCGAAGTGGTATTATTTAATACATAACCACTGGTAATAAAAGAAAGGAGATAATGATGAAAATTGATGGAATTGTACTTGTAAGAATTGATGACCGGCTGATCCACGGACAGGTGATGACTTCTTGGCTGAACTACACCGGAGCAAATAAAATTATGATTATTGATGATGGTGTAGCGTCAGATCCGTTTATGAAAAGTGTTTTAAAAACATGTGTTCCGGCCAATGTAAAGCTTGCGACCTTTGGGGTTGAGAAAGCTGCGGAACGACTGAAAAAAGGATTTGCGGGAGATCGCTGTATTGTGCTGGTAAAGTATCCGGAGACGTTATATCGACTGATGGAAGCAGGGATTTTATTCGATGAGATCAACATCGGAGGTATGGGAGTCAGTGGAACAAGAACAAAGTTTTTCCGAAATATTTCGGCATCCGAAGAAGAAAAGAAGATGTTAAAGGAAATGTCAGAGGCAGGTGCGAAGATCAGCGTGAGGATTATCGCAGAGGACAGTGCAACAGATATTTCAAAAATGCTTTAGAAAATGAAGGAGGAAACAGATGCAAATATCATTAATTCAGGCGATTTTGATTGGTATCGTGTATTATCTCGGAAATATAGGAACCCCGTGGCTTTCACTGTTAGGAAGTATTTCTGTGGTTTATAAACCGTTGGTTGCCGGTACTTTAGTTGGATTTATTTTGGGAGATCCGGTACAGGGGTGTATCATTGGAGCTGCAATTAATTTACCTTATGTGGCATTTATTTCTGCCGGAGGAACGGCACCTCAAGATCCGGGACTGGCTGGAACTGTGGGAACAGCATGGGCGCTGGCAGCAGGAGTGGATCCGGCAGCAGCGGTAACCATTGCGCTTCCGCTGGGACTTCTCGGAACGATGATTTGGGTCGCTCATATGACGCTGGATGTAACCTTTGTGCATATGGCAGACAAAGCTGCAGAAGAAGGCAACATTGAGAAAATTTGTTTTTGGCATGTTGTTCCGCCGCAGATTTTAATGTTTTGTCTATGTGTGATTCCGGCAACAATCGCGACCTATTTCGGCTCTTCTGCGGTTCAGGGAATTATTCAGCAGTTAACAGGGCGTCCGCTGACAGTGCTGCAGGTGATCGGAGGACTTCTGCCGGCACTGGGAATTGCGATGAATCTTCGGGCGATTTCCAGACCAGGAACTCTGTTGTTTTACATGGTAGGATTTATTTTAGTTACATATTTGGGACTTCCGGTGATTGCAGTGGCGGTTTTGGGAGCAGTGATCGGATATTTCTATACTGTGCTGTTAAATCAAAATGCGCCTCAGCCGGCTGCGGCAGAAAATCATCAGACGGTGGTAATGGATGACGATGATGAGGAGGATTTCTAATGATGGAAGAAAAAAGAAAACAATTAAGCAAAAAAGATGTGGTAAAAGCTTTTTGGAGATGGACCTTCTTTTCTCATGCCAATTATAATTATGAGAGATTAGAGGCAACCGGCTTGGTGCATTCCTATAAGCATGTCATAAAAAAACTGTATGGAGATGACCCGGAAGAGTATAAAGCATGCATCAAACGTCATATGCAGTTTTTCAATACCGAACCTCACATCGGTGGCGTCATTCCGGGAATTGTATTGGCGATGGAAGAAGAGAGAGCCAACGGAGCGCCCATTACAGATGATGCAATTAATGGAGTAAAAACCGGATTAATGGGACCTTTTGCAGGAATCGGAGATACTTTATGGCAGGGGACCTTAACGCCGATTTTACTGGCCTTTGGAATCAGCCTTGGTTCTCAGGGAAATCTTTTGGGACCGTTGGTGTATGCCTTGTTAATGTTTGGAATCATGTGGCCGGTGGCATATATTTGCTGGATGAAGGGATATGAACTGGGCAAGGACGGAATTGAAAAGATTCTCGGAGGAAACCAACTCCAGATGCTGATTACAGGCGCTTCCGCGATGGGAGCAATTGTCCTCGGAGCTCTCTCCAGTCAATTTGTTACAGTGCATTGTTCTGCGGTGATTAAATTCGGAGCATTGAAAATGAATGTG
Organism: uncultured Anaerostipes sp.; assembly: GCA_905213305.1. Classification (GTDB taxonomy): domain Bacteria; phylum Bacillota; class Clostridia; order Lachnospirales; family Lachnospiraceae; genus Anaerostipes. The sequence goes on from CAJMHU010000016.1 coordinate 18,246, forward strand.
CAGGAAACGGTATTTGACGCGCTGTTCAAAGGGATTTTGCCGTTGGCAGTGACTCTTCTGACACTGTATCTGTTAAAAAATCGAAAAATGAAAGCGACAACGGTTATGGTGATTTTAATTGTAATAGGGGTTGTCCTAGGAGGGCTTGGATTCCTTGGAGTTGCATCTTAAATAAAAGACACGGAGGTAAAACAGGATGAGTGAGATGGCAAAAACATTAGTATTTACAGGTGAAAAGCAGATAGAACTCAGAGAATATCCGATTCCCGAAGTGAGTGATGATAAAGTTTTGGTTAGGGTGGAAGCCTGTGCAATCTGTACATGGGAACAGAGAGTTTATACCGGAGTGAAGAAGGTAGAATACCCATTTATCGGCGGACATGAGATGGTGGGCAGAATTTTGAAAATGGGAAAAAACGTAGACCGAAGACAGTGGAAAGAAGGAGACTTTGTAGCAGTCGGGGTGACACTTCCCTGTAAAAATTGCTATCAGTGTAAAAGTGGTAACGAACAAAATTGTGAGCATTTTGACCACAGCAAGCAGCAGGAAGGACTTCCGGAAAAGGGTATGGGCGGTATGAGCTCACATCTGTTAGTTCATCCGGAAAATTTGTTTCCAATCGATCATGTTTCGCCGGAGGAAGCGACGATCACAGAACCTCTGTCTTGTGTACTTCACAGCGTAGAAACTGCAGAGATTGAATTCGGCGATACGGTAGTTGTGATCGGGTGCGGAATCATGGGACTCTTGCATACCATTTTGGCGCAGAAACGGGGCGCCAGCGTGATCGTTTCCGATACAAACGAGGAAAGAACAAAGCTTGCTCAGAAGTTGGGAGCAAGCTATGCAGTAAATCCGGCAAAAGAAGATCTCGGGGAGCGGATAAAGGAAATTACAGAAGGAAGAAAGGCACAGGTTGTTTTTGACACCACACCAATCTCGGCGGTGGCAGAGGATTCTTTGAGGCTTGTGGCAAACAACGGGCGAATGGTCCTTTACAGTTCATTCTATCCGGATACGCCGATCTCCGTTCATCCGGACTGGCTTCACAAAAGCGCGGCAAAACTGCTTGGTACAGCAAATTCCAATACGGTGGATTTCACAAAAGCTACGAGATTACTATCGCAGGGAATTGTAGATGTAAAACCGTTTATCAGCGAAGTCTATGAATTGAAAGACTATAAGGAAGCTTTTGAATCGGCAATTCAGGGGGATAAATTCCGGGTTGTTATAAAATTTTGAAGCATCGAACTTGTAAGAGAAAGGGTGAAATGTTAAGATTATCACATAAGATAATGATTCTATAGCAGAATGAAGAAAGGAGAATATATGGCAGAGAAGAAACGACAGCTTCTTTACATGAAATTATATCATAAGCTTTTGGAGGTTTATGAAGATCAGCCGTATTATTCTCCGCTTCCGGGAGAACGTGAATTGTGTGATATCTACCATGTCAGCAGACCAACCGTAAGAAAAGCTCTGGAAGTTTTGGAGAATGAAGGGTGTATTGTGAGATTTGCCGGTAAAGGAGCATTTTTTATCGGAAATAAAAAAGAAGGAAAAAATGAATCAATTTCCACGAACATCGCATTTTATAATCAGGTGAAATTGCGTGGAGATTATACCAGGAGCAAAGTACTGACGCAAAAGATCAGTACAGCCAGTGAAGAAGTAGCAGGAGCTTTGGGGATCCGCAAGGGAGACCGGGTTTTTCATTTGGAGCGACTTCGTTATATCAATGAAAAGCTGTGGTCCATTGCGGATGCCTATGTCTCTTATGAGCGTTGTCCGGAACTGATTGAGTATGATTTCGCGGAACGCTCGCTGCATAATACCATGTCCAATTATGGACATGTACCATCAAGGGCGAAGAGACATTTGACGGTTCAGAAGGCAGATGAGTACGATGCGTTTAATTTAGGGCTGGAAAGCCGGGCTCCGGTCTGTGTGGCAAAAACTGTCACCTTTGATACCGGTGGGGAGCCGATGGAATATTCGGTTAGTCGAAGTGACGCTTACAATATGTCCATTGAACTGAACCAGCAGAATACAATCAGAGCGGCGGACAAAGAGATCTATACAAATATGCTGTAAGGCGGGAAAACCAGAAAGCACAAGCAAAGGACTGTGACTCAGGAAAAGAGTCATGGTCTTTTTTGTTAGGAAGAAAATATGCACATTATAGTTGACAATATCACACAGCTGATATATATTAAAGATACAAAGGAACACAATAGTGAACGGATGTGCATTTGAGAAGGGAGATATCGCATGAATGAGAGAATACGTGAACTCAAGCGAGAAATACAACAATTAAATGATGCGGGAATCAGAACAACGAATCTTTACCAATATGTGGCAGACTCATTAAAACAGACGGAAGGACAACCAATACAAATTCGGCGGGCAAAAGCCTTTGCTTATGTTTTGGATCATGTTAAGCAGGAGGTTCTTCCCTGTGAAAAAATTGTGGGAACCATGTTGGGGATGTGTCCGCTGTATGAAAATGTTATGACAGAGACAGAACAGGAAACGTATGCTGTCAGGGTGATTGAAGAGTATCTTTCCAGAAAAAAAGAACATCAGGATTTTGATGGAAGTATTCAGTTTGGAGAAGGTCATGCCAGAAGCTTTGAAGATGATTTTACCAGTAAAAAAAGCCGCTGGTCGCTGATGTCCAGAGTACACCATGATGCCAGTGTGGAATTTAAAGATCTTCAAAATATTATTGCAAAAATGCAGGGAAAATACCGGGACCGGGAGATTGAATCGTATGAAATCGGGAGAGAACTGGAAAGAGCCTTTAAGATTCCATATGATCCCGAAATCAAAAAAGCCTACAATGAACTTCCGTGGTTTTTAGGAAATCATCTCAGCTTAAATTACGGAAAGATGATCGGCAAAGGCTTTGAAAGATTGATTGGTGAAATAAAAGAATATGGTGCCGGGGCTGAAACAGCAGAGAAGAGAGAATATTATGAAAGTGCGAGGATTGCTGCTGAGGCATCTTCCCGTTTCGTGAAACGATATGCCGAGACTTTAAGAAATTATCCGACGGAGCGAGGTATTTCGATTCAGAGAAAAGAAGAAATTGAAGAAATGGCGCAGATCTGCGAAAAAATTTCAAGGGAACCTGCCGAAACCTTTTGGGAAGCTGTTCAGTTTACATGGATGCTCCATATAATTGCAAGTATTCAGGGTGGCTCTGCGTTATCCTTTGCGAGACTGGATCAATATCTGTATCCATATTATAAAAAGGATATTGCTGACGGAACGATCAATGAGGAGGAAGCCAAGGAACTGTTATCCTGTCTTTGGTTAAAAGTAAATGAGCCGAAGATGCGGACGGTGCAGAGCGTAACACTGGGCGGTATTACGAGAGACGGGGAGGACGCGGCCAATGAGCTGACCAGACTCTGCCTTGAGGTAGCCGGGGATGTGGGAATGCCGTATCCGAACGTGGGACTTAGAGTGAATCCTGTCAGTCCGTCATGGATTTTTGAAGCAGCTGTGGAGACAGCAAAGGCGGGATGTGGACAACCACAGCTTTTGAATGATGAAGTGTGGATACCGAATATGATGGAACTTGGCTATAGCCGGGAAGATGCCAATGATTATTACAATATGGGATGTGTTGAGATTATGGTTCCCGGGAAACAACCGAATTGGGGGGTAACAGAAGCCATTGCATTCCCTGTATTAATCGAACGGATTATGGACAAATGGAAAAATGATAAAGTGTCTGTGGATACCTTTGACGATTTTATGAAGTTCTACTATGAGGAAATGGATGAAGCCATCGAAGGGGATTATCAGGAAGCGATGAAGAAAAAATCAACAATGCAGAATCAATGTTATGACCCATATGCATCTCTTTTGATTGACGGATGTCTGGAAAGCGGAGTGGATATGCTGCAAGGAGGAAGCGAGTGTCCAATGCACTGGTCAGTCTATGCTTACGGGATCGGAACGGCTGCAGATTCTCTGTGTGCAATGAAAAAATTCGTTTTCGATGAGAAAAAAGTTTCCATGGAAGAAATGTATCAGGCATTAAAGTGCAATTTTGAAGGATATGAAGAGCTTCAGGCAATGCTGATGAATAAAACACCGCACTATGGGAATGGGATCAAAGAGGTTGATGACATTGCCGATGCAGTTTTAACTTACTTCACAAAAAAAGTTATGGAACTCAATGAAAAATCAGGAAAAGATAAATTTGTATCTACACTCTTCGGATATTTCTTCCATATTTATCACGGAGAAATAGCGCAGGCCACTCCTGACGGACGAAAGAAGGGAGAACCGTTTAGCGACAGTATGGGACCAAGTCAGGGGATGGATACCAAGGGGCCTACCAGATTGATGAATTCAGTGCTTCATCTGGATGACAAATATGTGACGGGAGGTTATGCGCTGAATTTTAAGATTAATCCATCCTTCCTTACGGAAGAAAAAGGAAGAAAGTCAATCGAGCAGATTTTGAAAGCTTATATGGAAAACGGAGGACCGCAGATTCAGATTTATACAACCAATATGGAGGATATGAAGGATGCTCAGATTCATCCGGAAAAACACAGAGATCTTATTGTACGCGTCGGCGGATACTGTGAATTTTTTGTAAATCTGGATAAGGTTCTTCAGACAGAGATTATTCACCGCACATTATATGGGGAGGCATAATATGGGGAAAAAGGGTCTGGTATTCGGAATCCAGCATTTTTCCATTCATGACGGAGAGGGAGTCCGAAGCAATGTGTTTTTGAAGGGGTGCCCTCTCTCCTGTCTCTGGTGCCATAATCCTGAGGGAATAACGAAGAATGTGGGGATTCAATACATCAAAAATAAATGCAGGAACTGTGGTAAATGCGGATTTATATTTCGGGATATGTCAAAACTGCACGAGAAGAGTGCAGAGCAGATCCGGGGATATGTCAAACTGTGTCCTTATGGCGCACTGGAGCAGATCGGAAACTGGATGAGCGCACAGGAAGTAGTGGAAGAGGTTCTGGAGGATCTTCACTTTTTTCAAGAGAGTCATGGGGGAATCACTCTTTCCGGCGGAGAACCCATGTTTCAGTGGGAGTTTGCTTTGGAGATTCTCAAGGAATCGAAGGCGGCAGGTCTGCCTACAGCAATGGAGACAAGTGGATTTGCCCCTTTGGAAGCGTATTTGAACGTATTGCCTTATGTGGATGAATTTCTCTGGGATTATAAAGAGACGGATCATGAAAAGCACTGGGAATTTACAGGAGTGGGAAATGAACAAATTCTTGGAAATCTGGATGCCTTGTACGCAAAAGGAGCAAAGATCATTTTGCGTTGTCCGATCATTCCGGGGCTCAATGACACAGAGGAGCATTTTCAGGGAATTGCAGCAAGAAGTCAGAAAATGAGCAGACTTCTTGGAGTGGAGCTTATGCCATATCATAAATTTGGCGTGGCAAAGGCCCGCAGAATCGGAAAGACGGAACAAAAAGAATATGAGGTTCCCACAAAAGAACAAAAGAAGCAGTGGGAGAGGAAAATCAGAGATCTTGGAGGCAGAGTATTTTAGGATACAGAAGTTTTTTGTTGTGTGAAATTTCTTTTCTGCTGCACGAAAAAGAAAAAAGAACACTATAATGAAAAAATGTTCATTTTGTATTGACATTCATTGGAAGTGGGCATATAATAATATCAGGTAGAAAAAATAAACACTAATATGAACGAAAGTTCAAGCAAACCCAAAGAGAAGGAAGGGAGAAAAAATGAAGAGTTGCAAACCGGAAAGCATAAACAAAGATTTGCCGGGAATTATTTTATTGAGTCATGGTCCGTTTGCAGTATCTCTGGTAGATACGGCAAAGATGCTGTTTGGAGAAAGTGAAAACCTGGCCGCGTTTTCTCTGGAACCGGGAGACGATATTGATCGGTATCGAAAAGCATTTACAGAAGCCATTGATGAATTTCCGCAGGGGAGTCTGATTCTGGTAGATTTATTTGGAGGAACACCTTGTAATCAGGTAATGCGTCATATTCAGGAAACAGGAAAGCCGTTGGAAGTGGTCGGAGGTATGAATTTGCCGATGCTGGTGAATGCAGTGCTGTCAAGAGAATCTATGTCCGGAAAAGATTTCAGTCTGGATACTGTGGAAAATGGGAAAAACGGAATTTTCAGAGTGGATACCGAAGGCTTTTTAAATGATGATGACGAGGATGAAGAATAGGAATTTATGATCGAAAGGAAGATTTGATATGGCAAAGAATTTAGCAGTGAGAGTGGATGATCGCTTAATTCACGGACAGGTTGTTACACAGTGGGTCAAGGTGTTTAAGGCACAGAAAATTGTAGTCATTGATAATAATGTGGCGAAAGACAAAATGCAGAAAAATGTTTTGAAATTTGCTGCGCCGCCTGAAATTAAAGTCAGTATCTTTTCTGTAGATAAGGCGGTAGAGATCTGGAATAAAAACCAGTTTGGAAATCTCAATGTGTTTGTACTTTTCAAAGATGTGAAACAGATCAAAGAGCTGGCAGATAAGGGTGTGAAATTTGATGAGATAACATTGGGAAATATGTCCATTATCGGTGACCGCAAACAGATTTATAAATCTACCGGCTTTACAGAGGAAGAGGCACAGACGCTGTTTGATCTTGAAAAAGAAGGAGTAAAGTTACTGTTTCAGACACAGCCGACAGATAAAAAAGAATCTTTGGATATGGTGAAAAAAGTATTTCCGAATGTTCAGTAAATATGAAAAACAAAGGAGGATAAGGACATGACAATTACTTTGGCACAGGCGGTTTTATTGGGGCTGTTTTGTGGAATTGCAAAGTGCTGTATTCCATATACAGCGGGAGCTTTTATGTTTAATACGGTTATTTTTAATGCGGTAATCGTAGGAGCGGTACTGGGAGATATGGCTCAGGCAATGATCATCGGAGCCTCTCTTCAGTTAATTTATCTTGGAGTTATTTCAGCAGGAGGGAACCAGCCGACAGACCCCTGTCTTGCGGCTTATGTGGCGATTCCGGTTGCGATGGCATCTGGCTTAGACACCAATGCCGCGGTGGCACTGGCAGTTCCGGTTGGACTGCTGGGTGTTCAGATCACAAATATTCTTTATCTGGCAGCAGGTTTTTTTGCACAGAAGGGCGATACTTTTGTAGAAAAAGGGAATGCCGGAGGAATGGTACGCTGGTCAATTGTTGCGGTGGGGATTATTCGTCTCCTTTGCTTTGGAACTTTGATTACTTTGGCACTCTACTTTGGAAGCGGTGCATTACAGGGGGTATTAGATGATATTCCGAAGTTTGTAACCAACGGCTTATCTGCCATGGGGGCATGTCTGCCGGCGGTTGGATTTGCAATCATTGCAAATCTGATTTCAAAGCCAAAATACATACCATTTTTCTTTGCCGGATTCTTTTTGATTCAGTATACAAAAATTGGAACGATCCCACTTCTTATGGTTGGAGGGTTCCTGACATTTTTATACATTACATTTACGAAGAATGAGTATACCGGTCATGCAGATTATGACGATGACGATGACGAGGAAGAGGAAGAGGAAGAGGAAGAGGAAGAGGATGAAGTTAAAATTCTTACCAGAAGAGATGTATTAAAATCATATCTGATTTATTGGACATCGGCAGAAATCTGCCATAGTTTTGAAAGAATGCAGGCACCGGCTTTCTGTGCGGCATTGGTTCCGGCATTGAAAAAGTTTTATCCGAAAAAAGAAGATAAGCCTCACTATATCGAAGCTTTAAAACGAAATATGACATTTTTTAATTCAGAAGCGCATTGGGGCGGAGGACCTTGCCTAGGGCTTACCTTAGCGATGGAGGAGAAAAAATCTAAAAATTATGAAGCTCTTCCGGGTGAGATGATTATGAATCTAAAGACAGGTCTGATGGGTCCGCTCGCAGGAATCGGTGATACAATTTCTTGGTCAACACTGATGTATCTGTTTATTGGAATGTTCCTTCCTCTCGCCAAGAAGGGAAATCCTTTGGGCGGAATTGCACCCATTCTTTTGCTGACGGTGATTTGTTTTGGAATTGGATACTTTTTGACTTCAAAATGTTATACATTTGGTTATTCTTTTGCAGAAAATATGTTGAAATCCGGGTTGGTAAATATGATTATTGCAGGAGCCAGCATTCTTGGACTGTTTATGATGGGCGGGCTGGCATCCACTTATGTGACGGTATCAACTCCGCTGAAATTTGCAACCGGAGCTTATTCTACAACGCTGCAGTCGATACTTGATTCGATCGCGCCGGGAATTTTACCTTTGATTGTTGTGCTTTGTATCTGGGGGTACTTATCAAAAGTAAAGCGCAATTATTTTGCGGCAACGTTGGGCGTTACAATAATTTCCTTGGTACTGGGATGTCTTGGATTAATTATTTAACAGTAGATGTTCTTTTCGATTGACGAAAGCCGGGCGCAGTAGATATACTGTTCCTATATGAGTAATTTCAGCAATAGAAAGGTGTGGAAGATTTGAGAGAAGAACGGTTCATCATCAAAGTGGTGGAAATGCACTATAAGCAGGGAATGTCGCAGCAGGAAATCGGGAAAAAATTAAATGTATCAAGAACTACGATTTCCAGAGCGCTGGCACAGGCAAAGCGTGAAGGATATGTGCAGATCAAAATCAATTATCCGGAAAATTCAGCAATTAATCTGGAAGCAATTCTGGAAGAGAAATTTGGCTTGAAAGAAGCTGTGATTGCAAGTGCTCAAAAGGAATCGGAATTAAAAGAAGAAATTGCGTTTTACGCCTCTGATTATCTGTTAAGAACGTTAAAAAATCATATGACGGTAGCGCTGACGAGAGGTGTGACACTGCAGAATATGGTAGAATATCTGAGCAGGGATGTCCGGCTTAAATTTCTAAAAACAGATGATGTGAAAGTTGTTCCTCTGATGGCGGCAACAAACATTTCCGTATCGGCACCGAAAGATTATCGCATGGCATATTCCAATTATCTGATTGAGGAGGTTGCCAAGATTATCAATGGAAACAGCTATCAGATGTTAGCGCCGCAGTATGTGACTTCGCCGGAGGCAAAAGAGGTTTTTTTGAAGGAGCAGAGTATCAAAGAGGTGTTTGACTTGGCCAGGTCCGCCGATATTGCAGTTGCGGGAATCGGTACGCTGGATCAAAATTCTGCTTTGATTAATGCAGAATTAATACCTATGGAGGAGTTTCAAAGGCTCCAGAAAATGGGCGGAACCGGAGAGATTCTTTCACATGTGGTGGATGAGAACGGAAATTTAATGAAAGATCAGTTTGAAGACCATCTGATCAGTTTAGATTTAGAGGATTTCAAAAAAATACCAATCCGCGTCGGAGTTGCATATGGAATTGAGAAAAAGGAAGCAATTTTAGGAGTTTTAAAAGGCGGCTACATCAATGTTTTGATCACCGACGAAAAGGTTGCAAAATATCTGACGCAGGAAGTTTCCTTATAAAAAAATCCCAGAGAAATTTTTATTTCTTTGGGATTTTTTTGTAATAGTCATATAGACAGTTGAAGGGAAACCGCCGATTTTGTTCTGATGACTAATCCTCGGAACTTGTTGCGGCAGAACCAGAAAGGAATAGAAATGAAAGTATATAAAAAACAAAAACGAGGGGAAACCATTCCTCATGCATTTGAGAAAAAAGTATTGGAAAGAGAAATGGCGAAAGGGGCTCCGAGAATTCAGGATCTTTACAGAACAAACGCTGTAAAGACAGAAAATTTGAATTTGGAGCTTCTTCGCAGAGAGATGAAGCAGGAAGGCAAGGATATTACGACGGCCATTATTAAGGAAGAAACAAAGCTGATTCCGGTAAAAGGGCACAGAATTCAGGTGACAATTTATAAAAAACAGGGAAGTTTGAAAGAGCGGCCGGGGGTTTTGTTTATTCACGGAGGCGGATTTTTTGGAGGAGATGTGGCCACCAAGGGAAATCAGTGCCGGTATTTGGCAGAGCAGTCTGACGCAGTTGTTATCTCTCCGGAATATCGGCTTGCGCCGGAAACTCCTTATCCGGGCGCTGTGGAAGATATTATAGGGACTTTGGATTGGATGTGCCTGAATGCAGACGATTTAGGAGTTGACAGAGATAAAATTGCCATTGCGGGGGAGAGCGCCGGAGGTACGCTAGCGGTAAATTGCTGCCTTCGGGATACGGAGAGGCGCATCAAGCTGGCAATGATTATTTACGGGGCATTGGATCTTCTTCCGGCAGAAAAAACAAAATATCATTGGGACTATTCAAAATATGAGATGTATCCGCAGCAAAAAGACTATATCATGAATCGTTTGTTTCGATTTAAAGAGCTGACAGAATCCATCGAATCTCTGTATATCCCTGATGGATATTCTGCCGAGAGCGGAGAGATTTCACCGGTTTATGCCGAGGATGTAAGCAGAATGCCAAAAACGGTTATGATTGAAGCGGAATTTGATTATTTTAGAATTTCCAATGAAGAATTTGTAAAAAAGCTTCAAAGGAGTGGAAAAGACGTTGAGGTTATTTTATATGAAGGGTTAGATCACGGATTTTTTGACCGGCTCGGAAGTCTTGAGCAGACAGCGGATTGCATTGAGGAAATGGCAGAGCGGATGAAACAGCTGTAACGGTTAAGGTCTGGAAAGAAAGATACACACGGATCAGAGATCTCCGGCGGAAGCATTGGGCAGAGAGAGCAATCTGAGACGTGTGTTTTGCTTTATAAGCACGAAATCGGGGAAATGTCAAGAGAAACTTAAAAAAATTGTTGACATGAGAAAATGTGTATGCTAACATAAGAAAATGCTTTAATGTGGGTTTGTCTGCCCATAGTGTATAAATTTTAGCTTGAAAATTGTGAGAAAGTCCTTCAGAAATTGAGGGATATGGGGAGTTCGAGGCGGACTTGTCCGCCTTGATCCGATGTGTAGTATATAAACCAGGTTTAGATCAAGAGGTGAAAAACGTCCATGGAAAAGAACAGAATACAGCCAATAAAATCAGGTACAGGGATGCGAATCAGCTATGCCAGGCAGGATGATGTCCTTGAAGTACCGAATCTGATCGAGATTCAAAAGGATTCCTATAATTGGTTCTTAGAAGAGGGATTGGCAGAGGTATTTGAAGATCTCTCTCCGATTGAAGATTACAGCGATCAGTTGAGCTTGGACTTTGTGGATTATCAACTGTGCAGAAATGATATCAAATATTCAATCGAAGAATGTAAAGAAAGGGATGCAACCTACGCGGCTCCTTTGAAAGTAAAAGTAAGACTTCATAATAAAGAAACCGATGAAATCAAACAGCATGATATTTTTATGGGCGATCTTCCTTTGATGACAGAAACCGGAACTTTTATTATCAATGGTGCGGAGAGAGTCATTGTCAGTCAGTTGGTTCGTTCTCCGGGAATTTATTACGGAATTGCCCATGATAAGATTGGTAAAAAATTATATTCTTCAACTGTAATTCCCAATCGGGGAGCCTGGCTGGAATATGAAACGGATTCCAATGATGTTTTCAATGTTCGTGTTGACCGTACGAGGAAAGTGCCGATTACAGTGTTGATTCGCGCACTGGGAATTGGAACCAATGCAGAAATTAAAGAGTTATTTGGAGAGGAACCAAAGATTCTTGCGAGTATTGAAAAAGATCCTTCGGATAATTATGAAGATGGACTTCTTGAATTATATAAAAAGATCCGCCCGGGAGAGCCATTGTCCGTGGATAGTGCGGAGAGTCTGATTAACAGCATGTTCTTTGATCCGAGAAGATATGATCTGGCGAAGGTCGGACGTTATAAATTCAATAAGAAGCTGGCGCTGAGAAACCGAATCAGCGGATTTGTGCTGGCAGAGGATGTGATTGACCAGACAACCGGAGAGATTCTGGCAGAGGCCGGAATAACAGTGGACATGGAGCTTGCCGACAAGATTCAGAATGCGGCGGTTGCCGGTGTTTTAATTCAGACGGAAGCAGGAAATACCAAAGTATTATCTAATATGACCGTAAATCTTGCGGAATATGTAGATTTTGATCCGGAAGAAATTGGAGTTCATGAGCATGTCTTTTATCCGGTTCTTGAGAAAATTTTGGAAGAAGGGTATGAAGGAGAGGAATTAAAGCAAGCATTGAAGAAAAGCGTGCATGAATTGATTCCAAAGCATATTACCAAAGAAGATATTTTAGCATCTATTAATTATAACATCCATTTAGAGTACGGAATTGGAAACGATGATGATATTGACCATTTAGGAAACCGTAGAATTCGTGCGGTAGGCGAGCTGCTTCAGAATCAGTACCGCATCGGTTTATCAAGACTGGAAAGAGTTGTGCGTGAGCGAATGACAACCCAGGATATCGAATCCATTACACCCCAGTCTCTGATCAATATTAAACCTGTAACCGCATCAGTGAAAGAATTCTTCGGAAGCTCTCAGCTGTCACAGTTCATGGATCACAACAACCCGCTGTCAGAACTGACACATAAGAGACGTCTGTCAGCTCTGGGACCGGGAGGTTTATCCCGTGATCGCGCCGGATTTGAGGTCCGTGACGTACATTATTCCCATTATGGAAGAATGTGTCCGATTGAGACTCCGGAAGGTCCGAATATCGGTTTGATTAACTCTCTTGCCACTTATGCAAGAATTAATGAATATGGATTTATTGAAGCACCGTATCGAGTGCTGGACAAGAGTGATGTGGAAAATCCGGTTGTTACAAACGAAGTCGTATATTTGACTGCGGATGAAGAAGATAACTTTGTTGTTGCACAGGCAAACGAGCCGTTGGATGAGGAAGGGCATTTTGTGCATACTCATGTATCCGGACGTTATCGTGAAGAGACATCAGAATTTGATAAATCAAACCTGGATTTGATGGACGTATCACCGAAAATGGTATTTTCTGTGGCGACATCCATGATTCCATTCCTGGAGAACGACGATGCCAACCGTGCGCTGATGGGATCAAACATGCAGCGTCAGGCAGTGCCGCTGCTTTCCACAGAAGCCCCGGTGGTCGGAACAGGTATGGAGTCCAAGGCAGCTTATGATTCCGGTGTGTGCATCACAGCGAAAAAAGGCGGAGTGGTAGAAAAGTCCACCAGCACAAAGATTGTTGTGAGAAACGATGACGGCGGAAGAGATGAATATCATGTGATTAAGTTTGCGCGAAGCAACCAAGGTAACTGTATGAATCAGAGACCGATTGTATTTGTTGGAGACAGAGTAGAAAAAGGTGACATCTTAGCAGATGGAGCATCTACAAGCAATGGAGAGATGGCGCTTGGGAAAAATCCGTTGATTGGATTTATGACATGGGAAGGTTATAACTACGAGGATGCGGTTCTGTTAAGCGAGCGTCTTGTTCAGGAAGACGTATACACATCCGTGCATATTGAAGAATATGAGGCAGAAGCAAGAGATACCAAATTAGGACAGGAAGAGATTACACGAGATCTTGCGGGGCTCAGTGAAGATGTCTTAAAGGATCTGGATGAAAACGGTATTATCCGTATTGGTGCGGAAGTCCGTGCCGGGGATATTCTGGTTGGAAAAGTAACTCCAAAGGGGGAAACAGAACTGACAGCAGAAGAGAGACTGCTTCGGGCGATCTTCGGTGAGAAAGCAAGAGAAGTCCGTGATACATCTTTGAGAGTTCCTCATGGAGCCTATGGTGTTGTAATGGACACGAAGGTCTTTACAAGAGAAAATGGAGATGAGCTTCCGCCGGGAGTGAACAAAACAGTCCGTGTATATATTGCTCAGAAGAGAAAAATTTCCGTTGGAGATAAAATGGCAGGACGACACGGTAATAAGGGTGTTATTTCCCGTATTTTGCCGGTGGAAGATATGCCATATCTGCCAAACGGACGGCCTTTGGACATTGTGTTAAATCCACTGGGTGTGCCTTCGCGTATGAATATCGGACAGGTGTTGGAAATCCATCTGTCTTTGGCGGCAAAAGTGCTGGGGTTCAATGTGGCAACACCGGTATTTAACGGAGCCGATGAGAATGATATTGCAGATACTCTGAAAATGGCAAATGACTATGCCAATACATCATGGGAAGAATTTGATAAAAAATGGCGTGACAAAGTCAATGATGATGTCATGGATTATTTATATGAAAACAGAGACCACAGAAAAGAATGGGAAGGAGTGCCGATTGATACTACCGGAAAAGTTCGATTAAGAGACGGCCGTACCGGAGAAGAATTCGACAGTCCGGTAACCATTGGATTCATGCACTACCTGAAATTGCACCATTTGGTAGATGATAAAATTCATGCCCGTTCTACCGGTCCTTATTCCTTGGTAACTCAGCAGCCGCTGGGTGGTAAAGCTCAGTTTGGAGGACAGCGTTTTGGAGAGATGGAGGTATGGGCACTGGAAGCCTACGGCGCATCCTATACCCTTCAGGAAATTTTGACTGTGAAATCTGACGACGTTGTAGGTCGTGTAAAAACGTATGAGGCAATTATCAAAGGAGATAACATTCCGGAACCTGGAGTTCCAGAATCCTTCAAAGTACTGTTGAAAGAATTCCAGTCTCTGGCATTGGATGTAAAAGTTCTGGATGAAAACGCAGCTGAGGTTGAAATCAAAGAAAACATCGACGGCGGAGATGCAGATCAAGATCTTGCACCAATGATTGAGGGAGATAGTGTTTTTCATAACTATGAAGAAAGTGAATCTGAATTAGGCGCCTTGGGATACAAGCAGGGAGAATTATCTGAAGGTGAAGACGATACAATCATGTAGATTGGCGAGCAATTTAGGAAGGAGCAGCCTTAATGATGGAATCAAGCAATGAATACGCAAGCAGCAAAATTTCATTTGATGCAATTAAAATTGGGTTGGCTTCTCCAGAAAAGATCCGAGAGTGGTCAAGAGGAGAAGTAAAAAAACCTGAGACGATCAACTATCGAACATTGAAACCCGAAAAAGACGGGCTTTTCTGTGAAAAGATCTTCGGACCGACAAAGGATTGGGAGTGTCACTGCGGAAAGTACAAAAAAGTTCGCTATAAAGGTGTTGTCTGCGACCGCTGTGGAGTAGAAGTTACAAAAGCAAATGTCCGCCGCGAGCGCATGGGGCATATTGAATTGGCGGCGCCGGTATCCCATATCTGGTATTTTAAAGGAATTCCCAGCCGCATGGGATTGATGCTGGATATTTCTCCGAGAACTTTGGAAAAGGTTCTGTATTTTGCCTGCTATATTGTATTGGATCCGGCAGAGACCGATCTTGCATACAAACAGGTATTAACAGAAAAAGAATATAGAGATGCCTATGAGAAATATGGCGACAGCTTCCGCGTGGGAATGGGAGCTGAAGCAATCAAGGAATTACTTCAGGCAATTGATCTGGAAGCAGAGGCAAAATCCTTAAAAGATGAATTTAAGACTGCAACCGGACAAAAAAGAGCCAGAATTGTAAAACGCCTGGAAGTAGTGGAGGCTTTCTGTAATTCCGAGAATAAACCGGAATGGATGATTCTGGATGTTGTTCCGGTCATTCCGCCGGACATTCGTCCGATGGTGCAATTGGACGGAGGACGATTTGCGACCTCTGATCTGAACGACCTTTACCGGAGAATCATTAACCGAAATAACCGTTTAAAGAGACTTCTGGAATTAGGAGCACCGGATATCATTGTAAGAAATGAAAAGAGAATGCTTCAGGAAGCGGTAGACGCCTTGATTGATAACGGGCGCCGCGGACGTCCGGTCACA
>CAJMHU010000017.1 GCA_905213305.1 uncultured Anaerostipes sp.
TCCGACACAGACCGGAGAAGATGCACAAAAATATATTTCCCGGGAAAACTAAACTGTCTGTTAAAATTGCAGTCCCTTTTTGAATTTTTATAAAAAAGGGGTTGCATTTTTTTTTGTCGGTGTTATACTAACAACATAAGGGTTAGCACTCAATCAAGGTGAGTGCTAACAATATAAGATAAAATAAGACAAATTTCTAAATTATTTAGGAGGTAATATGAGTATGAAGTTAACACCATTGGGAGACAGAGTTGTATTAAAACAGTTGGAAGCAGAGACAACAACAAAATCAGGAATTGTACTTACAACCGCAACTCAGGAAAAACCACAGGAAGCAGAAGTTGTCGCAGTAGGACCGGGAACCGAAGATGTGAAGATGGAAGTTTCTGTTGGACAGAAAGTCATTTATTCCAAATATGCCGGAACCGAGGTGAAATTAGAAGAGGAAGAATATATTATTGTAAAACAGAATGACATTTTAGCAGTCGTAGAGTAAGAGAAGTATAATCGGAGGACAGAAATTATGGCAAAGGAAATTAAATACGGAATTGATGCAAGAAAAGCTTTGGAATCAGGGGTAAATCAGCTGGCAGATACTGTCAGAGTTACCATTGGACCAAAGGGACGTAACGTCGTGTTAGATAAATCTTTCGGAACACCGTTGATCACAAACGACGGTGTTACAATCGCAAAAGAGATTGAGCTGGAAGATCCATTTGAAAACATGGGAGCACAGGTGGTAAAAGAGGTTGCCACAAAAACAAATGATGTTGCCGGAGATGGTACAACAACCGCAACGGTTTTGGCGCAGGCAATGATTAACGAAGGAATGAAGAACCTGGCAGCAGGAGCCAACCCGATTATTCTTCGGAAAGGAATGAAAAAGGCAACAGAGGCAGCGGTAGAGGCAATTGCAGAAATGAGCAGCAAGGTAACAGGAAGAGATCAGATTGCAAAGGTAGCTGCAATCTCAGCTGCAGATGACGAAGTCGGAGAATTAGTGGCAGACGCTATGGAAAAAGTATCTAACGACGGAGTTATTACAATTGAAGAATCCAAAACAATGAAAACAGAATTGGATTTGGTAGAAGGTATGCAGTTTGACCGTGGATATTTATCTGCATATTTCTCCACAGATATGGAAAAAATGGTTGCAGAATTAGAAGATCCATATATTTTAATTACAGATAAGAAAATTTCTAATATTCAGGATATTCTTCCAATGTTAGAGCAGATTGTACAAAGCGGAAAGAAATTGTTAATCATTGCGGAGGATATTGAAGGTGAAGCTTTAACAACATTAATTGTGAATAAACTTCGCGGAACCTTCTCTGTATGTGCAGTCAAAGCCCCAGGATATGGTGACAGAAGAAAAGCAATGCTGGAAGATATCGCAATTTTAACTGGCGGAACTGTAATCTCAGAAGAAGTAGGCTTAGAATTAAAAGATGCAACCATCGATCAGTTAGGTCGTGCCAAATCTGTCAAAGTTGAAAAAGAAAATACAGTGATTGTTGACGGAGAAGGCGATAAAGATGCAATTCAGGCTCGGATCGGTCAGATCAAAGGACAGATTGAAGAGACAACTTCTGAATTTGATAAAGAAAAATTACAGGAAAGACTTGCAAAATTATCTGGCGGAGTTGCTGTAATCCGTGTCGGAGCGGCAACAGAGACAGAGATGAAAGAGAGCAAGCTGCGCATGGAAGATGCGCTGGCAGCTACAAAAGCGGCAGTGGAAGAGGGAATTATCTTCGGTGGAGGATCTGCTTATATCCATGCATCAAAGAAGGTTGCAGAAATGGCAGCAGATCTGGAAGGAGACGAAAAGACTGGTGCAAATATTATCTTAAAAGCATTGGAAGCGCCATTATTCCAGATTGCAGTAAACGGTGGATTAGAAGGTGCAGTGATTGTTAATAAAGTAAAAGAACAGGAAGTCGGAATCGGATTTGATGCGCTGAATGAAGAATACGGAAACATGATTGAAAAAGGAATTATTGATCCGGCAAAAGTAACAAGAAGTGCATTACAGAACGCAACATCTGTAGCTTCTACTCTGTTAACAACAGAATCTGTAGTGGCAAATATCAAAGAAGCAGAGCCGGCAATGCCAGCAGGGGCAGGAGCACCTGGCATGGGCATGATGTAGGCACTCCAGTTTTATAAATTTGAGTCTTGGCAAATCCAGGAAAAAGCCTGAAATCACAGGAAACTAGTGTAAGTCCAAGATTCATTCTACCAAAAAATCGCTCGGACCTTATGGTCTGGGCGATTTTTGAGTTAGGGGAGTTTTTTTAACAGTTCCTTTTTTGCTAATGGGAATGATATCAATTTTTTTAGTTCTTTGGTTCCGGTGCATGCAGCCCCAAAGAAGAAATTGACAGTGAATTCTGTATATGAAACAACGAAGATAGTAAAAGGCAAAATGACAAAAAGGGCATTGATTAAAATAAAGCTTGGAAAGAGGATCTATAAATCAAAAGCAAGTAAAAAAAGAAGTGCTAGTTTCGGTGAATACCGGTTCTAGCACTTCTTTTCTTTCATATTCTTATTTCCTGCAAAATTATCACTGTTCTATGTAAAAAAAGACGCACTTCATAATCCACTATTAAATAACAGGCAAATTTTATGCACCGATCCGTTGTCGTTGCTTTTTGTAATAATGCATATTCACAAATAATTGTGAATATGCTTGACAAAGCAGTGGGATTGTATTACAATTCATACATAAGTTACATATTCACAAATAATAATACATATGCACTGATATGGGAGGGAATCATATGTTGACAGACATGGGAAGCATTTTAAGAAAAGCAAAAAGAGAGGGATATGGAGTTGCAGCGCCCAATGTGTGGAGCTTAAATACGGTGAAAAGTGTTTTTGAAGCAGCAAAAGAATTACGTGCTCCGATCATTATAGACGGCGCGGGAATTCATCAAATTGAGGAAATTTCAGATGCGGTAAAATTTTATGCAAAAAAATTTCCGGAAGTTCCGTCTGCCTTGAACTTGGATCATGGCGGAGATTTTCAAGAGATCATAGCTGCGATTCGATATGGTTTTACATCTGTTATGGTGGATCGCTCAACCTTATCCTTTGAAGAAAATGTAAGAGAAGTAGCAGAGATTGTAAAAATTGCTCATGCGGTAGGCGTTTCTGTAGAGGCGGAGCTTGGACATGTCGGACAGGGATTTGAATATGAGACGACAAGAGATGCAGGACTGACGCGCAAAGAGGAGGCCAAGGCATTTGTAGAACAGACCGGGGTAGATTGTCTGGCGGTTTCGGTGGGAACATCTCATGGTACCTACAAAGGGACTCCTAAATTAGAATTTGAATTGCTGGCAGAGCTTCATCAAATGTTAGAAGTTCCTTTGGTATTGCACGGAGGTTCGGGAACCGGAGATGAGAATCTTCAGAAAGCTGTGAAGACGGGAATACAGAAAGTGAATTTATGTACGGATCTCAGCAATGCAGGTTTGGAAGCTTTAAAATCCTATTTAAGTATAGATTATGATCAGATCAAAAAAGACGGAAAGCTCGGGGAGTTTGGAAACCCTTCAGCAAATATGTTTGATTTATCCAATGCAATGAGAAAGGGATATAAAGAGCTTCTAAAACATTATATTTGCTTATTTGATGGGAAAAACAGAGCATAAGATTTATGAAAAAAGGAGAACATGATGATGAAGAGTGAAACAATGAAATTCGGATGTTTGGTTGAAAAAGGCGTAGCAGAAGTCAGAGAGCGAAAGCTGCCGGAGATCGGTGATTATGAGGTCCTGCTGAATATGAAAGCATGCAATATCTGTACAACAGATTATCAGCAGTGGATGGGGAAACGGGAGCATCAGGGATATCCGATGGCAGGTGGACATGAGGCAGCAGGAATTGTAGAAAAAATCGGTGCGAAAGTAACAGAATTTCAGGTGGGGGATTTGGTAGCAACAGGGTACGATGTGTGCGGACATTGTTCACCATGCCGTGAGGGGCATGTGGATCAATGTGTAGAAATGAGAAAAACATCACCGGACGGATACCGGTGGAGCTTCTTTGGATTTTCAAATTATTGTGTAAAGGGAACCGGCGGTCTTTATAAAATTGCAAAGGAAACGGATCCTTCTGCCGCTGCATTTTTGGAGCCTCTGGCAACGGTCATTCACGGAGCAGAAAAATTGCGCCTGCGTTCTTTTGAAACGATTGTTGTGATTGGCGGGGGAACCATGGGATTATTAAATGCACAGGTAGCGAAGGCATATGGATGCAGAGTGATTGTTTCCGAGATGATTGATAAAAAAATAAAGACAGCGAGAGAGATGGGATTTGAGGTCGTTGACTGCAGCAAAGAGGACCCGGTAAAAGCGGTGCATGAGCTGACCAATGGGGAAGGAGCCGATGCAGTGATTGTAGCTGTTGGAGTGACTTCTGCGAACACACAGGGAATAGAAATGCTGAAGCAAAATGATGGCAGGATGTTGCTATTTGCCGCGGGTTATCCGGCGCCGGAATTAAAAATCGATTCCAATACGATGCATTACCGGAAAATGGAGCTGATCGGAACATTCGGTGCAGATCATGTTGATTTTCAAATGGCAGCAAAAGCGCTCAGTGCCGGTGTAGTAGATGTTTCCCGGTTAATTGAAGAAAAGAAATATTCCTTGAGTCAGATTCAGAAAGCCTTCGAGGCGGCAAGCCAGCCGGGAATGTATCGCGTGAGCGTATTACTGGATGAATAAAAATTTCGGATCTGGTTGACGAAGGTTCTGATTGTTTTATATACTGAAAGGAAAGACTGGGGAGCCAGAAGTAAAGCAGATGGGAGATATGGAAATTGAGAGATGAAAGATTTATGATGAAGGTTGTAAAAATGTATTATAAAAGTGGGATGTCTCAAGTAGACATTGGGAAGCACTTAAATGTTTCCAGAATGACCATCGCAAGAACATTGGAACGGGCACGCAGGGAAGGGTATGTTCAGATTCAGATTCATTTTCCTCAAAACAGCATGGTGGACGAAGAAGAGGTTTTGGAGAGAAAGTTTCATCTGCAGGAAGCACTGATTGCTTATCCGAGAGATGGAGAGGTGATTGAAGAGATCGGATTTTTAACTGCGGATTATATAATCCGAGTTTTGAAAAATCATATGACTTTAGCGTTAACCAAAGGAATTACGCTGCAGAAAGCAATTTCTTATTTAAAGAATGATGTGCGTCTTCGGATGAAAAGATACAAAGATGTAAAGATTGTTCCCACGGCAGGAGCGAACAATCCTCCTGAGGATGCAGATGAGGCGTATCGGATGGCATATTCCAATTATTTGATTGACGAGACGGCAAGAATTTTAAAAGTCAGTGCGTATCAGATCATGGCTCCCTTGACTGTATCAGATCAGTTTACAAAACAGAAGATTATGGAAGAGTCATCTGTGAGTAGCGTTATGACGATGGCAAAAAATGCAGATGTGGTTATTTTCGGGATTGGAACTATGGATGACCAGAATACTACGATTCTCAATACCGATGAGATACCTAAGGAAGAATACGCCAGGATAAGAAAAAAAGGCGGTGTCGGCGAAATCCTATGTTATGGATTTGACAAAGACGGGGCATTGATTGAAGATGAATTTTATGATCGTTTGGTGAGCCTTTCTTTTGAGGAATTGAAAAAGATACCGGTTCGTGTAGGAGTCGCCTATGGAAAGGAAAAGAAAGACGCAATTCTTGGCGCGCTGCATACCGGGATTGTCAATGTACTGATTACAGATACCGAGGTGGCCCAATATTTGCTGAATGTCTGAGGAAATCTTTTGGCGAGTAAGAATTTTTATGGTGGTTGATCGTAAAAGAGACAAAGAAGAGTTCCATTCTTTGTCTCTTTTGCGACCATAAACTGAAATTGGATTCACTTTGTTTTAAAATGCGAAATTTAATTTCTTTAAAAGTAGACAAAAGAAATTAAATTTTGTATAATAAGACTGCCGCAATTTCAGAAATACTTTTCGTGGTAAATTGTAACATATGCAGACAAAAAATAAAAAGTACTTTCTTATTATACGATTACAAGGTATAATAGAAAGAAGATATCTAAGAAAGAGGTGGAAGTGGTGTATAAAATTGTCAAAAAGCAAAAGCTCAATAATTTAGTTGAGTTAATGGAGATTCAGGCTCCGTATGTGGCAAGAAAATGTGAACCGGGACAGTTCATTATTATACGTGTGGATGAAGAGGGAGAAAGAGTCCCCCTTACCATTGCTGATTATGATCGTGAGAAGGAAACGGTTACGATTATTTATCAGGTTGTTGGTTATACAACAGAACTGTTAAGCAAGAAGGAAGAAGGAGATTTCGTACAGGATTTTGTGGGTCCTCTTGGACAGCCTTCTCCATTGCATAAATGTGAGCGAGTGATTGGAGTTGCAGGCGGTGTCGGCGCAGCGCCGTTATATCCGCAGCTTCGCAAGCTGGCACGGATGGGAGTTCCGGTGGATGTAATCATTGGAGGAAAAAGTGCGGAGTTTGTAATTTTAAAAGAACTGTTTGAAGAATTCTGCGAGAATGTTTATATTGCAACAGACGATGGAAGTCTCGGAACGAAGGGATTTGTAACCAATGTACTGGAAGATCAGATCAAAGCCGGTGTGAAATATGATGAAGTCATTGCCATCGGACCATTGATTATGATGAAGAATGTTGTAAAGATTACAAAGGAATATGATATTCCGACAATGGTATCTTTAAATCCGATTATGATTGACGGAACCGGAATGTGCGGAGGATGCCGTGTAACTGTCGGTGGAGAGACAAAATTTGCCTGCGTTGACGGACCGGACTTTGACGGATTTAAGGTAGACTTTGACCAGTGTATGCAGCGTCAGGGGATGTTTAAAGAAGAAGAGCATCAATGTAAGATTGGAAGGGGGATGTAACCGTGGCAAATATGAGTCTGAAAAAAGTGGCAATGCCGGAGCAGGACCCAAATGTCCGCAACAAGAATTTTGAGGAAGTTGCCCTTGGATATACAAAAGAGATGGCGATGGAAGAAGCAACCCGCTGTTTGAATTGTAAAAACAAACCGTGCGTCAACGGATGTCCGGTCAATGTTCCGATTCCGGAATTTATTGAAAAGGTGGCAGAAGGTGATTTTGAAGCCGCCTATGAAGTCATTACAAGAGAAAATGCACTTCCTGCAATCTGTGGTCGGGTATGTCCGCAGGAAAATCAGTGTGAAGGAAAGTGTGTGCGCGGAATTAAGGGAGAGCCAGTTGGGATTGGACGTATGGAGCGTTTTGTCGCAGACTGGCATATGGCACATGCCAAACCGGCAAAGGTTGAGATTGAGAAAAACGGAAAGAAAGTGGCAGTTGTGGGATGCGGACCGGCAGGAATTACCTGTGCGGGAGAATTAATTAAGAAAGGCTATGATGTCACAGTTTTTGAAGCTCTTCACAAACCGGGCGGAGTGTTAAGCTATGGAATTCCGGAATTCCGTTTGCCAAAAGATTTGGTAGCAAAAGAAATTGAAAGTGTACAGGCGTTGGGTGTAGATATTGAAACAAACGTGATTGTCGGTCGTTCTGTTACCATTGATGAATTGATGGAAGACGGATATGAAGCGGTGTTTGTAGGAAGCGGCGCAGGATTGCCTAGATTTTTAAATATTCCGGGAGAAAATCATCTTGGCGTTTATTCTGCCAATGAATTTTTAACTCGCGTCAATCTTATGAAAGGCTATAAATTCCCGGAATGTCCAACACCGGTTAAGATTGGAAAGAAAGTGGCAGTTGTGGGTGCGGGAAATGTCGCAATGGACGCCGCAAGAACTGCAAAGCGTCTGGGCGCAGAAGATGTCTATATCGTTTATCGGCGAAGTGAAGAGGAAGCTCCGGCTCGTTTGGAAGAACTTCACCATGCAAAAGAAGAAGGAATTATTTTTAAATTCTTAAATAATCCGGCTGCAATTAAAGCGGATGAAAACGGTTGGGTCAATAAAATGGAGATCATAAAACAGGAATTGGGAGAACCGGATGCGTCTGGAAGACGCTCTCCGCAGCCAGTGGAAGGATCAAACTATGATCTGGATGTGGATACCGTAATTATTGCCATTGGTCAGAGTCCGAATCCACTGATCCGTCAGACCACTCCTGGTCTGGATACACAAAAGTGGGGCGGAATCATTGTAGATGAAGAGACGATGAAAACAAGCAAAGACGGAGTTTATGCCGGAGGAGATACCGTAACCGGCGCGGCAACTGTCATCCTTGCAATGGGAGCCGGAAAGAAAGCGGCAGCAGCAATTGATCAGAAATTACAAGGAAAGTAAAAGGAGGATTCCAAATGGGGAAAGCAATATTTCAGACCGACATTATCAAATTGGGGGAACAGGTAGATGCTTTTTTTGAGGAAGGCATGTTTGTTCTGTTTGGAGAAAATGTGCCGGAGACATTGAAAGACTTTTGTCATTTTATTGACCAGAAGCAAGTAGATGGAACAATCAAAAAGGGAGACAGACTGATCGTTGATCAGAAGGAGTATCTGATTACCGCGGTGGGAGATATTGCCCAGTCTAATTTGGAAACACTGGGACATTTAACCGTTGTATTTAGCGGTGCAAAAGAAGCAGGGCTTCCGGGAAGTATTTGTGTGGAAGCCAAACCGATGCCAAAGCTTTGCGTGGGAAGTAAGATTTCCATTGTAGAAGATTAGGAAATGTTTAGAAGAGATATCGAAGTCCTTGGTATCATTATCATAAGAGGAGTTATTGCAGCAGCAATAATTCCTTTTTCATTAATAAAATCAGAGAATTATTATTGACAGGACAGATTGGATTTGTTAACATATCTAAAAATATGACAATATACAAGAAAGTGAGGAAAACAATGGGTAAGTTAATTGGTGAAGGAATTACATTTGATGATGTGTTATTGGTACCGGCATTTTCAGAAGTAATCGCAAATGATGTGGATACACGCACACGTTTGACAAATAAAATTCAGTTGAATATTCCGCTGATGAGCGCCAGCATGGATACGGTAACAGAGCACCGTATGGCAATTGCCATGGCAAGACAAGGTGGGATCGGAATTATACATAAAAATATGTCAATCGAGGCACAGGCGGAAGAAGTTGATAAGGTAAAGCGTTCAGAAAACGGAGTTATAACAGATCCATTTTCATTATCACCAGAACATACCATTCAGGATGCAGATGATTTAATGTCCAAATTCCGGATTTCCGGTGTGCCGATTACAGAGGGAACCAAATTGGTGGGAATCATCACCAACCGTGATTTGAAGTTCGAGACAGATTTTTCAAAGAAAATTAAAGAATCTATGACTTCAGAGGGATTGGTCACAGCGAAAGAGGGAATTACCTTAGAAGAGGCGAAGCAGATTCTCGGACGAGCGAGAAAAGAAAAACTTCCGATCGTGGACGATGATTTTAATTTAAAAGGCTTAATTACAATCAAAGATATTGAAAAGCAGATTAAGTATCCGAATGCGGCAAAAGATGATCAGGGAAGACTGCTCTGCGGAGCCGGTGTCGGAATTACCGCAGACGTTCTGGACCGGGTACAGGCGCTGGTTAATGTCCATGTGGATGTCATTGTTGTAGATTCTGCTCATGGACATTCTGCAAATGTATTGAATGTCGTAAAGATGGTAAAAGAAAAATTCCCGGATCTTCAGGTAATTGCAGGAAATGTGGCAACAGGAGCAGGAGCAAAGGCATTGATTGAAGCCGGAGCAGATTGTGTCAAGATTGGAATCGGACCGGGATCTATATGTACAACCCGCGTAGTTGCCGGAATTGGAGTTCCTCAAATTACAGCCATCATGAACGCATACGAAGAAGCAAAAAAAGCCGGAATCCCGATTATTGCAGACGGCGGTATTAAATATTCCGGAGAAATTACGAAAGCAATTGCTGCCGGAGCAGATGTATGTATGTTGGGAAGTATGCTGGCAGGATGTGATGAGAGTCCTGGAGATTTTGAATTATATCAGGGAAGAAAATATAAGGTTTATCGTGGAATGGGATCTCTGGCAGCTATGGAAAATGGAAGCAAAGATCGTTACTTCCAGACCAATGCGAAAAAATTAGTTCCGGAAGGTGTTGAAGGTCGGGTTGCCTATAAAGGAACTGTCGAGGATACAATTTTCCAGATGCTGGGAGGACTTCGCTCCGGTATGGGATACTGCGGTGCAAAAGACATTAAGACATTGCAGGAAACCGGGGAATTTGTAAAAATTTCCGCGGCTTCTTTAAAAGAGAGTCATCCTCATGATATCCACATTACAAAGGAAGCTCCAAACTATAGCGTAGAATAAATGAAATAAAATGATAAAAAAATCGGTTTCTTAGGAAGCCGATTTTTTTATAGGAAATGTGATTTGCACAAAATTTTGATTATGAGTTCATTGCACAGGAAAGAAGCTCTTCTACATAATTCCAGTTGATCAGGCAGAACCAATTATTCACATAGTCGACTCTTCGGTTTTGATACTGAAGATAATATGCATGTTCCCATACATCCACCGGAAGCAGAGGCGTCGTATTTTTTCCCAAAGGAACGTCCTGATTTGCCATTTGTTTGATTTCTAACATTCCATCATGCAGAACCAGCCAGCCATAGCCGGAGCCAAATTGTGTTAAGGCAGCATTGGTTAAGTCTCTGACAAAGGTGTCAAAGGAACCGAAGGCGCTGTCAATCATTGTTTTTAAAGTTCCGGCAGGAGGAACAGAATCTTCAGCCGGCTTCATGCACCGAAAATAGAGCTGATGATTATAGACCCCGCCTCCGTTATTTTTGATTTCTGTTTTGACGCTGTCAGGTACTGTCAGCGGCTCAGTTAATAACTGTTCCAGAGTCATGGATTGAAGTTCTTTATAGGGTTCCAGAGCTTTATTTAATTTCTCCACATAAGTTGCAAGATGCTTATCATGGTGAAATTGCAGGGTTTCAGCACTGATAACAGGTTCTAAAGCATCGTAGTCATAGGGTAATGGTTCCAATGAAAAAGGATAAGTTTCATTCATTTTATTAATCTCCTTTGTTTTCTTTTTATTGTACGTGAATACAGAGCAGAATATTCAAAAAAGGTTGACTTCTTTTTTTTAGTGGAATATCATTAAATTACTTTGGCGACCGCTTGCAATCCCGGAATGTGTCTTTTGACACTTCCGGTGATTGGATAACAAAATTTAGACGGAAAAGGTGAAAAAATGATTTCAAAATTTAGTGTAAAAAAACCATATACGGTAATTGTGGGTGTTGTCCTGGTGATTATTCTGGGGATTGTCTCTTTTACAAAAATGACTACGGATTTACTGCCGAGCATGGAACTTCCCTATGCAATTGTCATGACGACATATCAGGGGGCATCTCCGGAGACTGTAGAGACGACGGTAACAAAACCAGTCGAGCAATCCATGGCGACAATTTCTAATATTAAAGAAGTAAATTCTATCTCCAGTGAAAATATGTCGATGGTCGTGATGGAATTTGAGGGAGATACGGATATGAATGCGGTATCTTTGGATATGCGGGAAAAGCTTGATATGATAAAGGGGTATTGGCCGGATGAGGTTGGAAATCCAACGATTATGAAATTGAATCCGGATATGATGCCTGTTATGGTAACGGCTATGGACTCAGATGAATTAAGTACCGCAGAGCTGTCTGATTTGATAAATGATAAAATTACACCGTCCATTGAGGCGGTCGACGGAGTGGCTTCTGTGAGCAGCACCGGCCTGGTCAAGGAACAGATCAATGCGATCATTAATGAGAAAAAAATAGAAAAACTAAACAACAAAATCCAAAAAGCATTAAACGGTCAGTTTGAGGAAGCACAAAATAAGATTGATCAGGCAAAAGCCCAGATGGAATCCGGAAAAAATACATTGGATGTCCAGCGCACTAAGGCGAATACGCAGCTGGCAAAAGCTCAGACGGCTTTGTCAGACGGACAGATGAGTCTGGCTCAAAAGGAAGTGGAAGTCACCAGTGCGATTACCAGCTTAAAAACACAGAGGACGGCATTGAATGTAACACTGAAAGCCTTAAATCAGCAGATTCAGAAGATGGAAGAGCAAATGAAGGTCTTAGACGGGGCAGAGAAACTTCAGATGGCTGCTCAGGTAAATGAGTTGAAGAAGCAGCAGAAGACAGCAAAACAATCGCTGAAAACCATGGATCAAAATTTAAAATCGCTGCAAAAGGCTTTAAAACAGATTCAGCAGGGAAAGAAAGAGATCCGCACAAATTTAACAGAATTTTCAGTACAATCTGCCGCTGCCAATCAGAAAATGACTATGGGAGAGATTCAGCTGGCACAGGGAGAATCACAACTTCAGAGTAGTCAGCAAAAGCTTGATGAAAGTAAAAAACAGGCAGAGGCTGCAGCGAATATCAAAGATAAGTTGACGGTGGAAAATGTTAAGGCGCTTTTGACGGCACAGAATTTTGAGATGCCGGCGGGATATATTACAGAAAATAATGTACAATATCTGGTTCGAGTAGGAGATAAAGCAGAGAATTTGAAAGAGCTTCAGGATATGGAGCTGATGGATCTGGGCATTGACGGAATTCCTCCGGTCAGACTCAGTGATGTGGCAGATGTAGCGATCATTGACAATGCCAATGACATTTACTGTCGTGTCAATGGTAATAATGGGGTCATTTTGTCTGTTCAGAAGCAGAATAATTATTCTACAGCAGATGTGGCACATCGGATTGAAGATAGAATGGCAGAGCTCACAAAGGAAAATAAAGGATTCCATTATGTGAATATTATGGATCAGGGAGTTTATATTGATATGGTAACCGGATCTGTCATTGATAATCTTTTGATGGGTGCCGGACTGGCAATTATGATTCTTCTGCTGTTTTTAAAAGATATCAAGCCAACCTTTGTTATTGCATGCTCGATTCCGTTAAGTGTCGTTTTTGCAGTGGTGCTAATGTATTTTAGTGGAATCACCCTGAATGTAATTTCTCTTTCGGGGCTGGCGCTGGGTGTCGGAATGCTGGTGGATAACTCCATTGTAGTCATTGAGAATATTTACCGGCTTCGCAAGGAAGGGGTTCCGGTAAAGGAGGCGGCAATTGTCGGGGCAAAAGGAGTGGCAGGAGCGATTACTTCTTCCACTTTGACAACGGTTTCTGTATTTTTGCCCATTGTCTTTACCACCGGGATTACGAGACAGCTGTTTGTGGATATGGGATTGACCATCGGTTACTCTCTTCTTGCCAGTCTGATTGTGGCAGTGACCTTTGTGCCGATGATGTCGGCAGGAGTTCTTCATAAGGTGACGGAAAAAGACAATCATCTGATTCATAAAGTTCAGAATCTATACCAGAGAGTAATGGGACCGATCTTTGGTCATAAGGTTCTGACGGTGTTTCTAACGATGGCTTTGTTCGTGGTCAGTATCGCCGGAGCTGCCAATCTCGGAACCTCTTTGATTCCAAGTATGGACAGTACGCAGATGACGTTATCTCTGAAAATGCCAACAGGCTCTTCCATGGAAGAAACTGCGTCTATGACAGATACAGTACTTCACAAGGTAAAGGAAATTAAGGATGTAAAGAGCGTTGCGGCGATGATTTCATCGGATAGTTCCTCCGGAATGGCATCCACATCCACAGGCAGTACGAAAGATCAGTCCAGTATGTACATACTGTTAAAGGAAAATAAGAAGAAAACCAACAGAGAAATTAAAAACGAAATTTTAAGGAAAACAAAGAAATTTGACTGTGAGATTCAGGTACAAGAATCCAGTATGGATATGAGTGCTCTGGGAGGAAGCGGAATTTCCATTGAGGTGAAGGGCAATGATCTTGAAAAGCTGCGGGAAATTGGTCAGGATTTTGCACAGATTGTGGAAAAGACAAAAGGAACGAAGAATGTGACCGATGGCAGTGAGGAAACAACGCCGGATATTCATGTTACAGTGAATAAGAAAAAGGCTTCAAAATATGGGCTGACTGTTGCAAGTGTGTATCAGCAGTTAAATGCTCAGTTAAAAGATGCTTCTCAGGCGACAACGATTTCTTTGGATGAAAAAGAATTTAGTGTGAATGTGGGAAATCGCGCAAAGAATACAATGACTCGCGATGGACTGAAAAAGTTTAAACTTACCGGAACTGTCGGCGGACAGAGCAAAGAGGTGAGATTAGATGATGTTGCCAGTCTGAGGACCAGCGACAGTCTCTCATCCATCAGCCGAAACCAGCAGGAGCGGATGTTAACCGTAACTGCGGAATTAAAGGATGATTACAATATTGGAAAAGTCAGTCAGGCGGTACAGAAAAATTTAACGAAATATAAAATGCCGAAGGGATATTCTTATTCCATGGGCGGTGAGATCGAATCCATTCAGGACACGACACAGCAGATTGGGTTAATGCTGCTGCTGGCGGTTGCATTTATGTATTTGATTATGGTTGCCCAGTTCCAGTCTCTGAAATCTCCGTTTATTATTTTATTTACCATTCCGATGGCTTTTACCGGAGGATTTTTGGGACTCTTGCTTGCAGGAAAAGATTTGAGTGCTATCGCCATGATTGGATTCGTTATGCTGTCGGGTATTATAGTAAATAACGGAATTGTATTGGTGGATACGATCAATCAGTTAAGAGAACAGGGATATGCCTTTGAAGACGCTATTTTAACGGCGGGAACGATGCGAATTCGTCCGATTCTTATGACGGCGCTCACAACCATTCTCGGACTTTCAACCATGGCAATGGGATTTGGTCAGGGCGCCGAGATGATGCAGCCGATGGCAATTGTAACAATCGGAGGATTGATTTATGGAACCCTTTTGACACTTTTGGTTGTTCCTTGCATTTACGGGCTGTTTCATAGAAAAGGCAAAGGAGAAAAAAAGAAAGGCGTATTGAAATTCTTACAAAAATATTAAAAGTAGGGTGTTTTCTTTACTTTTGCAGGAAGGGAAGATATAATAAATAGGAATCATGTCAAAAATTTGACATGATTCTTATAACATACGGCGGTTTTCATTAGGATGAAAATTGTCTGTCGAAAGGAGCAGACGATGAATCGAAAAGATAATATTTTAGGGTTCATACCAAGATATGCGGTGATTCCGCTAATTTCTGCCTTTGTTTTTAATACTTTGATTTATACTGGAACTATGGTTTTGTGCAAGGATTTCCACCATTATGATTTTACAACGTCTTTTGATCGAATGGTTCCTGTGATACCGGAATTTACCAGTATTTATCTCATTTGCTATATTTTTTGGGCATTGAATTATATTCTGATCTGCAGAATCGGAAAAGAGCATATGTATCGTTTCCTTGTGGGGGATTTTTTGTCAAGAGTGATTTGCGGTGTGATTTTTGTACTGCTTCCCACCACGCTGGTGCGGCCGGAGATTACAGGAACGGGCTTTTGGGATCAGGCGCTTCGCATGGTGTATTCCATTGATCAGTCGGCAAATTTATTTCCGTCTATTCACTGTCTGGTCAGTTGGTTTTGCTATATCGGCATTCGGGGAAAGAGGGAGATTCCTCAATGGTATCGAAGATTTTCGATGATATTTGCGTTGCTTGTGTGCGTTTCAACGCAGGTGACCAAACAACATTACATCATTGATGTAGCCGGAGGACTTCTTTTAGGAGAGGTCTGCTATTGGATTGGTCAGAAGACGCAGTGGTATCAGAACCTGTGGAAGGTATTTCAGAAGGTCAATGAAATTTTGGGATTTGAAAAGCAAAACGAGGAGGAACATCCAGGGAGATTATCTGAGATCAAGGGGTAGATTGTATGAAAAATAAGAAAACGATCATCGGCAATACATTGTTCTTTTTTGTGCTATTTGGTCTGACCGCCTATGCAGTCTTGAAAGGAAAGGAACTATCGGAGTTATCGGAAGTTTTAAAATCGGTGCGGCCCATATATTATATTGCCGGATTGGGATTGATTTTGATCTTTGTGTGCAGTGAGTCCTATATCATCTATCGGATGCTTCGACTGCTTCGATATGATAATGTTCCCAAGCGCAACTGTATAAAATATTCCTTTGTCGGATTTTTCTTCAGCTGTATTACGCCTTCTGCCAGCGGCGGACAGCCGATGCAGCTTTATTATATGAATCGTGACAGAGTGGATGTATCGGTGGGAACAGTGATCTTAATGATCGTAACCATTTTATATAAATTTGTTTTGGTATTTTTGGGAGCGCTAATTTTCTTATTTCGGTATCCTCTCATTACAAAATATATCGGGGGCGCTGCATTTTTCTTTTATCTGGGAATTTTTCTGAATGTGGCGTGTGTGACCTTTATGTTGATTCTTGTATTTGAGCCGACGCTTGCCTCAAGAATTGTTCTATGGCTGGTTCGCTTCCTGGAGAGAATTCACATTCTAAAGAAGAAAGAGGAGCGTCTGGAAAAATTTCAGAGATCTATGGTAAAGTATCATAAGGCGGCTTTGGTCATAAAGGAGCATCCGGTCTTTATATTTCGGATGTTTGTGGTGACACTGCTTCAGAGAATTTTTCATTTTTCCATTACCTATCTTGTGTATCGGGCAATGGGGCTTTCGGCACTGGGCTTTATGGATGTGGTTGCGCTTCAATGTGTGATTTCAATTTCTGTGGATATGCTGCCGCTTCCAGGAGGAATGGGAATCAGCGAAGGATTGTTTTTGAGTATTTTCAAAAAGATTTTTACAGGGGGGCTTTTGTATCCGGCGATGCTTTTGAGCCGGGGAATCAGTTACTACGCATTGGTATTGATCAGCGCTGTGATGACAGGCGTGGCGCATGTTACCATAAAAAGGAAGGAATAGAGGGAAAAAGTATGATAGGATTTTATAATGTATCAGTGATTTTAACGTATTTAGGTGTTGTCAGTGCTGTATTCGGAATGTCTCAGGCATTTCATGGGAATTTTAAGATTGCAATTTTATGTTTGATGCTTTCGGGGCTTACCGATATGTACGACGGAACCATTGCCAAAAAGATAAAGCGAAGTGAGGATGCGAAGAAATTTGGAATCGAAATTGATTCACTCTGCGACCTTGTCTGTTTTGGAGCATACCCGGTTGTCATTGGGTATTGTCTTGGCATGGACACGTGGTATGCAAAGATCATTTATATGATGTATATTTTGGGGGCGGTTATTCGTCTTGCCTATTTTAATGTAACCGAAGAGCAGCGCCAGGCGCACAGCAGTTCCAGAAGAAAACATTATCAGGGACTTCCGGTGACTTCTGTCGCATTGATTATACCGATTGTTTACCAGCTTCGACGATTTTTTTATCAGGAATTTCCGTACATATACATTGGGATGATTTTGGTGATTGCCCTTTTGTTTGTCATTGATTTTAAGGTGTTTAAGCCGGGAAAGAAATGTATGCTTGCGTTTGTTGTAATTGGAGCGGTGGTAGCGTTTAAGATGTTTTGCTGCTTATAAAATGCAAAATTTCATGTGCAGGGAAAGAGTTCGGTTTGGGGAACCAATGGGAAAAGGAGAGATTGGATGAAATATGCAGATAGAGACGGAAATGTTTATGAGGAAGAAAACGGACAAGATCGTTTGATCAGA
Organism: uncultured Anaerostipes sp.; assembly: GCA_905213305.1. Classification (GTDB taxonomy): domain Bacteria; phylum Bacillota; class Clostridia; order Lachnospirales; family Lachnospiraceae; genus Anaerostipes. The sequence continues at coordinate 17,587 of CAJMHU010000017.1, forward strand.
TTTCTTTATGAGACGGTGGGAGGACAGATTGGTCTGAAGGTTTTAACCAGACCCTGGGTGTCAAAGTTGGGGGGAGCTTTTTTAAGTTCTCCTTTTTCAAAATGTCTGATCCAAGGCTTTATCAGGCGAAACCATATTGCCATGAGCCAGTATGAGGAGAAAACCTATGGTTCCTATAATGATTTTTTTACGAGAAAAATAAAAAAGGGAATGCGCCCTATGCCGGAGGACAAATCCTACTTACCAAGCCCCTGTGATGGAAAAGTCAGTGTCTATCCGATTCGGGAGGATACCTCTTTTGTTGTAAAGGATACCAGATATACAGTGGAAACACTGCTGAGAGATCGAAAGATTGCCAGACGTTTTCAGGGAGGGTATGCGGTGATTCTTCGATTGACGGTGGACGATTATCACCGTTATTGCTACTTTGATGATGGAATCAAAAGTAAAAATCGGTTTATTCCCGGAATTTATCATACGGTGAATCCAAAGGCAAATGATTTTGTGAAAATTTATAAAGAAAATGCAAGGGAATTTACAATGATGAAAACCGAGCATTTTGGGAATGTGGTACAAGTGGAAGTGGGCGCTCTGATGGTTGGAAAAATTGTAAATCATCACGGCGCGGGAAGGATGAGACGAGGTCAGGAAAAGGGATATTTTGAATTTGGAGGTTCTACGATTCTTCTCTTTTTTGAAAAGGGAAAAGTCGAGATTCAGAAAGAACTTTTGGAGCGGACGCGGCTGCAATGCGAAACAAAAATTCTTCAGGGAGAACCGTTGGGAAAAGCGATCTAGGAGAAGATGGATGAAGCAAAGAATTATTTTTCATGTGGATGTCAATTCTGCTTACTTAAGCTGGGAGGCGGTTCACCGACTGAAAGATCTTGGAGAGGAAATAGATCTTCGGGAAATTCCGGCAATTATCGGCGGAGATGAAAGCCGCCGCCGCGGAATTGTTCTGGCAGCATCCATACCGGCAAAACAATTTGGCATTCAAACGGCAGAAACGGTCAGAGAGGCTGTGACAAAGTGTCCAGAGGTGAAAATCTGCCGTCCGGATCATGACATGTATCGGCGGTATTCCAGAGCGTTTATTGAGGAAGCATTGAAATTTTCACCGACTTTGGAACAATATAGTGTAGACGAAGCCTTTTTAGATATGACCGAGACCATAGGGGCTTATGAAAGTCCGGTGGCGGCAGCCAATCTTTTAAAGAATCAGATTCGTGACCGACTTGGATTTACCGTAAATATCGGAGTTGCGCCCAATAAGCTGTTGGCAAAAATGGCATCGGATTTTGAAAAACCGGATAAAGCACACACGTTATTTCCGGAGGAAATTCCGGAGAAAATGTGGCCTCTTCCTGTTCGGAACTTGTTTCTTGTGGGCAGAGCAACACAGAAAAAGCTGGAGCTTTTGGGTATCCGTACAATCGGAGAGCTTGAAAAATTAGATCTCGCGATGCTGAAAGCTCATGTGGGGAATAAACACGGACAGACTTTATATAATTATGCAAGAGGGATTGATTATTCTCCGGTGGAAGCAGAGGAAAGCTTGAACAAAGGGTACGGAAACAGTACCACATTGCCGAGAGATCTTTCAGATTTAAAAGAAATTGATCACGTGCTGATTTCTCTTGCGGAAACGGTCGCCCTGAGACTGCGCAAAGATAACATGAAAACTTCCTGTATTTGTGTGGAAGTCAAGGATACCATGTTTCGACGCAGGACTCACCAGAGGAAGCTTTTGGTTCCCACGGACATTACCGAGGAAATTTCTGCGGCTGCGAGAGAGCTTTACCGGGAAAATTATCAGGGAATGTCTGTAAGGCTGTTGGGAATTCGCGCTACCGATTTGAGCGGGAATGAATTTGCACAGATGGGATTGTTTGACCAGAAAAGGCGGGAGAAACTGGAGAAGCTCGATGCTTCCATTGATCGAATCAGAGAAAAATACGGTGAGAATGCAATTTTACGTGCCAGTTTTTTGGAAAAAAAGTGTAACGGTAAATGATATTATCTGGGAAATACAATAGTAAAACTGGAGGAGATGAGATGTCGTTTGAATTAGAGATGGAACAAGAACTTTCGCAGCAGCTGAGTCAGTTTCAGATACAGTCATTGAAAATTCTTTCATTTGACAATTATGAGATGGAGCAGTTTCTGCAAAATGAATTCGCAGAAAATCCTATGTTGGAGTATCAGCCCTCGGACAAAGAATTTTTTGTGAGAAAAGGGGCAAGGGCGGTCGAATCTCAAATGCAGTATCCGGAAATTGCGGATCAAGCTCCAAAAGATCCGAAAAGCTTTTTCATGGAACAGCTGAATCCGAAACATTATACCAAAGTACAGTGGGAGATCATGGGATATATGGCAGAGTGTCTGGAAGATTCCGGACTCTTAAGAATTCCATTGGAAAGTATCGGGAAAAAATTCGGTGTATCTGTGGAGGAAGTGGACAATTTAAGAAGAATTCTGACACAGTTAGAGCCGCCGGGAGTGTTTGCAGTTCATTTAGCAGAGTGTCTGAAGCTTCAGTTGGAACGGGAAGAGGAACTCAATGAAGATCTTCAATGCATCATTGAAGAACATTTGGAGGATATTGCGCTGGGGAAATTATCTGTGATTTCAAGAAAGCTCAGGATTTCCACGGCGCAGGTAAGAAAATATATATTTAAGATTCAACAGTTGAATCCAAGACCTTTTTTTGGCGCTTCCTGGGAAGCTTCCGAGTATATTGTGCCGGATATCATAATAGAATGGGAGAATGGAGAGGGAAGGATTTATTTAAATGACAGCTGGATCGGAGATTATTCTATCAATGATTATTATGTAAAAATGATGGAGCAGGCACAAGATTCCCAGCTGAAAGAATATTTTCAAAAAAAATATGAGCGATGCCGTTGGATTATTGAGAGTATTGAGCAAAGGAGAGAGACTCTTCTGAAAATTTCCGGGGCAATGTTAGAGCGTCAGCAGGATTATTTTAAAAAGGGCGGGAAACTGAAACCGATGACCATGCAAAATATTGCAGATGATATTAAAATGCATGTTTCAACGGTCAGTCGTGCGGTCAAAGGAAAATATATACAATATCCATATGGAACGGTCAGTCTTCGGGAAATTTTCGGAGTTTCTTATACCTTCGGAAGTCAGGAATGTACCTCGGAGGATATGAAGGATATGATTCGCAGAATTATAGGAGAAGAAGACGGTCAAAAACCTGTGAGTGATCAGAAAATTGCTGCAAAGCTTGAGAAAAAGGGTGTTAAAATTTCCAGAAGAACGGTGGCAAAATATCGGATACAGATGGGAATCCCGGGGGCTTATGAAAGGAAAGATTTAATAAAAAATTAACATTTGAAATACTTGATTAACATAATGAACCTTGGTATAATCGCATAGGAAATAAAATTTGTCGAAAGAAGGCGAAGCCGGAGGTTGTTATGAAGATCTTAAAACAGACAAGCAAATGGATGGCGGCAGCGGCGATAACAGTGATGCTGGCGGCGCAGCCAGTAGGGATATTGGCGGATGAGCAGAATCAGCAGTTAAAGGTGGTATATTATAATCAGGCGGATTATCCGGGTGAGAAAATTGGAGGAAGTACTATACAGGCGGCAGGATGCGGACCGACTGCAGTTGCGGTGTGTTACAGTTCTCTGACCGGAAAGAAGGCGGATGTGCCGAAAATGTGCGATCAGGCATACAAACATGGCTGGTATTACACCGGACAGGGATGTTCGCACAGTGTGGTTCCGGGATTATCAAAGCTGTATGGGTTGAATTGTAAAGGTCTCGGATACAGTAAAGATGCCGTGGAAAAAGCCTTGAGAGCCGGGCATCCGGTCGTTGCACTGATGGGACCGGGAGATTTTACAGACAGCGGACACTTTGTAGTTCTTACAAGAATGGTTGGAAAAGATCAGGTGAAAATTGTAGACGTGGGAAGCAGAGCAAATACTTATAAAACGTGGTCTCTAAAAGATGTAGTACAGCAGGGAAAACAAGGAGCCAATGCCGGAGGACCTTTCTGGGAAATCAGCAAGAAAGAAAAAAAGGTTCCCAAAAAGGATTATAGAGAAGAAGTTTTAAAAAGTCATGACCGCATTGATGCAGTTCCAGCTGCCATTGGAAAACTTGTGAAATAACAGAAAATTCATCGCTTGCATGAAGTTGTTATCTATGGTAAAATAAGAGAAATTTGACACAGTTATGATAAATGATACAAAAGATTCCGAAGATTCACAGAAGTCCTCGGAATCTTTTTTTGATATTAGGAACGTTTTCACTTTCCTGGATCAAAACGCTCCGCGGGATGCACACGATGTGCGGAGGAAGAGGAATTATCTGCTGTGTTCTGAAAAAATTTTTGCCGTGGTAAGAAAGAGAGGGGAAAAAGATGCTTGATATGATTGGGGATGGAATAAAGAGCTTTAACGAAATGGTGTGGGGATGGCCGATGCTTCTGTTGCTTTTGGGAACTCATGTTTTTCTAACAATCCGTACAGGATTTATCCAGCGGTATTCCATTACAAAGGGAATTTTATTGTCGGTGTCCAGAGAGCCGGATGCAGAAGGCGAAGTTTCACAATTTGGAGCGCTGACGACTGCGCTGGCAGCAACCATCGGAACAGGAAATATTATTGGCGTTGGAACAGCCATTGTACTTGGAGGACCAGGGGCAGTATTGTGGTGTTGGCTGACCGGAGTGCTTGGCATGGCGACGAAATATGCAGAAGCCTATATTGCCGTGAAGTTTCGAGTAAAAACAAGAGATGGGAGAATGTTGGGAGGTGCAATGTATGCCTTGGAACGCGGGCTGCATATGAAGTGGCTGGGAGTTTTATTTGCGATTTTCGCAGGATTTGCTTCTTTTGGAATTGGATGTGCAGCGCAGGTGAATTCTATTGCAGAAGTATGCAAAATAAATTTTGGCATTCCGTCTTCGGTTGTTGGCGTAGTCGTTGCAGGGCTGACCGCTATTGTAATTTTTGGCGGGATACAGTCAATTTCAAAGGTCTGTGAAAAACTGGTTCCGATGATGGCGGCATTTTACATAGCAGGATGTGCGGTGATTTTATTTATGAACTGCGATTTTATTATACCGGCAATCCAGACTATTTGCCGTCTGGCATGGGTTCCGGGAGCAGCTGCCGGAGGATTGGCGGGAAGCGGAATTCGAGCAGCTATGCGATATGGGGTTGCAAGGGGACTTTTTTCCAATGAATCTGGTTTGGGGTCTGCTCCAATTGCTGCGGCTGCTGCTCAGACGAGAAATCCTGTACGCCAAGCGCTGGTTTCATCAACCGGAACCTTCTGGGATACGGTTGTGGTATGTCTTATGACAGGTCTTGTTCTGGTGACGACAATCATGAAGAATCCCGCGATTCATATGGAATCTGTGACCAACGGAGGAGAGCTGACATCTCTTGCGTTTTCTCAGATTCCGATTCTGGGACCTGTGATTTTGACTCTTGGCATGTTGTGCTTTGCATATTCAACAGTGCTCGGATGGGCTTACTACGGAGAACGCTGCATAGAGTATCTGGCGGGAGAAAAGGTGCTGGTTTTATATCGAATTCTTTATGTAGCAGTCTCTTTCCTTGCCCCGGTGGCGGCATTGGATATGGTGTGGACGGCTGCGGATACGTTAAATGCTTTGATGGCAATTCCTAATTTAATTGCAGTGATCGCTTTGTCGGATCTTATGAGAAAAGATACGAAAAAGTATCTTCATAATCTGGATGCAAGAGAGCCTGTGCGCTAGCGTAGGCTTAAAAAATATAGAAGCAGAATGAAATTAAAAGGGGAACGAAAAAAGAGCAGATCATTCCGTTTAGAACAGACAAAACAACAGTTTCTTCGTTGGTGTATTTAAGAATCACAGGCAGCGTAGTATCTTCACTTGTTGCGCCTGCAGGAGCGATGCATGTGTAAAAATTTAGTTTTACAGCTAAAAGAGGAATCAGGAGGAACGAAAAAATTTCTCTCATAAGATTACTTAAAAAAGCAATACTTCCAAGTTCGGCACCGCCTAAGTTTCCGATCGTTACTCCGGCGAGACTGTACCATCCCATTCCGCTGGCGACAGCAGTTCCCTGCTCTAAGGGCATGTGAAGAAACACGGAGCACAGGAGTCCTCCGGTGACAGAGCCTAAAATGGTTCCCAGAGGGATGATAAAAATCCGAAGATGATAAGCTTTGATTTTTCGGACAATTCCCTGATACATCCCGACGCTGATGCCCACAGAGAACATCAGAAGATATAAAATAAAATCGGAATGTTCACTGAGGATAGAAATCACAGGGAAATTAATTTCAAAAATTCCGTATAAAAGACCTGCAAATAAAGCAAGAATTGTGAGTATAACCATCATTGCTCCGAAACCTCTTTCTTTTCCATAAATCGTTTGGTGAGAATATAAACGGATAGAATGGACAGGGAAACAGGAATTAAGAAAAAGAGAAAGCTGACCATTCCCAAAGAGATCAGATCCTTTAGAAAGTTTTCCCGCTGTCCAAGCATAACTCCCATAGAAAAAATTAAGAGCAGTGTACAAAAAAAGAAATTCGTTGATTCCAGTGTTTCAATTTTTTTGGCACAATAAAATGTCCTGCCAAAATTCCGATGCACATAATAATGATAATATCCAAAAAAATCACTCCTTCTAAATTTTAAAATATTTACAGCCTCTGTCACTGACGTCCGGTCTTTGGACGAATGGTATTATTCTATCAAAAAAAGAAGGGAAAGTCATTAGATTTTGTGGATTCTGTTGAAAGAAAATCCTTTGTCTGGGGAGAAATTTTGGTTTTTGTATCGAAGTATACAGAATTCATAAGAAATATGCAAAATAATAAAAAAAATTGTGAAAAACATATAAAAATATTTCCCAAAACATAAAAAGTGTGGTACAATAAATCCAATGACATATGATGTGACAGAACTTAAATTTAGGAGGTATTAACATGTCAACAAAATGGGTCTATAAGTTTAGTGAAGGAAATGCGGATATGCGCAACCTTCTTGGAGGAAAAGGTGCCAATTTGGCAGAGATGACAGGCTTAAATCTGCCGATTCCTCAGGGATTCACAGTAACCACAGAAGCATGTACCAATTATTATGAGTGCGGTGGAAAGATCAGTGATGAAGTAGCACAGCAGGTTTACGAAGCTATGGCAGCATTGGAAGAGATTCAGGGTAAGAAGTTCGGAGACCTTGAAGACCCGCTTTTAGTTTCTGTTCGTTCCGGAGCCAGAGTATCCATGCCTGGTATGATGGATACTATTTTGAATCTGGGATTGAATGATGCAGCAGTCGAAGGTTTTGCTAAGAAGACAGGAAATCCTCGATTTGCTTATGATTCTTATCGTCGTTTTATTCAGATGTTCTCAGATGTTGTAAAAGAAGTTGACAAAGCAAAATTTGAGGATGTTTTAGATGACATCAAGGCAGAAAAAGGCGTTCAGTTCGATACAGATTTAGATGCAGATGATCTGAAAGAAGTGATCAAGAGATATAAGGGGATCTATCGCAAAGCTTTAGGAGAAGATTTCCCTCAGGATCCAAAAGATCAGCTGTTTGAAGCAATTAAGGCGGTATTTCGGTCCTGGGACAACCCTCGTGCGATCTATTACCGCAGAATGAACGATATTCCTGGGGATTGGGGAACAGCGGTGAACGTTCAGACCATGGTATTCGGTAATATGGGAGATACATCAGGAACCGGTGTTGCGTTTACAAGAAATCCGTCCACAGGTGAAAAACAGATCTACGGAGAATATCTGATTAATGCACAGGGTGAGGACGTAGTAGCAGGTGTGCGTACTCCGCAGCCGATTACAAAACTGGCTGAGGATCTTCCGGATTGCTACGAGCAGTTTATGGAGATTGCACATACGCTGGAAGATCACTATCGCGATATGCAGGACATGGAATTTACCATTCAGGAAGGGAAGCTTTATTTCCTTCAGACAAGAAATGGCAAGAGAACTGCTACTGCGGCTTTGCGTATTGCATGTGAATTAGTGGATGAGGGAATGATTACCAAGGAAGAGGCTGTCTCAAGAATTGATGCCAAAGCTTTGGATCAGCTGCTGCATCCGAACTTTGATGCAGAAGCGCTGAAAGCAGCATTGCCGATTGGAGAAGCACTTCCGGCATCTCCGGGAGCAGCAGCAGGTAAAGTATATTTTGATGCTGAAACCGCGAAGATTCATCATGAAGCCGGATTGAAAGTCATTCTTGTGCGTCTGGAGACATCTCCGGAAGATATTGAGGGAATGCATGCAGCAGAAGGTATTTTGACAGCCCGCGGCGGTATGACATCTCACGCAGCGGTAGTTGCCCGCGGTATGGGAACTGCCTGTGTTGCAGGATGCGGAGATATTAAATTTGCAGAAGACGGCAAATCTTTTAATTTAGGTGGAAAAACAGTCAAAGAAGGAGATTACATTTCTCTGGATGGTTCTACCGGAAAGATTTATCTGGGAGAAATCCGCACAGTGCCTGCAAGCATCAGCGGTAATTTTGATCGTATTATGACATGGGCTGATGAGATTCGTACATTAAAGGTAAGAACAAATGCCGATACTCCGGCAGATGCATTGAATGCAGTAAAATTCGGAGCAGAGGGTATTGGACTTTGCCGTACAGAGCATATGTTCTTTGACGCAGAAAGAATTCCGAAAATTCGCCGTATGATTCTTTCTACGACCAAAGAGGCAAGAGAAGTTGCATTGAATCAGCTGATTCCATATCAGAAGAAAGACTTCAAAGATTTGTATGAGGTAATGGAAGGAAGACCGGTTACAATCCGCTTCTTAGATCCGCCTCTTCATGAGTTCCTTCCAAACACAATGGAAGAGATTACAGCTCTGGCAAAGGATATGGGAGTAACAGTAGAAGAGATCAATATGAGACGTGCAGCATTGCACGAGTTTAATCCGATGATGGGACATCGCGGATGTCGTCTTGCAGTGACGTATCCGGAGATTGCCAAAATGCAGACAAGAGCTGTTATGGAAGCTGCAATCGAAGTAAAACAGGAAAAAGGATATGATATCGTTCCTGAAATTATGATTCCGTTGGTGGGAGAAAAGAAAGAACTTGCGTTTGTAAAGAAAGTGGTAGTGGAGACTGCAGAGAAAGTAAAAGCTTACTATGAATCCGACATTCAGTACAAAGTAGGTACAATGATTGAGATTCCTAGAGCAGCTTTGCTTGCAGATGAAATTGCGGAGGAAGCTGAATTCTTCTCCTTCGGAACCAATGACCTGACACAGATGACATTTGGATTCTCTCGTGACGATGCCGGTAAATTCTTAGAGTCTTACTATGAGAATAAGATTTATGAATCTGACCCATTTGCAAGATTGGACCAGAGCGGTGTCGGTCAGTTGGTTGAGATGGCAGCGAAGAAAGGAAAGGCAACTCGCCCGGATATTCACCTTGGAATCTGCGGAGAGCATGGTGGAGATCCATCTACGGTAGAGTTCTGTTACAGAGCTGGATTAGACTACGTATCCTGCTCTCCGTTCCGTGTGCCGATTGCAAGATTAGCGGCTGCACAGGCGGTTCTGCAAAAGTAGGCAGAGTTCTCTTTTCTTAATAAGAATTGAACGACAATAAGCGTATCATCAGAAAATGATGATACGCTTATTTGTGATAGCGAAGAGCTGAAGTCCGGGCTTGTCCGCTTGGTCCATGCTATCGAGCTTCGTATATCCATATCATAGCAGCTGGAAACCGTGATAAATAAGGAAGGGAGACTTGCCTTGACATTTTCGGTGTCATTGTAAATAATAAAAGAACAGGTAAGTTGATTATAGAAATGATTCTGAATAGGAGAATCATCAAAAAAGGAGGTTTCTTATGGAAGAAAAGCTGCTAAAAGAGGTTATTGCAAAGACCAACGAATTAATCAAAGCGCCAACATGCAGTCCGGAAGCAAAAGAGGCGGCACAGAGATGGCTTAAAGCGGTAAAAGAAGGAAGGGAGGAAGAGGAAACCAAACGATATATTGCAGAACTTGAAGAAGATCTCATTCCTATTGACGGATTAATTGCATTTGCGGAATCAGAGGATGGAAGCAAAGTGTTTGGAGAGGAAAAAGCTCCTCAGGTGGCAGAACATGGAAGAAAAATCAAAGCACAGGGAGCAAGATATTGTGATTGTCCTGCTTGTGCGGCGGCAGAAACTATTTTAAAGAAATTAAAATAGCCAACAGAGACTGGACGGACCGGATTCCTTGGGATATAATGTTTTCCTACAGGGGGAAATGCTTATGAAAAAAGTTATAAAAAGAACGGCGGTCGTTCTTTTGGTTTTCTTATTGTATGTAGTGATCGGAATGCTGGCACCATTTGTCCATATGAAATCAGTTAGTCCCGAAAACAAAGAAAAGATTCGAGTGGAAGATTTTTATAATACTTCAGGAAAAAAGGGACCGGATCGCGCAAAGATTGTGGAAGATAACAAGGAGGCACTGGACTTACGCTTGGACATGATGCGAAAAGCCAAAAAAGAGATCATTCTCTCGACGTTTGATATTCGGGAAGGAAACAGTACCGATGATATTTTTTCCGTGATTACTCAGGCTGCCAGAAGAGGAGTGAAAGTAAAAATTTTGGTGGACGGTCTTTACGGAACGCTCCATATGAGTGGAAAAGATATGTTTCATGCGGTGGGCAGCGAGCCGAATGTGGAGATTCGTTTTTATAATACTCCGAATCTTTTAAAACCGTGGACGGTGAACGGATGTCTCCATGACAAATATTTGATCGTGGATGATCAGTATCTCCTGATGGGAGGTCGCAATACCTTTGATTATTTTCTGGGGAAATATCCTGGAAAAAGTGTTGGTTTGGATCGGGAAATTTTGATTGTCCGTGCCGGAACCGGAAAAGGCAGTGCAGTGGAGCAGGTGAAATCATATTTTCATCAAGTTTGGAATTTGGACGTATGCAAAGTAAAATTTGACGGGTGGTCCAAAGAACGGCGGTCCAAAAAGATTGAAAAACTGCTGGCGCATGAAAGAAGTCTTCAAAGTCCTTCCTTTGACTACAAAAAGATCACAGTGCCGACGATGAAAACGACACTTGTTACCAATCCGACACATATTTACGGAAAAGAACCAGTGGTATGGGAAACTTTGAAAGAGCTTATGTTGGATGCCGATCAAAGAATTATGATTCACACGCCTTATGCTGTCTTTTCGGAGGATATGTACGATGGAATGCGAGAGATCAAAAAAAAGATATCGGATACGCAGCTCATTTTAAATTCCATTGCCTCCGGTGACAATATTTGTGCTTCTGCAGATTATAAAAACAAAAGAGACGAGATTCTGGATACCGGTGTTTCTGTATTTGAGTATATGGGAAAATATTCCACTCATGGAAAATCTCTTGTCATTGATGATGATATTGCAATTGTGGGGTCCTATAATTTTGACTGCCGCAGTACTTATGTAGATACAGAGACGATGTTGGTTGTACAGGGAAAAGAAATTACCGCACAATTAGAAGAAAAATTTACGGATCTCAAAGAAGGTTCTTTAAAGGTAGACCGGAAAGGAACCTATCAGAGGAATTCCAAGGTAAAAGCGCGTGCGATGGATTCCGGGAAAAAGTGGAAAATCGATCTTTTATCGTGGGTGATTTCTGCATTTCGATATCTGGTTTAAAATGGAATAGAATCAAAAAAATCGAAGGTGTTCCTTCGATTTTTTTTGTGACAGTGATAAGAAAGATGGAGGGATCTGGGAGTGAAAGCCGGTTTGTCCGTTTTGTAAGAAATAGTTGACAAAATTGTGATTACTGTATATACTGTACATATACGGTATATAGAAAGTGACATGAGAGAGGAGATGAGTTTCTGAAGATTATTATTAGTAATACGAAGGGGCAGCCAATCTATGAGCAGATTTATCAGCAGATGAAGAATATGATTGTTTCCGGAGAACTTAAGGAAGGACAGATGCTTCCCAGTATTCGCGGCTTGGCTAAGGATTTGAGGATCAGTGTCATTACAACCAAAAGGGCTTATGACGAACTTGAAAAAGATGGTTTTACTTATTCTGTGGCAGGAAAAGGAAGCTTTGTGGCAGAACGGAACATGGAGTTGATTCAGGAAGAGAACTTAAAGAAGATAGAAGCTTATATGGAAAAGATCATTGAGTTATCAAAGGGATGTGGATTAACGTTGGAAGATTTGAAAAATATGATTTCAATTGTGGGAAAGGATGAACTATGAAAAATGCGTTGGAATTAAAAAATGTATCAAAAATATATGAAGATTTTCAGATAAAAGACATGACTTTTTCACTGCCTACAGGGTGTATTCTTGGATTGATCGGAAAAAATGGAGCAGGAAAAAGTACAACGATTAAAATGATTTTAAACACAGTTCACAAAGATGGCGGAGAAATCAAGGTTCTCGGAAAAAATAATGCCCATGGATTTGCAGCGATCAGAGAGAGGATCGGCGTTGTGTTGGATGAGGCAGGATTTCCCGAGTATGTCACCGTGGACCGAATCAACAAAATTATGAAAAATATTTATAAAAACTGGGAAGAAAAGACATTCTATTGTCTTGTAGAAAAATTTTCTATTCCGAGAGGAAAGAAAAAATTTCAGGATTATTCCAGAGGGATGAAGATGAAGCTGGCAATTGCGGTTGCACTGTCTCACCAGGCAAAGCTTTTGATTATGGATGAACCCACCAGTGGGCTTGATCCGGTGGTACGAGATGAGATTTTAGATATTTTCTACGATTTTACAAGACAGGAAGATCATTCAATTTTAATCTCTTCACATATTGTTGGGGATTTGGAAAAGCTTTGTGATTATGTTGCGTACTTGAAAGAAGGCAAACTGGAAATTTTTGAGGAGAAAGATCAGTTAATAGAACAATATGGGATTCTGAAAGCCTCAAAAGAAGAATTGGAAGCGCTTGTGCCGGAAGCCGTTATTGGGATTCGGGAGAACGAATACGGAGTGGAGGCTCTTGTAAATCGAGAGAAAATTCCTGTGGATTATGAAACGGAACAGGCGACTTTGGAGCAGTTGATTATATTTTGGGCAAAAAAAGAGAGGAAGTGACGGTATGAAAGGTTTGATGATCAAAGAATGGTATGGGGTCATATACCGTTTTCGGATGTTCATGATACTATTTGTGCTTCTGGCAGTGGCAGCGCCGCTGATGGAGAGGAATTCACAGATTTTCTGGGGACTTTATATCGGATTTATCGCGTCAATGGTACCAATGAATTCCTTAGCCTACGATGAGAGAAATGGATGGGATTTTTATAGTCAGACGCTCCCGATGACAAAAAGGCAGCTGGTATTTAGTAAATATCTGATGGGAATTTTATTTCTGCTTGCCGGAGTATTGCTGTATTTGGCTGGAACAGCAATCAACATTTTTGTAATGGGAAACGTAGTTTTGTGGGAACAATTGAAAATATTTTTGTTGGAAATTATGGTAACCGGTTTGCTTCCGATGGCGCTTACTACTCCTCTGAATTTTAAAATGGGAGTGGAAAAAGGCAGGATGACAATGATCATTGCCATTGCCGTGTTTGCCTTTTGTAATGCGTTTTTGCAGGAGACGATGAAAGTAAAAATTGATATTCCGTGGGCTGCAGAGACAGGAATTGTGGTGATGCTGATTTTATGGGGAGCATCCTGTGAAATTTCCTATAGAATTTATGAAAAAAGAGAACTGTAAATTCATGGTGCTTCGCACTGGACGGACTTTGTCCGATAAGGTATACTTTCTGATGAGGTGAAGTCAATGAAATTTATTCATATTGCGGATGTGCACTGGGGGATGAGACCAGATCGAACGAAATCATGGGGAAAAGTCAGAGAAAGAGAAATAAAAGAAACCTTTAAAAACGTGCTTTCTTATGCGGATAAGCAGCAGATTGATCTGCTGCTTATTTCCGGTGATTTTTTTCACGAACCGCCGTCCTGTCAGGAAATTCGAGAGGTGGATTATCTCCTTGGAAAGCTCCGAAAAACAAAGGTCGTCTGGATTGCGGGAAATCATGATTGTTTGAAGGAACATGATCCGCTTTCTCAGTATTCTTTTTCAAAAAATGTGACATTTTTAAAGGACCGATCAGTCGAAAAGGTTTCCTTTCCGGAATTGGATACTGCCATTTATGGGTTTAGTTACTGGAAAGAGCAGATTGAGGAGGCTTTGTATGATCAGATGAAGCCGGCAGGAACAGAGGGAATTCATATTTTGCTTGCTCATGGGGGAGACAAAAAACATATTCCTATAAATCGGGAAGCTCTAAAATGGTCGGAATTTGATTATATCGCTCTGGGGCATATTCATAAACCGGAAGTGATTTTTGAAGATTTGATGGCATATGCAGGGTCGTTGGAGCCTCTGGATCGTACGGAGACGGGCAGCCATGGGTTTATGAAAGGAGAGATTACAGAGGAAAAAAAAATCGTGGAATTTGTACCATTTGCCAAACGAAACTACGTCGAAATGGAAATCACAGTTTCGGAGGATATGAGCCGAGAGGAAATTGCGGATCGCATAGAGACAGAAATTTCTTATCGGGGAGAAGAACATATTTATGATATTTGGCTCAATGGTCAGATCGATCCTGAGATTTCACTGGATACGGAAAGGCTGCTGGAAACGTATAAGATTCTGGAAATTCATTTCAGGGCAAAAAGTATATGGGATTATGATCGGGTATCGAAGGAAGATGATCTTTTGCTTCAAAAAATTGCGGAACTATTAAAGGACGAGCCAAAGGCGCTTGCTTATGCGATGGAAGCCCTTTTGGCTTCTAAGGAGTGACACAATGAGAATCAGAGAAATATCAATTGACGGATTCGGAAAGTTTCAGAATCGAAATTACGGATTTTCGGATGGAATTCAGGTGATCTACGGGAAAAATGAAGCAGGAAAGACAACGATTCGGAGATTTATAGAAGCGATGTTTTTCGGACTGGAAAAAGGCCGGGGGATGGCGGCAAAGAGGGATCATTATACAAAATATTTTCCGATGCACGGAGGAAGATATGGCGGCTTTATGATTTTTGAAAAAGGC
This sequence comes from uncultured Anaerostipes sp., assembly GCA_905213305.1. Classification (GTDB taxonomy): domain Bacteria; phylum Bacillota; class Clostridia; order Lachnospirales; family Lachnospiraceae; genus Anaerostipes. The sequence continues at coordinate 32,676 of CAJMHU010000017.1, forward strand.
GGGAACCGGTATCGCGTCTGGCGCAACTTTCATGCAGGGGAGAGTAAGGTGCGGCTGTTTTTGGAAGATACCATGGAGGAGATTCCTCTTGCGGATCAGAGTCTGGCTCATATAATATATGAAGAGCATAAAAATGCTTTTGACGCGACTGTTTCTATGACACAGACGGATATTCGCACAGGCAGGCAGATGCAGGAGATTTTGCAGAATTCTATGGCAAATTTAAGAAGAAGCAGCAACACCGAGATCGACATTGGAAAGGCTCTGGATTATTTAAAGGCAAAACGCAGAAAAAAAAGAAAACATCCGGTTTTTTCCAGCTGCGACAGATTAAGAGAGGAACTTCAAAAAAAACCTTTTCATCCGGAAGGTCTGGAACAATGCAGAAGGCGGCAGGATCAGATTCTGGCTCAATTATCAATTCCGAAGAAACGCTCTTTTTTAGAAAGATTTCTTAGATGGATCAAAAAGTTGTTTGGAATTTCCCAAAACGACATGGAGCAGCTGGAGCTGCGTCACCGCCTGGAAATTCTCAAAATGGAGGAACAGCAGTTTTTAAAAGAAAAAGAACTTGCAGAAGAGCTTGAGATACAATACCAAAAAGCGATGGAAGAAAAAAGGAAAATTGAAAAAGATCTACATGATATAGA